>JBFIHF010000520.1:0-4052 GCA_041601915.1 Bradymonadaceae bacterium
GGCGGCTTCGCCGCCGCCCCACGGCTCTACCGGTTCCAATGCAGGCGAGGGTAGAGGGTCGCGGCGAGCAGGACGTGCAGATCGCTGGCGTTCTTGGGGGGACGGGGCACGAGGGTCTCTTTGGACGTTTCCTGTTTGCCCTGGCCCTCGACGAGGATCTGGTTGCCCTTGATCGAGAACGTGATGCCGGTCGCGACGTAGCGGCCCGCGCTCAGCATGCCGACGACCTGGCCGGCGGCGTTCACGATCTCACCGGTCTTCTGCCACCGAATCGCGACCTGGCCATTGGCGGTGAGGATCGTCGAGCCGACGACGCGGAGCAGGATGCGATCGCCCGCGAGTACCTCGCCGCCCTTCGTGAGCTCAATCGTCGGTTTGCCATCGAGAACGAATCGCACCGGGGCGATCGGGAACTCGCGACCGGGGACGACCGGCTTGTCCGAGACTGCCTCGACCGGCTTGGTGCCGGTGGCCTCCGCCACGATCACGGGGCTCGTGCGCGAGGCGAAGTCGAACGGCAACTGCCCCAGGATCATCGCCGAGGCGAGCCCGATCGCATCAGGGATATCGACGATGCGCTCGAACTCGTCGCGGATGCTGGGATCGACGCGCGACGGATCCATCGCGATGTAGAACGCGAGTTCGTTGGCGCGGTTCTTCGGCGCGGTGGCGCTGGCGAGCCGGGCGGCACGCTTCTTTTCGAACGCTTCGGCGACGATGCTGCTGAGGGCGCTGACCACACTGGGCTGCAGTGCCTCCTCCATCGCGCCATTCGTCGGTACATCCAGCGGATCGGGCGGGACACCGAGGTCCGGAAGACCTTGATGAGTGCGGTCGGAGATCACCGCTGTCGCGCTGCGCTGCTCGTCGTAACCGGTCTTGCCGATCTTCACCCGCACTTGCATGGGAGAGACGATCTCGATGTTGTGGGTCTGGATCGGCACGGTGCGGACGCCGTAGGTCGGTTGCACGACGGTCGGTGGGATCGCGCCGAGGTTTTCCTCGGCGTTCTGGACCTCCGCCTCGCGTGCGGCGACCTGCTCGCCCAGCCGGCTCGCCTCGGCGGTCCGGCTCGCCGCGGTGTCGCACTGAATGACGGGGGTCTCCGAACCGCTGCATGCCGCCTGGTCGGACGCCGCAGACGCGCGGGCCTCCTCGAGCTGCTTGCGCAATCCCTCGAGTTCGGCGCGCTGAGCGTCGACCTGTGCCTTCTGCTCGATATACCTCGGGTTCGGCAGCGCCTCGTTCCCGGACTTCACCTCGATCTCCTCGGTCGAGTCGGCAACGGTGATCCGTTTCTCGAACTTGGCCGCGCGCACATGGACCGTGATATCGGGCTTAAAACCGGCGACCTTGCCGTCCCGGACTTCGAGGCGCGGGTCGCGATACTGCTTGGCGACCTCGGTCAGCGCCCCGCGCACCGCCTTGTCGCCCGTCAGCGAGATCCCAAATCGGTCCTTGGCCAGGGCCTGCGTCCACGCCTTCTGCGCGGTCTGCACCGGGACCGCGCCCAACGAGGCGAGCGTCGCGGCGATGAAAGCGCTCAGATAGCCGTGTTTCGCGGCGTCGGCCGCGACGAGTCGCGTCGCGAGGGCTTCGACCCACTGTGTACGTTGCGCCGTGGCGGCCTCGGCGGCAGGCGCGTGCGACAGCGACATCGCGAACTGCTCCGACAGCGTGAACGCCGCACCGGGCCGAGCCTCTGCCACGAGACGGGCACCTTCGCCACCGACGAGCTCCCAGGCACGGCCCACATGAGCGACGGCATCGGGATGGGCACCGAGCGCGACGACCGCCTGACTCGCGGCGATGCCGGCACGAAACGCGCCCCCGGCGTACTGCGCGTCGGCAGCGGCGATCCGCTCGGCGCGCAGCGCGCTTCGCGTCTTCTCCAGCCGGTCCGCGAGCGCCTTGTTCGGCGTCCGGCGCCCGGCTTCCCCTTCGTAGATGCTGAGCGCGGCCGCGTAATCGCCCGCGGCATAGGCCTCGTCGCCGCGACGTACCGTCGCGCTGACGCCGCAGCTGATCAGAAGGAACAACAGCATCGCGAGCACCGCTGGGGTGCTCCATCGTTTGGGTGGTCGCATGAACGTCTCAGCCGTCGAGAGTGACGGCGAGTAATCTAACACGGCCTCTGCGCTACTTCGACGTCGGCTTGCGCCTGCGAAGGGCGGCGCGGACGCTGAAGGCCGCGAGCAGCAGGATCAGCATGATCGGTAGCAGCGCCGCCCCGGTCCGGATGATCCCACCGATCACGACCGCCACGATCTTGCCGGAATCGGCGAACGCGTCCGAGACCTCGCCACGGATTGTGGTCGTGCTGCCGGACAGCGTGGCGCTCGGATTGATGTTGAGGTTGATCGTGGACAGGGCGACCTGGTCGCTCAGGAACTTCGCGCGACCCTCCAGCTGATCGATCTCGATTCGCACCCGGGCGAGCTCCCGCTCGACCTCCAGCGCTTCGGTGACGCTCTGCGTCTGGCCGAGGAGCTCGCGGAACCGCTGCTCCAACGCGCGCTGGTTGCTCATCTGCGCCTGCAGATCAGCGAACTCCTCGGTGACGTCTTGGCCGGCGATGTTCTCGGACTTGACCGAGCCAAGCCCCCGGGCCTGGGCCATGATCGGTTCGAACTGGGCGGCCGGAATCCGCAGCGTCAAGGAGACGGTGTTCGCGTTCTGGTTCCACTGGTGGGTGTTGCTCTGCACCACGAAACCGCCGGCCGCGGCGGCGAACGCTTGTGCGCTCGCGCTGCTGGCTTCCGGGTCGTCGCTCTCGATCGTGACGTCCGCGGTCTTGATGACCATCCGTTCTTGAGGGTTCGTCCCGCGGGTCGACGCCTGCCCGCCTCGACTAGCCTCCGTCGTCGCCGGAACGGTCGTCGACACCGAACCCATCGGTGCGGACTCGCGGTCCGAACAGCCCGTCACGAGAAGAATCAGCACAGTCAGCAGCGTTCGTTTCCACATCGTCGGTCTCCGGGTTGTTTGACCAGAGGTGCAACGAAACTCGACGGCGAGGGATCCAAAGATTCGAGGTATGGTGCAAATCCAAGGAGGCCGCCATGGCTTTGAGCGCCACGATGTTCCGCTTCGAGATCGACCTGTCCGACGTGGATCGTGGGGTGTACGAGACGCTCGAGCTGCGGGCCGCGCAACACCCATCCGAGTCGGACGCCTACTTCGTCACCCGCGTCCTCGCCCTCGTCCTGGAGCACCGGGAGGGCATCGCGTTCGGGCGCGGCATCAGTGTGCCCGACGACCCCGCCATCTGCGTGTCCGATCTGACGGGTGGCTACGAACTCTGGATCGAGATCGGACAGCCATCGGGGGACCGTCTGCACAAGATCACCAAGCAGGCCGCGCGCGTCTGCGTCTACACGCACAAGAATCCCGAGCCGATCCTCGCCGATCTGGACTCCGGTGCCGTCTTCCGCGGTGACGAGGTGATGCTGGTCGCGTTCGCGCCGGAGTTCATCGACCAGCTCGCCGGCTGCCTGGGGCGCAAGAATGCGTGGGGCATCCTGCGCAGCGAGGGCATGGTCTACGTGACCGTGGGCGCCGAGACGCTCCAGACGACCCCACGAGTCCGGCCGGCGAGCGGCTCCGCGGAGCGCTGATCGCGGCGGCTTTACTCGCAATTACTCGATCGAGGTTTCGAATCCCTGTAGAACTGTCTGTACGCATGACATGTAGCTGAGGCTGAAAATGAACCCCAAGTCGTTCTGTGGACTGTTGTTGTTGGCGCTGGTTCTGGTCGTTTCGAGCTGTGGGCGGCCGAGCAACAAGCGCTCGCCCAAGAAGGCGAACAACGTGGTGACGGTGAACAACACGACGACGGGGGGCGCTTGCGGAAACGGGGTCGTCGACGGCGCCGAAGCGTGTGATTCGGGCATCGCATCTGGCGATGGCGTCTGCCCGAACACCTGTCAGACCCCGCCCGGGACCTGCGGCACGTTTTCGCTCGTGGGTTCAGCGGCGGACTGCAGCGCGCGCTGTGAGCTCGAGCCCGCCGCCTGCCAGGCCGGCGACGACTGCTGCCCGATCGGCTGCGA
>JBFIHF010000521.1:0-4042 GCA_041601915.1 Bradymonadaceae bacterium
AATTGATAGAGCGGGCACTGTATTTTTTCCCAGGGCCCGGGGGGCGATTTGGGCCCATTTTAGGCCTGTTTGGGCCAAAAAGGGCCCGGAGAGCCAAAAAAGGGCTTTTTTGCCCTTTTACAGTGCATATCAGAGCAAATTGCTCTAGTATACACTAGCAAAATTGCTCTAGAATACACTGTAAAAAGGGCAAAAAAAGGCCAATCTGGGGGGTAAAACAGGCCCGATTGGGCCCCCACAGTGCATATCAGAGCAGTGGAAAATTGATAGAGCCGGCGCTGGGCCTTTTTGGGCCCCTAGCGCCCGCTCTATCAATTTCCCCGAAGCTCTAGCCTGCACTGTAAAAGGGCAATCTGGGCCTAAAATGGCCTCAAAATGGCCCCCCGGGGCCTATTTTTGGCCTTTTTTGACCCCCCCGGATTGGAAAAAGGGGGGTATCCACGGCGAAATCCTAGTTGGGACGACTCCGGAACCCCAAAAACGGCCCGTTTATATAGGATTACGTCGGGAGGCCGGTTTTCGGGGGGGGCGAGTTGCCAGGCCCCTACCTGGCTACTTCGCCCCCCGAAAATCGGGTTCCCCGACGTAATCCCATATGAACGGGGTCCGGATTGGGGCCCAGAGTCGGCCGGAAAAGGGGGGGTGCTTACCGTCTATTTCCGGCCTCGAGGCCGGAAATACACGGTACGGAGGTCCGCATATGCAATTACGTCGTAAAAAGGGCCTCAAAAACGCGCTCAACCAGCCTGATAAGGGTCCCCGGCGTAAATCCTAGTCTGGGAAGCGCGAAAAAGGCCCAAAAACGGGGTAAAAAATGCAAAAAGTGGCACCAGACCCGGTTTTGGACCCCCCCCCGAACTCTTGAGATTCCGAAAACCCAAGAGTTGGGGGGTCCAAACCAGGGGGGGGTAACCACCCCCTGGGGGGGGTCCGGAATAGGGGGTACCCCCAATCCAGGGCCCCCAGGGGGGTCCGGAATAGGGGGTATAACCCCCAATCCAGGGCCCCCAGGGGGGTCCGGAATAGGGGGTATAACCCCCAATCCAGGGCCCCCAGGGGGGTCCGGAATAGGGGGTATAACCCCCAATCCAGGGCCCTCCCAGGGGTCCGGAATAGGGGTAATCCGCCCTATCCAGGGCCCTCCCAGGGGCCTCCGCCCAAAAGGGGTCATTTTGCCCTTTTGGCACCCCCTCAAGACATCCAACAGGCAATTTCGACGGAAATCGGCCGATTTTATACAGAAAAGCTCGAAAGGGGCTAGAAAAAGCCCCTTCGATGCCTTTTGTGAATAACAAGCGGGTTTTTGCAGGGAAATAAGCCTATAAAAAGTAGCTTTTTTTGATGTTTACACATAAAAAAGCACGTTTCACGGCATTTCTAGGCAAAAACAGGCGAATTCTCTATAAAAGTAAGCATTTTTATAGGGTAATCGCCTAAAAAGAGGCGAATCCTATATAAAGTAAGCATTTTATATGGCATTTCGCCCATTTTAAGGGTGCCCAACATGAAAACCATTAAAATAAGGAGAAAAAGTGGTAAAAGTGAGCGTATTTCCCAAGAAGCGACTCAATAAACCGGGTTGAGGTCACTTTTTCCCGACGTAATCGTATATGACCAGGCAAACGGGGCCGAAAAAAAGGGTGAATTCTTAGGACGTATTCCTATATAAAAGTCGTCTTTTTAGGGGGCGAAAGTACAGGTCCCTACCTGCCTATTCGGGCCCAATAAAAGGGGGTTTTATATAGGATTTCGTCCGTGCACACCCCTTTTTACGAGCCGGAAGTCCGCCAGAGGGTCTATATACCGTGACAAAGGCCCACAACAAAGAATCACCTGTAAAAGCCAAGAGACATTAGCTTTTTCAGTGATTTTCTTGGCATGGACAGCGAGAACGCCCTTATGGAATTCCCCCGAGGTGAATCCAGAGGATGCTCCTATCGCTATCGTTCAGAATTGACACGTCAATTCAAAGAACGATAGCGACAGGAGATTCGCCCTGGGGAAGCTCCACGCATTTTTCGATGCCGGGACAAGCTTTTTGTGCTAAAATCCCTTTCTTCGTGGTGATGAGCCGTATGACGTATACGACGTATCTACAGTTCGTACGGGGCACACACAAAGAAGAAAAGTAAGAGGACTAACACCGAAATATCAAGAGAAAAACAGGAGCGAAGGATCGGTTCAAAAAAACGTCCTCAAAAAAATCAAGTTTTTGCTTGATTTTTTAGCCTCTACACGATGGTAATTGACGGGAGTCTGAGGCGGCCAAAAAGCAGCAACTTTGCCAAGGTAGCCCAAGCGTACCTTTGCAAGCGCAACCAGACCGACAATTTCGACGTGTAACGACGAAATTGTATTTGAATAGTAACGGAAAGGCACGATTTTTGGATTTTTTTTAAGGCCTTCATAAATAGAATTTCCCTACTCGAGTCGGAAATGACCAGGGTTAAGGCCTAAAAAATAGACAAAGTAAAAGAGGTGTACTGACCGGGACTATTCAAAACAAGGTTAGGATGTAGGAGACCTGGCCGAGCTTGCAAGCGAGGCTGCAGTCTCCGACAGATCCTCACCTAGTCGGCATCTAAAAAGGCCTGTTTTTTAGGGAAAAAAGCCATTTCTTCCCAAAACAGGCGTAAACCCCCTACAGTGCATATTAGAGCAGTTGCTCATAATATGCCTACAAAAAGCAGCGAAGGACCGGTTTGACTCTAACCTGCAACTACATGGAATGGGCTATCCGAAGGATTCCCAGATCATGCCCAAAAGCGACCCATAATGATACATGGAATTTATCCTTATTTGGGAGCGTATAAATATGCTGTTTTTTAGGCCTTTTTGCCTAAAATACCGCTAAAATGCCCCTATTCTTGGGCTTTTTTGAGGTAAAAGCCCTATTTACTGGTATATAGGGCTTGAAACAGCTATATTTATGCTGTGTGCCTGGATTTATTGTAGAATACAGGTAGTTCTACTATAAATCTGACCTAGGAGAGCTTCTTTGCCTGCGATAGCCCGGAATGGAGGTAATACAAGGCCTATTCGTCCTTTACCCATGCAAATCTAGGTAAACGGCACGAATTGGTAGCTAAACCCCTCATATCTTTGCATAAAACCCAAGGAACTATACTAAATCTCCTATAGTTATGCCGGAAATCATAGAGAAAAGGCACGAATCATCAAAAAAGCAGGATCGTGAGGAGTTAACACCCTTAGATCCGTGGAAAACCAAGGAAAAAAGCCACTTTTAAGTGTGGAGGCTCAGAGAATAGCAAAGAGGGATTATAAGCAGGGAATGTATTGCTTTATCTATACATTCTTATAGCTTTTATATGCACAGAATAGGCCCTACGCATATAAGAGGTATATGAATGAGATATAAGCGATTACTTCTCTTGTCTATATATACAATATACTATATGCTTATATTGTATATATTGTAGAAGAGCGCTTATAATTCATTACGGTGGTCCTTGGAGATGGATCCCGCTTAAGAGGAGCCGTCTATGACAAGTATTAGCCTCTTTAGAGGCCCGAAAGCCCCTTAAAACCAATTGAATGACGCTATAAGACTATAGTCCCTCTTACCTAAGCTGCAACATATCCAAAGGAACAGAGAATAACAGCTTGAAGCTACAATAATGCCGTATCGCCGCCCCCCGATACGGTATTATTGAGCTGAAAGCCCCAACGGCCCTCCTTAAAGCAAAAAGCAATTTATTGGGTACAAGGCCCCAATAAATCCGAAAGATCAAGGAAAAAAAGGCATAAACAAAGTCCAGAATACAAAAGGCATTACGTTTCATCAGAAGCGAATTGGTTCTATGTAAGAAAGGCCCACAGTAGACCCTACGGAATATTAAAAGTGGGCCTGGATGTTAGAACCACTTCGATTCCAGAAACGTAAAAAACACAGAAGAAACCTAGGGGAAAATGGTCGGGTTATGATCGCAGCGAAGCCCAGTGTACGAGGCCTAGCTCTTAAATTCTAGAGCAGCGAGTCCTTTAGATCAGACCGACGCAGATAAGGTGGAGCCGGTAGACC
>JBFIHF010000522.1:0-4034 GCA_041601915.1 Bradymonadaceae bacterium
CGATGCAAACGCCCCCGACGAGGTGCGTGGCATCGCCGAAAACGCCAAGGGCGGCGCCGTGATCATCGCCGAGTCCGGCGAAGTCGTGTACCTCGCCGGGGTCGACGAATGGCCGGCCGAGCTGCGCGGCAAGAAGGTCGTGGCGCGCGGCACCCTCGAAGAGACCGACTACATCCCCGGACCCGCCGTCGCCGACGACGGCGCCATCTCCGCGGGCTCATCGGGTCGAGAGTGGGTGCTTCGAGAGCCGACGTGGGTGGTTGACGAGTGAAAGCGGCTCCGGAACAGATCGTCGCGGAGGCCCGTCGGAAGGGCCCTGTGCCTCCGAGCACCTATCGCGTGGTGGTGCGCGAATCGAACTCGACCCTTGTTGCCGGCCGCGACTTCGACGCCCGCGCTGACGCGATCGCGTACGCAGACGACGTCGCGTCGGAGAGTGACTGGCCGGTTCCACAGGCGTGGGTGTTCGATGAGACCTTCTCCGTCGTGCACCAAGGCACCCACTACGTGGGTTGACCCATCAGGAGTCCGAAACGTGGTCTCAGGCTCGCGTTCCCAGCCCTTGAGAAACGCGTGCTTTCATCGTCTTGACTCCGTTCAGTCTGAGGATCTGCGCTCGTGCACCAGCGCGCGGACGTCGCGCGAGGGCGAGTAGCCCTGGGTATTGCGCCAAAGGCGCCCTTGAGGTGCGTTGCGATACCGAGGATCGATCGCTTGGCGCGGTTTTCGCAGTTGCCCACTCCGGCGTCACCGAGATCGACACCATGCCCACTCGGTGACTACACGGCGGCAATCTATCGGTACGGACTCACAGCGCGGCAGGATTCGTCGGGAGCCACCGTCTTCCCCGGGCGAGGCATGGCACACGCTGCCGATTGATGTAGCCGAGCGGCAACTGCGGACCGACAAGACGCGTGGATTGACGAAGGAGGAGGCGGGACGTCGCCACGAGCGTTTTGGCGCCAATCGACTGGAGCAGGCACGCGGACGGTCCGCCTTCGCCATCCTTTTCAGCCAGTTCAAGAGCGTCCTCGTGTTGCTGCTCTTCGCCGCCGCGGGGATCGCGCTCGCCATCGGCGACCATCTCGAGGCAGGTGCGATCCTGGTGGTGATCGTACTGAACGCCGCGATCGGCTTCGTCACAGAATGGAACGCGGAGCGAACGCTGACAGCTCTCCAGAAGCAGACGGTTCGAATGGCTCGCGTGGTCCGCGATGGCGTGGAACGCGAGCTCCCGGCGACCGAGCTGGTTCCGGGGGATCTGATTGTCCTCGAGGCGGGTGCGCGTGTCCCCGCGGATGGCCGGATCATCGAGAGCGTGACGCTGCGCCTCGAGGAAGCCGCGCTCACCGGTGAGTCGAAGGCGGTCACAAGGTCGACCGATCCGATCGCGGACGTCGACGCACCTCTGGCGGACCGGATCAACCTGGCGTTCATGGGTACGACGATCGTGAACGGTCGCGGCCACCTTCTCGTGACGGGTACGGGATCAACGACCGAGATGGGGAAAATCGGGGTGCTCATCGACGAAGCCACGGGCACCGACACGCCTCTCGAGAAGAAGCTGGCGCGCCTCGGTCGTCTGCTGCTCGTCATTGTGCTGGCGCTCTGCGCGGTCATTGTCGCCGCGGGCGTGCTTCGCGGTCACAGTTGGCTCTACATGCTCGAAGTCGGCATCTCCCTCGCGATCGCGGCCGTGCCCGAGGGGCTCCCCGCCGTCGCCACGATGACTCTCGCGCTGGGGATGCAGCGCATGGCACGCATGGGCGCACTGATCCGGCGACTGCCGGCGGTCGAAACTCTCGGTTCTACGACGGTCATCTGCACCGACAAGACAGGGACGCTGACCCGAAATGAGATGACCGTGTCGGCGTTCGTTCTGGATGGGCGACGGATCGACGTGACCGGCACCGGCTACTCGCCGATCGGCGGGTTCGAAGAAAACGGTCGGACGGTGGACCCTCGTGACGACGCACACCTCACCCTTGCGCTGCGTATCGGCGTTCTGTGCAACGACGCGAAGGTCACTCACGTTGACGGCACCGACACCGTGCTCGGCGACCCCACCGAGGCGGCGTTGATCGTGGCGGCGGAGAAAGCGGGGTTGAAGGAGGATGCGCTCGAAGCCGAGTTCCCCCGCTCCCACGAGCAGCCCTTCGACAGCGCGACGAAGCGCATGGTCACCGTGCACCGGATGCGTGAGGGCGGGCTGATGATGTTCGTGAAGGGGTCGCCGGCGACGTTGCTCGCGGCGAGCTCCGCCCAGGTTGGTACCGACGGCGTCACGCCCCTAACCTCCGACGATCGCGCGCGCTGGCATGAGCTGAATCGAGGCCTCGCCGAGGCCGCGCTACGCGTGCTCGCGTTGGCCTATCGACAGCTGCCCGAAGGTGAGAGCGAGAACAACGCTGACGACACGAGTCATCTGGTCTTCGTCGGCCTCGTCGGCATGACCGATCCGCTCCGCGACGAGGCAAACGCCGCGATCGTCACCTGTCGGGAAGCGGGCATTCGTTCGGTGATGATCACCGGAGACCAGCAGATCACGGCGGCCGAGATCGCCCGCCAGCTCGGCATCGACCGCGATCGGAACGGCCAGCCGCTCCGGATTGTGCACGCGCGCGAGCTGGCCAATCTCGACGCTGCCGGATGGCGGGAGACCGTAGACGGGGCTGCAGTCTTTGCCCGCGCGTCACCCAAGCATAAGCTTCAGATTGTCGAAGCGCTGCAGGCGCAGGGCCAGATTGTGGCCATGACCGGCGACGGTGTGAACGACGCTCCAGCCTTGAAGAAGGCCGACATCGGCGTCGCCATGGGGATCAAGGGGACGGAGGTCGCCAAGGAGACGGCCGACATGGTGATCGTCGACGACAACTTCGCCACGATTGTCCGCGCGGTCGAACAGGGACGCATCATCTACGCGAACATCCTCCGATTCGTTCGCTACCTCTTCTCGTGCAATCTCTCGGAGCTCCTAACGGTGTTCATCGCCCTGATGGTTGGCTGGCCGCTGCCCCTGGGCGCGCTTCAGATCCTGTGGCTGAACATGATCACGGACGTCTTCCCTGCGCTCGCGCTGGCCCTCGAGCCTTCGATGCCCGGCGTGATGCGCCGGGCCCCCCACGATCCGAAGGCGCCTCTGCTTCCGGCGCGGCTACTGGTGATGATCGGCTGGCAAGGGTTACTACTCGCCGCGGTCACGCTGCTGGCGTTCTTCCTCGGGATGCGGATGCACGGGACCCAAGCGGAGGGATTGAAACATGCGACCACGATGACGTTCATGGCGCTCGCGCTCGCCCAGGTGGTCCACGTCTTCAGCTCACGATCGGAGACTGGCTCGGCATTCGACGCCCGTCTCTTCAAGAACGGCTGGCTGTGGGGTGCCGTGGTGCTTTGCATTCTATTGCAGATGGCGGCTGTCTACGTGCCGTTCTTGAGCACCATCCTCCATACCGTTCCGCTCGGCGCCGAGGATTGGGGCGTCGTGATCGGTTGTGCTGTAGCGCCCCTCGTCGTCGTGGAAGTCGTTAAGCTGATCCAACGCCGCTTCGCCACAGCCTGGCCTGATGAGAGGAGCTCATGAACCGCGACAGAGGAGCACAGCGAGTCCATCACATTGACTGCCGCTCGAGCTAACTCGAGATCGCTCTCAGCGCTCGACCCACTGCACACAAATAAAGGCCGTCCGAACTCTGCGGACGCGAGCGCAAATTTCGCGCGCGTACCCGTGTCGACGAACTTCTTGCACCACGATCGCGGACGAGCACCCGATGTCCGCTGACGCGACTGAACGGGGAGCGCTGGCCTCGCGCAGAGGGTCAAGCTCCGAATCGGGACTGCGGACACGTGAACGTCGGCGGCGTGCGTCACAGGCGTGGGTGTTCGATGACAACTTCTGTATCGTGCACCAAGGCACACGTTACCTGGGTTGAAAACACCATGACTCCGAAACTCGGTCTGTTTGCGGCGCTGCTTCTGCTCACCTCCTGCGGCGGCTGCACGGATGATCTGCCGACGAACAACACCACACCGGC
>JBFIHF010000523.1:0-3994 GCA_041601915.1 Bradymonadaceae bacterium
CGCGGCCAGCCGCGCAGCGCGAAGTAGGCCTGGGCGTGCGGCTGGGTCGGGTCGGCGATGTTCACGACCAGCATGCCGCCGGGAACCGTGAAGAGTGCTTTGCCGGGGATCGCGCCCTGCAGCTGCGCCCAATCGTCGATGTCGACTTCGGAGACCAGGCTGAAGTTGCTCGAGTTGAGGTCGAGCAGCGACAGGGTGACCGTGTTCTCCCACGCGTCGTAGTCGTTGTAGCTGTGGTTCTCGTAGTTCACGAGCCACGCGACTTGGTGCGAGACGAGCACGTTGCCGGCACCATCGAGCTTCACGGTGTGGACCTGGCGATCGGTGAACCGATTGACGCCTTTGAGGAACGCACGATTGTTCGTGATGCGCAGCTTGTTGATCGAGGTCTCGATGATGTTCTGGCCCCACAGGAAATCGCGGGTGATGACGGTATCGCCGTCGACCTCGAGCACTTCGCCGGGCACGTTGATCTCCGCACCGCGCACGGGAGCGGACGGATCGGAGTAGTCGAGTTCCTGGAAGTAGAACTTCACGAACGGACGGCTGTCACCGGCCAGCACGTAGGGGCGCTTGTAGGTGTAGTAGAGCTTGTCGCCCTTGGCGAGCAGCCCTGCCGACTCGTTGTTGAGACCGCCCGCGATCTTCGGCCCGAGCACCGGCGCGTCAGCGTCGCTCAGATCCACGACATGGAACGTGTTGCTCGTCCAGTAGCGGTACTGCTCGTAGTCGTAGGTGTACGTGTCGGTCTGCGAAGCCGGCGGCGTCGTGGGCACGCAATCGGTGGCGCCCTCGTCGTCCTGCGTGCAGCTGTGGAAGCTCCCCTGGCACACTTCGGCTTCCTGGGTGCCGTCGACGCGCGTCAGCTGGGTGCAGTAGATGCCGCCGGACAGGTACGTGCAGGCCTTCGGCTCGTACGTCTCCTGATCGTAGCACCGCTCCCACTGGTTCTGGGAGTAGTTCGGCGAGATCGACCGGGTCTTCGTGTGTCCTTCGAGGCGCTGCTGCCCCGCGGACTCGGTGAAGACCAGCGCGTCATCGAGCACCTGAACCGCGTGACCGCCACCGTAGTAGTAGTAGCTCAGGCCCGCGACCGCGACGTCGTCGCCGCCGTAGTAGTAGTCGTTGTAGCCGTACTGCGGGGGAAGCGCCGAGGTGGCGAGGTCGCCCTTCGCGACCGGCGAAGCGGGATTCGACAGGTCCCAAACCTCGACCCTGGTGTCCACGTCCGGGCGGTTGTTCGTGTAGCCCGTGTACTGAGACGACACCGACACGAGCAGGTCACCGACCTTGTAGAGCTGCGCATCCGTCGGGACTTCGATCTCGGCAATCGGCAGCGCGCGATCGACGTCACCGGCCAGCGAGACGATCTGCAACGTATCGGTCGGAATGATCGTCGACTGCGAACCCCACCAGTACCAGTACGCATAGTTGTCGTGACGGCGCACGCCGTGGTCGCCGAAGATCAGGAAGTCCGAGTAGTTCGGGGCGAGCTCGAGGCGCGACAGCTCGTCGGGCGCGTCGGGATTCGTCGTATCGAAGAGGCTCAGTTCGGCTTCGGACAGGTTCGCCGCGGTATTGTTGCTGCCATCGGCGAGGAACGAGCGTCGGACCTGCGTGTCCTGCGGCATCACGCCGCGCGACGTCAGCGTGGTGTCCGAGAACGTGAAGATCTGGACGCCCGACTCGTAGCGGTCGGACGCGGCGCTCCAGCCGTTGAACGGCAGGAGCACGAGGCCCGTCTCCAGCTGGCCATTCGGTGCGAGCACCGATGTGCCCTTCTCCAACACGCTGAACGCGCGGTCATCCCAGGTCGCTTCCGACCAGCCCCATGACTGCGGCATCGTCTGGCGCGCGACGAGCGGCGTCGGGCTGTCGAGGTCCTCGATGTTGTACAGGCTGACCGCGAGCGCCCGGTTGCCGTTCTGGTCGTTGTAGCCAATCCCGACGAGGCGGCGATTCTGGGCCACCGGACGGAACCAGTCGTTCCAACCCGAGATGATGAACTCCGAGCGCTCCTCCAGCTGCCCGTCGGGCGTAATGCTGAAGGCGTGAAACGGGTCGACCTGTCGGTAAGTCACGAAGAACGCGCGGTCCGCCATGAACAGCGTACCGAACAGGTTCTCCCCGTCGCCGAACGTCGCCTCGTCGATCGGGGTCACGTTGTTGATGTCGGCGACGTTGAACGTCTCGACGTGATTCGTGTTCGTCGCGCTTCCCCAGTCGTTGCCGGAGACGACGCGAAGCACGTCACCGGTGTGGTCCATGTTCGTCTTCTTCGCGACCTGGCCGGCCACGGTGACCGTGGCGCCTTCCGCCATGTCGCCGTCCGGGCTCGTGATATCGATCAGCGTGATCTCGCTGCCCGTCGCATTGTTCCGGCTCCAGTCCCATCGGGCGACCATCAGGAGTTCAGCGCTCGCCTGGATGTCGGTGACGTACCCGCCGAGGTCGATGAGGCTCTTCTCGGCGAGAGTGCCGGTCCCGGAGACCTTGAACGACTTCACGTACGTCGTGTCCGTGTTCCACTCGCTCGCCACGACAAACAGCGCTTCTTTGTCGCCGCCGCGCGTGAGTCGGCTCTTGCGGATCCAACCCGGGATCGTCGCCTGTCCGGTCACCCTGGGGTTGTGCGGGTCCGACACGTCGATCGCCATCACGAGGCCGCCCTCGAATCCGCTGACCGCGACATCGGAGCGACTGCCCCAATAGCCTTGCCAGTTGTTCATGAGAACGAAGACGCGATTGCCGACCTGGTACATCTCGACGGGGGTTCCGGAGACTTGAACGTGCCCGATGACCTTCGGGTCGCTGACATCGGCGAAGTCGATGATCTGCAGACCGCGGTAGGAGTTGAGATTGAGGATGAGCGCCGAGTCCGACATCACCTGGTAGATGTCACCTTCCTCGACGGTCCGCGTGTCGTCGGCGTCGTCGGCGCCAGCAGCTTCGGGCGCCGCGGCGTTGTTCTGCGCTCTATCGGTATTGTCTTGAGCGGCCTGACCGTTCTGGCCATCCGCGGACACGAAGTCGCTCTGACCGACCGTCGGCACGGGCTGCGGGTCGCTCGGATTGAACTTCGGCAACGTGTCGTCGCTCGTGTTTCCGCTGCACGCGGCCATCAAAGAAACTGCTGACGCCGCCACCCACCATTTCCATCTCATTTTCGGTTCCACGATTTCACCTCGGCATTGTGTCCGTCGTTAGATTCACTTTGCGAAGAGCAGGGACCGTGCCACCCACGATAGCGCGGATAGTTATTACGCCTTTTCAGCCACTTACGGCGACAACTCGCCAGATCTCAACCCGTGGAAAACAACAGATTTCTGGGGCTCACCCGGTGGCGACGGCAAATTTCTGTGCGGGTCGACTTGCGACGCCGACCGACCTGCTGCGATGTTCGGGGCATGCGCCCTGATCTCCACAATCTCTCGCGTCCTCAGAAGTATCTGCTGCTCGGTGCGCTGTACCTGTCGCAAGGGATTCCTTTCGGCCTGTTTGTTCAGGCACTGCCCGTCATCCTGCGGCAAGGCGGCACCTCGCTGGAGACGATTGGGCTCAGCAGTCTGCTCGCGATTCCATGGGCCCTAAAATTTCTGTGGGCCCCGTGGCTCGACCGTCCGTTGTACAACCTACCGCGGCGCAAGGGGTGGCTGATCCCCCTGCAGATCGCATCGATGGCGGCGTTGGCCGCGATGTCCTTCATCGACCCGTTCAGCGAGGTGCAGCTGCTGCTCGTCGGCATTCTGTTCGTGAACCTGCTCAACGCGACGCAGGACATCGTCACGGACGGCCTCGCCGTGGAAATCCTGGCCCCGGCCGAGCGCGGGTTCGGCAACGGACTGCAGGTGGGTGGTTATCGCGTAGGCATGGTGTTCGGCGGTGCCGGAGCGCTCGCCCTCATCGAAGTCGTCGGCTGGAGCGCCGGGATGGCGCTCTGCGTCGCAGGACTCGTCGTCGCGCTGTTGCCGGTGCTGTGGACCGTCGAACACCC
>JBFIHF010000524.1:0-3977 GCA_041601915.1 Bradymonadaceae bacterium
ACGTTCACGACGCGCGCATCCGCCGCGACGCCGCGGATCGCGTTCCTGTGGCACGAACAGCTGACGAGCTGGAAGTACCTCGGGACGGAGCCCAAGGAGTTCGCCAACCCGACCCACATCGGTGCCAGTGACGAGCTCGTCGTGGCCACCTCGGAGGGCGAAGTCCTGAAGCTGCAGGCCAGCAACGGGTCCGTGCTCTGGCGCAAACGGCTCGATGGTGTCTTCCACGCCGGCGCCGTGACCGGCGGCGGCCGCTCCTACCTCGCCGACCTCGAGGGCCACGTCGTCGCTCTCGAGCTGCGGGACGGGCAAACGGCGTGGCAGACGCAACTGCCGAACTCGGTGGAGACTCGCGGCGCGTACGCTCAGGGCCGACTGTTCGTGAGCGACACCGCGGACATCCTTCACGCCTTTGACGCCCAGACCGGCGAAGAGTTGTGGTCGTTGGCGCGCGATGTGCCGGAGTATTTCACCGTCAAAGGCAGCTGTACGCCCGTCGTGGATCGCGACGCGGTCTACTGCGGATTCTCCGACGGAGCGTTGGTCGCGGCCCAGATCGACACCGGCGAACGCCTGTGGGAAGTCGACCTGTCCGACGGCAAGAAGAACTTCGCCGATGTCGACGGCGCGGTCATCGTTCACGGCGACCGCATCTACGCCGTCTCGTACGCCGGCGGCGTCTACGCGCTGAATCGAGACACGGGCGCTCCGATCTGGCACTCCCGCGTGGAGAGTGCCTCCGACTATGTCATCTCCGGCGACCGCTTGTTCGTCGCGTCCGCCGTGGGTCGCATCATCGCTCTCGCCCTCGATGACGGCGAACCGCTGTGGAGCTTCAAGCTGAAGGACTCCTACCCGGGCTCGCTCGCGGCGTTTGGCCCGTACGTGCTCGCCTTTTCGACCGACGGGCCGCTGTTCGTGCTCGACGCCGATACCGGCTATCCCCACGTCAAATGGGTCGGCACGAGCGGCTTCGCGGCCGCCGTGGAGTTTGGATCGAGTCGCATGTACGCGATCACGAACCACGGTCAGTTGCTCGGACTCAAGCTCGGTTACTGACGATCGACCGACACCACCTTGTGTTCGCGTCGACGGGCTGCTAGAAACCCCCGCTCATGCTTCGCCCTCGGCCTCGCACAGAGGCCCCGTTCCGCTGATCAACACGAACGGTGAAGGCGCCCAAAGGAGGCATCGTGAAAGGTTTGCTTGGAAAGAAAGTGGGGATGACGTCGATCTTCGACGCGACTGGCAACAAGATTCCGGTGACGGTGATTGATGTCGGCTCCAATGTCGTCGTGCAGAAGAAGAGCGCGCACGGCACCGACGGCTACTCGGCGATCAAGATCGGTTTCGGTCTGGTCCACAAGTTCGAAAAGGACGGCACCGAGCCGCGCTGGCGCCTCAATGCGCCGGGTGTCGGCGTGTTCGCGAAAGCGGGCATCGAAGTGCCGCGCCGGATGACGCGCGAGATTCGCGTCCAAGAGGGCGAACTGGACCGCTACACCGTGGGCCAGGAGCTGGGCGCCGACTCGTTCCTCGTCGGTGAGTTCATCGACGTCACGGGGACGAGCAAGGGCCGCGGCTTCACCGGTGTCATGAAGCGTCACAACTTCGCCGGCGGCAAAGCGAGCCACGGTGTGCACGAGTACTTCCGTCACGGTGGCTCGATCGGCATGTCCGCGTACCCCGCGCGCGTCGTCAAAGGCCGCAAGATGCCCGGTCAGCACGGCAACGTGCGCGTCACCGTCCAGAATCTCCGTGTCGCAGGGATCCTCGCCGAGGATAACGCGATCCTGGTGCGTGGTGCGGTCCCCGGTCCCAATGGCGGCATCGTCATGGTTCGATCGGCGGTCAAGAAGCTGCAGGCCGGCTGAAGCCACCGTCTGCACGTTTGACAACGACACGCGCCATTCGCAAACTGTGCGCTCTCCGAGAGCCGAAAGTTCGCAATGTCGTCAGACAAGCTCCGCAAATACCTGGCTTACTACCAGAAGGTGTTGTCCGCCGAACCGGACAACATCGAGGCCAGGTTGCGTCTAGCTGCGATCTTTCGTGAACTCGGCCGCACCAAACACGCCGTCGCCGAGTACGTCACGGCCTCCAAACTGTTGGCCAAAGAGGGTTTGCCGCTCGAGGCGATCGCCGCCTGCAAGGCGGTGCTCGAGCTCGATCCGACACACTCCGAGATCAAGTACTTCCTCGCGCGCCTCTTCGCGCAGGTGCCCGATGCGATGTCGCGCAGCTCGCGGGTCGCGAAGCCCGTCGACAGCATGGTGCTGCGCCAAACCGCCGCCACGGCGAGCCCCACGGTGCCGGAGCCCATTGAGCTGAGCGACCCGATTCAAGGCCCCGGGCCGAACTGGGTCCACGAAAAGCCAACGCGGAGCGCATGGCTCGAGGATTCGCTGTCCTCGGACCCAACGACGCCCTTCGAGGACCTCGACCTCGAGCAGGACGAAGACGCCGATGACGTCACGTCGCCGCTGGACAGCGACCTCATCCCGGAGTTCGAGGAGCCCAGCAGCCCCTCGATCACCCGGGAGATGGAGCCCATCAATCCAGACCACGTGACCCCCGCGCAAATGCCGACCCCCGACTTGCTCGAGCGCAGCACGCGACCGGTGCGGCCGCTCAATCGACCCGCGGCACTGTTCGAGACGTTCGAGGCCAATGTCTTCGATATGGACAGCTTGCGGCTCGACGATTCGTCCGAAATCGACGTGTCGTTCCTCGACGAGTTCGATGGCGAAGTCGGCGAGTTCGCCGCCAGCGAGGTCTCCGAGACGTACCCCGCGGTCTACAGCGTCAGCCGCGAAGGGCTCCCGGAAATCCCGCTGCTGAGTCGTCTGCCCCCCGACGTCTTCATGCGATTGCTTGGCGTGATCGACGTGCTGCGCACGTCCGCGGGCACCTTGATCCTCCACCCCGAGCACGCGTCGCGCACGCTCTTCATTATCGTGCACGGGCGGGCGCGGGTGACGCGCAAGGTCGGCGAGACCGAGATTGAGCTCGCCACGATGGGGGAGGGCGAGTTCTTCGGCGAGTTCATGCTGCTGACCGGTCGCACCGGGTCGGCCAGCGTTCGCGCGCAAACCGACTGTGAGTTGCTGACGATTCACGAGTCTGTCGTCAACGACATTGCCGACGAACATCCCGAAATCTGGGACGTGCTCTGGGATTTCTACTACGCGCGGATGCTCAACAACCTGCTCGCGTCGAGTGAGATTTTCAGACCGCTCGACGTTCAGACGCGCCGAGATCTGGCGCGTTGCTTCCAGATGCGCGAGATCGTCGCCGACCAGATCTTTCTGCGAGAAGGTGACCCGTGTCTCGATCTCTACCTCGTGCTCAGCGGCGAAGTGAGCGCGGAGCGCCGCCTCAGTGGCGGGGTCCAGAAGCTCGTTTCGATGCGGGAGGGCGAGTTCTTCGGCGTGGCGTCGAGCCTCAACGACGAGCCGTACCTGGCGGATCTGCGAGCCGAGCGCGACACCACGTTGCTGCTACTGCCCGCCGAGATCTTCCGTGAAATCACCGAAGCCAATCCCGCCGTTCTCAAGGCGGTCGAACTCGCGATCATGTCGCGCCGCGAGATGAACGATGCGTTCACGAGCGGCATCACGGACTACGCCGCCCACGGCGTCGCGAAGTTCGACTGAGGACTTCGGGTGCGCCAAAGAATCCGCTGGTCTGCTGGTCAACTTCAAACTGGACCTGTGCTCCGTCCAAGGAGCGACCACGCGAAGCGTCGAGCAGTCCCGATCCGCGGCCAGCGAGGGGGCTCACGACGCTTCGCAGACGGGCGGACGCGGTCGCTCGGCTGGGCCGGGACCCGCTCCGCTCATTACTCGGCCACGAAACGCGGCTGCCGCCGCGTCTCGTCGCCTCCTGATTCGCTCCGCGGGACCCCGGCCCAGCCGGCTCCCGCTCGCGCTGCGGCGCACGGCGCCGTTGGCGCCGTTGCGCCTGGCACGCCGCCA
>JBFIHF010000525.1:0-3977 GCA_041601915.1 Bradymonadaceae bacterium
GAAGCGTCGGGCTGGCCCTGCTTCGCGGGTACACTCTGCAGCAACTAGAGTGTGAGGTTGACCAGGGGACCAGCGGTCCAGCGAGGTCGAGACGCGACGTGCGGCGGGGGCTGACGCTTCGCGTGGTGGCGCTGTGGTTTGAGCACCGGCCTTAGTTTGAAGTTGAGCGGGGACCAGCGGACCAGCAGACCAGCGGACCAGCGGACCAGCGGACCAGCGGACCAGCGGACCAGCGGAACATCAGCCAATGCCGCGTGTACATGCGGTCGTCAGCCGTCATCGAAGGGTCGCGGAAAACGGACATCCTCGACACGATCCACGGCACCGGGTGTCAACTCGAGCGCCATCCACGCCGCTCCGGCGCCCGAGTAGGCCGACGGAACACGTGCCCCCAGGTCGGCTGAGAAGCCGAAGCGCGGGTAGTATTCGGGGTGCCCGAGCACGCAAATCACGTCGGCTCCGCGCGCCCGACACGCCTCAATCCCCACCCGACCGAGCAGCTCGCCGATGCCCGTCCGCTGGCGGTCCGGGTCCACCGCCATCGGGGCGAGCGCCCAGACGACTAACCCATCGGGAGACACGTCGAGACGACTAAACATGACGTGCCCCACCAGCGCGTCATCGATCGAAACGAGCACCTCAAAGGTATCCACAACATCGGCACGCAGTGCATCGACCAGCCGACTCTCGTCGGGTTGGCCAAAGGCCCGCGTGACGAGCGCGGCCACCGCACCCCGATCGGCGACGGCGCCCAGTGACGCGATCGGGCGCGATTTCGAACAGGATGTCACGATCGCCGATTCATCCGCTCGCCCAATCCCCGCGCGCAGTTGACGGCGTTCGCTGGGTTGCGCGGACCACCAATCCAGGAGATCGCGCACCGTGGTTTCGACGGACCGAAACTGCAGGCCCTTCGCGACCGCGCGCGAGCAATCAAACGTCGCAAAGCCCGCGCTGTCTCCGTCGGATGGCAACCAACACGGCAGGTCGATCCAGGGCTTCACGCCGAGCTCTTCGAGGCTCGCCTCGTCGAGCCAGAGCTGGTCGCTGCGCACGTTCGCAACCCGTTGGCAGACCGCGATCAAGCTGCCGATCGTGTGTGCTCGCGGCGGGGTGACGAGGTTGAGAGTCCCCGTCGTTCGATGTTCGACGCATCGACACGCGAAGTCGGCGACATCGCGTGCGTCGATCCACTGCAGCGGTTCGCGCGGGTCCACCGGGGCGATGATCGTCCCTCCAGCCGCGACACGGGCCGCCCAGAACGTAAACCGATCGCTGGTGTCACCGGGACCGACCACGATGCCGAGGCGTAGAATCGAACACGATGCCGCGCGCTCACGAACCACCTCCTCGCACAGCGCCTTCAGCCCTCCGTACGCGCCGCTCGCCGCATCCTCGGTCTCCGGGTCGTCGAGCACCGCAAGGGGCGCGGATTCGTCCTGGCCGGTCGGGCCGAACGAGGCGTACGCGGAGACGCTGGAGACGTAGCAGTAGTGCCCCGGGCTCGCGAGGGCATCGAACACCGCGTGCATCGCGCGCCCGAAGAAGCCGCACATGTCGATCGTCGCGTCGAAACTCCGACCGTTCAGCGCGGCGAGGTCGTTCGCGACCCGATCGCCGCGCAGTCGCTCAACCTCCGCCGGCAGCGTGTCGGGCGTCACCCCGCGATTGAAGACCGTCACCTCATGGCCGGCCCGCAACAGCGCCGTCACCACGTGTGGCCCGATAAACTGCGTTCCTCCAATCACCAACACGCGCATGTCGTCGCCTCGCTTCGCTTGTCGCTGGCCGCGGGTCGCCTCACCGCCGCGAGTTGCTGATTCGTCGTGCGGTCGGTAGCTTCGCCGCATGGCATGGTACCGCAAACTACACTGGCAGATCCTCGTCGGCCTGCTGATCGGCCTCGGCATCGCGATCGTGATGCGGTCGATGGCGCTCGTCGCCCCGCCGACCGGGGGGACGCCGGCGGACATCGTCGCCCAGGCCCATCAATACGCGCTGGGCGTCGTGACGCTCGACATCTGGCGTCAGCCGTTCGCGTTTGTCGGCGACCTGTTTCTGCGCCTGCTGAAGCTGATCGTGTTGCCGCTCATCGTGGTGAGCTTGATCAGCGGCATCCAGCAGATCGGCGACGCGAGCCGGCTCGGCCGAATCGGGTCCCGCACGATCGCGTACTACCTCGGCACGACGCTCGCGGCAGTGATCATCGGATTGCTCGTCGTGAACATCGTGCAGCCGGGCATGGGGATGGGCCTCGTCGTCGAGGGCGAAGCTGCGCTGCGCCCGACCCCGATGCTGGAAGTGTTTCGCGACATCATCCCCACCAACGTCTTCAGCGCGCTCGCCAACGGGCAGATGCTGCCCACGATCTTTGCGTCGGTGTTCTTCGGCCTCGCGCTGTTGCTCACCGGAGATGCGGGCAAGCCGGTCGTCGCCGTCATCGATTCGATGAACGCCGCGATCTTCAAGATGGTGGACTGGGTGATGGCCACCGCGCCGATCGGCGTCGGCGCGCTGCTCGTGGCGACCCTCGCCGACCCGTCGCTCGCCGATCTGTCGGTGTTCTTCGTGAGCCTCGGCAGCTACTGCGCCTCGGTCCTCGTCGGCCTCTCGATCCACGGCGCGATCGTGCTACCGCTCGCACTGTGGGCTTTCGCACGACGCAGTCCGCTCGAGTACGTGCGCGCGCTGTCACCAGCCCTGCTGACCGCGTTCTCGACCGCCTCGAGCTCCGCGACCTACCCCGTGACGCGCGACTGTGTCGTGGACGGCGCCGGCGTCAGCCGCGAGAGCGCCGACTTCGTGTTGCCGCTCGGCGCGACGATCAACATGGACGGCACCGCGCTGTACGAGGCCGTCGCGGCGGTCTTCATCGCCAACGCGATCGGGTTCGACCTCACGATGGCCGATCAAATCGTCATCGTGCTCACCGCGACCCTCGCCGCGATCGGCGCGGCTGGCGTCCCAAGCGCCGGGCTCGTCACGATGATCATCGTGCTCGAGGCCGTGGGCCTGCCCGCGGGCGGCTACGTCCTCGTCATCGCCGTCGATCGAATCCTCGACATGTGCCGCACGACGATCAACGTCTGGGGCGACGCCGTCGGCGCTGCGGTCGTCGACCGGTGGAGCGCCGCCGAGTGATCCGCTGGTCGGTCCAATTGATCCGCTGGTCCGCAGGTCTGCTGGTCCGCTGGTCCCCGCTCCAATTCAAACTAAGGCCCACACTCATGCCACGGAACCACCCCGCGAAGCGCCAGGCACCCCGCACGGCGCGCCTGGTCCAGGTGGTCCGCCGAAGCAGCCGACCCGTGACGCGCGGCTTGCTCGACGCTTCGCGGGGTGGTTCCGTGGCGTGAGGACGTGCCTTAGTTTGAATTGGAGCGGAGACCAGCGGACCAGCGGACCAGCAGACCAGCGGATCAACTGGACGGACCAGCGGATCATTTCGACCAGAGGACCCGCACAATAAACGTCGATGAGACGCGGCCACGAAAAGTCTGCGGGGTGGGAATTTCCGCGGGCAAGTTTCACTACATCACCCCACCAACTTGCCTCCCGCGCGTTCGCTCACTATCAATCCTCGCGTATCGCTCTTTGTTCTGGCGACTTTTGATGATTCGACACCTCGTATTTGTCCTCGTCACGCTGGCGTGTACGCCACACGCCTTCGCGCAGGAACGCCCGCTGCCGTATCGCGAGGCGATGACCACGGCCGTGGACAACAACCTCGCGCTACTGATCGACAGCATGACACGCGAGGTGCAGACGCTGCGCGCCACCGAAACCCGGCGCCCGTTCGCGCCCGTCGTCTTCGTTCAACCGCAGTACATCGCGTCGCAGACGGCCGTCAGGACCACGGCCGCCGAGGATCCGGAGGTCCTCCGGACGGCGCGCCTCGACACGTCGGCGGGCGTGCGTTGGGACACGCGCTTCGGCACAAGCCTCGCGCTGCGCGCGGCGACGACGCCCTGGTACTC
>JBFIHF010000526.1:0-3960 GCA_041601915.1 Bradymonadaceae bacterium
GACCAAGACCGGCAAGCGGCTCAAGAAGAAGCTCGAATGGGTCTCGAAGCCCGTGTGGGTTCGTCACGACGACCACTATCACGTCGACTTCCTGATCAAGGACGCAATCAAGCCCGAAGCGTCATCGAAGGCGGACAAGCCGAACGCGAAGAAGAAGAAGAAAGCCGCCACGCCGACGAAGAAAGGGGGTTAGTCGCTCCACATAAGCGATCACTTAACCTGCAGAAGAATCCGCTGGTCTGCTGGTCTGCTGGTCTGCTGGTCAACTTCAAACTAAGACCCGCCCGCAGAGCCACGGACCCACCCCGCGAAGCGCGGCGCTGCTCGACGCTTCGCGAGATGGTCCGTGGGTTTGAGGATGGGTTTTAGTTTGAGTTTGACCGGCGACCAGCAGACCAGCAGACCAGCAGACCAGCGGAGCAAGACGGCCCACCGGTTGTGTTGAGTGCGCCTTAAGATCTTACGTATGAATCGCTCCACACCCAGCACCCGGAAGCACATCCTCGCCGAAGAACTCGTGCGGTCGTACAACTACGTGCGACGGTTCGTCGGCGTACGGCTCGACGACGACGATGGCGCGTGGCTGCTGAGCCGTCCCGACTTCGCCGGCGAGCGATTGAACGCGCTCGCCCGGGCGCTGCTGGCGCCAACGCTGGATCGCCACGCGGTCGCGGCCGCAGCAGGAGCGCGCGAGCTGCTCCACCTGACACCCGGAAACCTCGGTAAGGCGTGGTTTCACCTCGGAAAACTGGAGCGCCGTGACGAAGTGCAAGCCCTGATCGACGAAGGACTGCGCCCCCTGCGAAGCTTTCGAGGGCGAGACCTCGGCGCGCTGCTCGATGCGTGTCGCGACGCGCTGCAGGTGGCCCAACGACCGGCACGGCCGTGGTCGAACCTCGAAGATCGGCTAGCTGCGCTGTTCGGAGACACCGTCGGCGGCGATCTGGCCGCGGCGTTCGCCGACGCGCAGCGCCCCGATCAGAGCGCCGACGCGCGGGTTCGAGGGCACCTCGCCGACTTTGTCGACACCGCGGAACGCGTCGCCGACGGCCGGGGACCGGCACGGCCGGAGCTCCGCGAGCTGTGGACTCGGCTGGTCAAGCTGCCCGAGGAGCGCGCGGCGCGCGCACGAGCGCTGGTCCGGCTGTTGCGGCGCACCGCGGGCGGCGACGCACCCCATGAGCTTGGGCGTCGTCGCCGACTGGAGTTCGAAGTTCGCGGGATGCCGCTGGCCGCGGCGGCACGCCACCTCGCCGAGCGAGGCGAGCCGGTCCCGGCGCCACCGGTCGGCTCGTGGTCGGACTACGACCGCGTCCAGCTCCTCGAGCTCGCGCTCGTGCTGCGCGGCACCGGGCTTCGATTGCCGCCCACGGGCGGGCGGAAGCTCCAGGCGCTGCTGGGGCTCGCCGTCGATCTCCAACCCGAACAACGCGTTGCGTTGTGGCCCGTCGTGCGCGAGTTCGACGAAGGGCGCCTCGACGCGACGCGATGGAACCTGACTCGCAGCACGTTCCCGGGCGCGTTGCTCGCCGATGCCCTCGAGCTGGAGGTGCTCCATCTTCTGGGCGACTTCGACGACGAGCACCGAGCCCGCGCATACCTCGATGCGGTACGCCGGTTGCGCGCCGACCCGATCCCGAACGTCTCACCCACGGCGGACTGGTTCGTCGCGCCGTTTCGCATCGGACGGTCGTGGGAGCCCACGTTGGTGCTGGGACTCCTGGCGACGCACCACCAAGCGCCCGAGTCGCTGGTCTCGATCCTCGCCGCGGTTCGCGATTCTGGTCTCGCAGACCTCGGTTTCGCTGACGCGATGGCGCAATGGAACGAGCCGCGGGTCTTGGAGCGCCCGGCGGACTTCGACCGGGTGGGTGCGGCGCTCGACCTGACGGTGTCGGACCTTGAACAGTATCTGCATTGGCGACGACTCGCCGGGTACGGCGAAACGTTTTCGTCCGCTGTGCTCAAGCCACTGTCGGTCGTCGATACCGAAGAACAACAGCTCGCACACCTGCGGGCGCTGGCGCCGTCGCCGGCGACCGACGCTCGCATCGCGACGCTCGAGGCGCCGCATCTGCGGGAGCTGCGCGTGGACGGCGCCGGACGACGCGCCCGCCGAGCGTTTGACCGGGCGCTGGACGTGCTTCGACGAGAGAGCCTCGCGGAGGTCCTCAACGACACGGCGCGCGCGGCGTTCGAGCGCCTGCTCGGCCGGCGACTGGAGGGCAAACTTCCCGAGCGCGTGCAGTCACTGATGTTCCTCGTCGCCGCGGACAACATGGATCTCGGCGCGCTGCGCGAGTTGCTCGAGGACGTGTTGGCTGGCCGCGACGTCGCGGATCGCGCCGCGAACCAAGCATGGCTGGCCCAGATCGCGCTACGCGGCGTCGACGTCGGCACCTGGCACCGCGGCGTCGATGTGGCGCTGAACGTGCGCGGCACGACGATCCGGATCACCACGGAGACCGATCCGCTGCACGCGCTGGAGATGGGGAGCTACTTTGACACCTGTCTGAGCTTGCGGGGCGGATTCAACGCCGCGAGCACCCTCACCAACGCGATCGACGTGAACAAGCAGGTGCTCTACGGCCGTCGCGAGGACGGCACCGTGGTGGCGCGCAAGCTGATTGCCGTCACGGATGCGGGCATGCTGCTCGGTTATCGGACCTACGCGTTCGAAAACCAAAATGCGCTCGACGCCGCGCTGGGTCAGGCGCTCGCGCAGTTCGCCGACGCCTGCGGACTGCAGCTCGGGGCGACCGGCAGCCCACGACCGCTGCACGACACGTTTTGGTACGACGATGGCGTCACGCCCTGGCGCAGCGCGCGCGACGAACCGATTCCCGAGTGGGTACCAGGGGATGAAGCTGGCGCTGCGGAGTGGGCTTTCGCGCGCGGCTTCGACGACCCGGCGACGTGGGTGGGCGGCGACGAGCCGCATGATTCGACATGGAGCCCGGCGAGCGCTGCGCGTCTGCACATGCACGCGCCACACCTGGCCTCACCGGCCTTCGGCGACGTCCGGCGGTACCTCGCGGCGCGTGGCCACTTCGACTGGATGGCGACGGCCGACGATCACCCATGGAATCTCGTCGCGGACGTCAAGGAGGTCCTGCCCGCCGATCCCGCCGCGCTGCGGACGCTGGCAGCTCAGATGCGCGCCGCTGGGCGTCGCGCGGCGGCGTGGAGCAGCCACGATCTCCTCGTCAGCACGTCACTCGCCGCGTTGCCCGTCGCCGAAATCGCCAGCTACGTCGTCGACCACGTGCACAACGCCCGAAGCGCTCGCCAGGAGTGCTTCGAAGAACAGCACCGCGACTGCTTGCAGTCCTTCGTCGTCCGGACCGCGGACGTGCTCCATGCGGCGTGGCTGCGGGAAGGTCCGGGAGACCTCGATCGCCTGTGGGGGCACCGGGATCCGGTGCTCGTCGACATCGCGATCGAGTTCGCGACGCGGGTCGCCGAGCCTCAGTTTGCGCGCCGGTTGCGTGCGATGTTCAAGCAGCGCGGGTCCGATGGACAGCTGGAGTGGGCGCTCGCCCGACAAGACGACGAGGCGAGCCGGTGGTTGCTGCAGAGCGCACACGAGGCGCGTCCGGATGACGAGCAGCTCACGGCCGCATTGGACGGCGCCGCCCAGCGTGCCGCCCCGTCCGTGGCGCTCAGCGGATCCCCGTCCCGGGCGGAATTGCTGCGGCTCGTCGACGGACTGTTTCGGGTCGAACCGAGCGAAGAGGCGCTGCAGTTCTTCATGGCGACACCGGCGCATGGGGCGCGACTTGCGACGCTGCCGTTCTTCGCGAGCGCCGCGGCGATGCAGCGTGTGGCAACGCTGGTGGTGCCGATCAACCAGTATCTCGGCGCCCAGCTCCGACACCTGTTTGCCGCGTTGCCGGCCAGCGATCGCGTCGCGGCGTTCACGTTCGACCGCTGGGATGCGACCGAGGTGCTCGGCGCGGA
>JBFIHF010000527.1:0-3958 GCA_041601915.1 Bradymonadaceae bacterium
GTAGAACACGATTCCGTAGGCCGGTCCGGTGGCGAGGAACACCTGCCTCGCGTTGATCTTCGAGACGCTTCTTCCGAGCAGCACGGGGTAGGCGGCGCGCAACGCCGTGTAAGCCGCGCCCAGCCACGCCGCATGAACCGGTGAGACGATCACGGCGTGCAGCCACATGCCCGCGAGGAACGGTACCATCTGTTCCTGGGTATTGATGACGGCGCGGTCCGCAGCCAGCATGCGCGCATCCTGACCGAAGTAGCGGTCGAACTCCTCGCCACGCGCGGCGTACTCCGCCTTCAACTTGTACTTCGTCCCTCGCTGGAGCCCCAGCAGCAGGTAGTACCAGAGGCCGAAGTACACGGCCGTGACAACGATAGGGCCCTTGAACAGGGCGAGGTCGAGAGCGTGGTTCATGGACGGCTCTTGGTCGGTGTGGACAGATAGTCGAGTCTGCATGCCACGACTTGTGCTCCCTGTCATTTGCGTCGTCTGCGTCGCAGGCTGTCATAAGCGTGCAACCCATCGAGTTGTTGAGGAGACACGACGAGTACCACCGAGGTCGCCGCCTCGACCGCGCGCCGAAACTGTCTCTACGGCACCGCACCGCCCAACTCCGCCAGAAGCGCTTCCATTGCCACGTCACCTTTCCGCCGCGCCAGCTCCACCGGCAACATCTTGCTCTTTGGGTGCGGCTCGTCGAGCGGCGCACCGCGTTTCACCAGCGCGCGAACGCGGTCCACGTCGCCGCGACCGATTGCCGCAAAGAGGTCCGTCACCATCGGGTCTCGCGGGGTCGTGAAATCCCAGACTCGCTCGATCTTGTGCCACACCTCGACGCCGCGGACCGTCTTCATCGCCTCGAGGTTGCGCACGGTTCCCCAGTACCGAAGCATGCAGAGAGCGGGCAGCTCAGCAAGCGGAGCGAGGTTCGCGCGTTGGGCGTGCAGCGTGACCGATCTCAGTCCTTCCATCACTCCGATCGGCTCGAGGTCCGAGACCGGGCGTTGTTCGGTCCCGACCGTGATGTCGCGCACGCGGCGCAGCCGGTCGAGGTCGGCGTCGGAGGGCTCCGCCGGGACGTGTTGCAGCAGTGCCGTTCGCCAGACATCGGGCAGCGCCGACCACCACTCGCGAAGGTCGTCGGCGCCCGAGTCTATCGGCCGTGGAAGCAGCTGTTCGATGACTTCGCGCTGGATCGGCACGCGCTCACACCAACGCTCCCGCGCCACCTCGATCAGCTCGGGGGCGTACGGTTCGTAGCTCCCAAAGAACTTGGCCAACACCTCCGCCGCGTCCGCGGCACCGCGTAGGGCGGCTTCTCCGGCCAACAATGCCAGCTCGCATGCGTCCTCGTCGCGGTTCAACGACTGCGCGTAGCGCTTCCCGGCCTCCCATACCGAGGCCCAGTCGTTCCCACGGGCGTGGGCCTCAGCCAGCCGGCGTCGTGCAACGTGCAGCGCGCCGATTCCGCCGATCGAGACGGCGCGCTCGAGCGCGCTGATCCTCTCCGGGCCCTCCGGGGCGGCGTCGGCGAGGATGTGGATGGCGTGAACGAGCGCCGTGCGAAGCCGATCGTCGTCGGAGGCATATCCATCATCGCGTGGCGGAAACCGTGGCATCAAGCGGTTCAATGCATCTGTATCTGCGCTTTCGATCGCGGCGACCAATTCGTCGAACGGGTTCGCGCCCTCGCCGACGAGGTAGAGGTCGAGCGCCTCGCGCGACCCGCAGACGACGTGGGTCTCTTCGACGCCGTCCGTCATCACGACCGCGCCATCGCCGCGTATCGCCAGAAAGAACGGCTCATCGCCCAGTGTGCCCAACGGCGTGAGTTCGTTCGGCATTTCAAATCTGTCCTGCGCCGTACGAGCACCGGTCGGCGTCAGGTCGACAGGGGTCAGGACGTCGATTTCATATCCCGGGAGGCGGAAGATGTGTGTCATGGATCGTCTCTCATCCTTGCTTCACATAACTAAGGCGCCGAGATCGCCGGCGTGGCACGGGTTTCGCCAAAGGCCTCGGGATCGTTGAAGAAGTCCCCAACCACCATCTGGTACGGAAACTTCGTCCGCTCTAGCGTCAAGCCCGTCCCGTAGCCCGGCCAGTGCCGTCCACCGTTGATGTGGCAACTGTAGAGCGGGTGGGTGCAGGCATCCCACGCGTAGCACGTGGACCCGTCGGCGGTGAAGATCGCTCGGCGTTCGCTGGAGCAGCCGTGACTTTCACTCAAGAAATTCTCATGATCTCGCAGTGACACCACACCATGTCGACCACGCGCCGCCTGGGGGCGCCCGTTGACCGGCGCGTCCGCCTCGTCAGCCAAGGGAGTCAAATCGAGCACGGGCGCCTGTGGAGCTCGGCACGGAGCTGGGTCGTCGGTCTCGTGCCGAAACGACGAGAGCACGACGGCCGCGACCGCGTCGTCGCACGCCAACTTGTTCCCGGCGCGACCCCCGCCAAACCCATGTCCGATCACGAAGATTTTGCGATCGTCGAAGCAGAGGTGCTCGCCGAGATTCCAGGCGTCGGACCAGCCCGCGCGAACCGCTTCGGTCTGCCATGCTCCCCCTTGTTTCGTCTGGTTCCAGCCCGCGATCTGCGGAGGGGCACCGTTTGGTGCGATCAGGACATACCGGCGTTCGTTCGCGAGCTGATCGAGATTCACCTCGGCGAGCATCTCCTCTGGGGACTGACCGTCTTCGTGAAACAGCACGACGACCGGGTGCGGATGCCGTGGGTCGTAGGGATCAGGCAGGCGAACGCGCACCCCTCGGATGAGCTGCGAACCGGGGGCCAGACGCTTCGTCCCGGTGAGGTCCGCGTTCGGGTTCGCGCAACCCACCGACCTCGCGGCGTCGCCCGTTTCGCGATCTGGCGCGGCGTCCACGACCGGCGGCGCGGGCGGAGGCGGAGGCGCAACCTGATCGGCGGCTGCGACCGATTCAGGGGGAGGCGGAGGAACGTGGCGGGAGGGCTCGTCGCGGCTCGCGGTGCCCCACCTCAGCAGCAACGCCACCACGACCACGGCGGGGATGGCGACTCGCCGCCACGGCAGCGCCGACGGCTCGGTCGTCGTGCGGGGTGATGCGGGCAAAGCCGAGCGGCCGCCGGCGATCCCAGCGAGCGCTTGAAGCACGGCGGTGGCGGTCGCGGGACGGTCGCGCGGCTCCTTGGCCAGTAGAGTGCGCACGAGCTCGGCGAGCGCTGCCGGTCGACGCGAATCGAGCTGCGGGACGGGCTCGAGAAGATGTGCCATGCCGATCTCGAGCGGCGAGTTCCCCCCGAACGGCGGCCGCCCCTCGAGCAGTTCGAACGCGATCGCGCCCAGACAGTAGAAGTCGCTCGGCGGCCCTAGATCGCGCAGCCCGCGCAGCTGCTCGGGGCTCATGAAGCCGGGGGTCCCGAAGACTTCGCCGGTCTGCGTGATGTCACCCTGGTCGTCGGCGAGCAACTTCGCGATACCGAAGTCGAGGACTTTCACGTGGAGTGGGGGAGAAACGACGATGTTCGCCGGTTTGAGATCGCGATGCACCACGCCTTCGCGGTGGGCGGCCTGCAACGCGAGCGTCAGTTGTCGCAACACCTCGATGATCTCGGGGAGCTCGCGCGGTTGACGCTTCCAACGCTGCAACGTCTGCCCCTCGAGGAGCTCGCTGACGATGAAGGCGTCCCCGTCGACGTTCACACCGAACTCGATGAACGAGACGCAGTGCGGATGATCAAGGCGTCGGAGGACGTCGGCCTCTCGCTCGAATCGCTGGCGCGCGACCCGGCCGTCGAGCTTGAGGAATTTGATCGCAACCGACTGACCGTCGACGAGTCGTGTGGCTCGCCACACAGCACCGTACCCGCCTTCGCCGAGGGGCGAATCGAGGCGGTAGCGCGCCTCGACGATCATGTTCTCTGTCAGATGCCAGCCCACGCCGCAGTGTCGCACGGCCGGATGCCGTTCCGCCATCGCTAC
>JBFIHF010000528.1:0-3926 GCA_041601915.1 Bradymonadaceae bacterium
ACCTGGCGGTACATATCGAGCGTCGAGATGTCGATCCGTTGCGTCGCTGCGGACGCCACGGCCTCCTCTTCGAAGGCCTCGGAGTGCGCGGCGTGCCCGTTGGTGGGCTCGGCGGACTTCGCCACGAGGCCCGCGCTCCTCACCAGGCGAGTGATCCGCGCGGCAATGTCGCCGTTCTGAGGGTCGAGGGTCAGAGCCCGCTGCGCGAGCTTGAGCGCAGAGTCATCCTCCGCTGCGTCGCGCTGTGCCTCCAGATCGGAGGCCATCGCCAGCAGTTCGGCCGCCATCTCCGGCTCGCCGGCGTCCTCGGCTTCGTCGGCGTCGCGCAGCAACATCTGAACGCGCTGAGCCATCGACTCACCGTTTCGGTACAGCTCCAAGAGCGTCGCGATCAGCGGACTGTTGGGCGTGAGCTTCTCCGCCTCCTCCAGAATCTGCACCGCGCCCTCGGTATCGCGGATGTCGTCTCCGCGCACCTGAGCCATCGCGACGAGGACCGCGCTTCGCGGCTCGCTGGTCGTCTTGACCTTCAGTTCCAGCTTGTAGAGCAGGAAGATCCGCTCGAAGTCACCGGTGCGTCGATAGATCGACCGCGCCCGTTCGAGGCAGGTCGTGTCGCCTGGATAGGCTTTGAACGAGGCCTGATACGCCTTCATCGCCTCTTCGCGATCGTCGACGTAGTGCTGATACGCGTCACCGATCGCGACGAGAATGCCTCCCTTTTCGCGCGGTTCGGCCGCATGGGCCTCGAGCTCTTTCAGAGCCTGAACGAGCCGCGTACCGTACGAGGCGTCATCGGCGAGCTGATCGGCTCCCTCATCGAACAGGGTGACGAGTTTTCGCCAGCTCCCATCGATAATGTAGCGTCCAGCCAGTGCCGAAAAAGTTTCGGGGTTCCCGGGTTTGGCCTGCCAGGCCTCCTCGAGATCGCGAATATCCATTGCCATGCGCCCAACCTAAGAGCGGAGATAGAATCACGCGGGGTTCCGGTGATTCGGTGTGAAGACTGTGCACGTACGACTTGAGCCGAGCTTGAGTTCGCGCATCGTAGCAGATGGTTTTCAGGCTTGTAAACGGCGCTGAATCGAGATTCGAACCCCTGCGAAACCCGCGGTAACAGCGGCGCTCAACGGTTCCTCGTTGCATTCCAGAAACGCTCGGCGATCGCATCGGCGAAATCAAGTCCACGTGGAGTCGCTCGGAGCACGTCGGTCCCGTCGTCGACCCACCCGAGCTTCTGCAAGTCGTCGCGGGCGCGCTCGACGCGGTCCCACGCCGCGGAGGGGACGTCGTCGAAGCGGGCACGCAGTTCGGACCAGTCGGTGCCGATCGTCGTCCGGCAGGCGAGGAAGAGCCGCTCGGCGAGGTGATCTTCGGCGACGACATGTTCGACCTCGGCCGGGGTCAGCGGATCGGCGAGGTAGGCCTTGAGGTTGCGCACGTTTCTGCGGCGCACAACCCCCTGAGCGTCGCGCTGCATGCTGTGTGCCCCGACGCCGATCCCGACGTACGGCCGGCCGAGCCAGTACCCCGCGTTGTGTTCTCCGCGGTCGGTGCCGCGACCGTAGCTGGAGACCTCGTACCGGCACAGGCCTTGCTCGCCGAGCGCCGCGGCGAGCTCGAAGCCGAAATCGATGACGTCATCCTCGACGGGCAGCTTCAGGTCCCCACGGCGTTGTCGCACGCCGAACACCGTGTCTCGTTCGACGGTGAGTTGATAGGCACTGACGTGGCCGGGCCTCAGATCGGCGACCCGCGCCAGATCACCCCGAAGGACCGCGGAGCTGTACCGCGGGCCGCCATAGATCAGATCGATACTGGAGCGAAAGCGGCCGTCGCCGACGAGCAGCGCGGCAGCTCGGGCCGCCATCGCCCCGTCGTGATCCCTGCCCAACCCTTGCAGCGCGCCGTCATCGAAGGACTGCACGCCGAGGCTCACCCGGTTGATGCCGAGGTCGTGCCACGCATCGAGGCGGTGTTTCGTGATGTCGTGCGGATTCGCCTCGATCGTGACCTCGCCGGCGTCACGCGTGACCGTCGCGCAAAATCTGGCGAGCGCGGTGAGCGACCACATCCCCGGCGTCCCGCCGCCGAAGTAGACCGTCGTCACGCGATGGGTCGGCGGCCGCGACGACCACTCCGCGATCAGCGCGTCGCAGTAGGCGTCGTGGGGCGGCAGCCGCCGGACGGCGACGGCGAAGTCACAGTACGGGCACAGTTGCCGGCAGAACGGCACATGTACGTAGAGTCCCCCGGTTTCGTGCGCGGGTGCGGCGGACACGGTCAGAGTTGCAGGTCGAGTCGCCCCTGTCGGGCACGAACCTCGACCAACTTCCAGTCCAGATCTTCACCCGCACTGTTCCCTGGCTTGGGTGGCGGACCCACCGACTCCCAATCGTGCCGGCCCCAGGGACGCGGCACCCACCAGAAGTAGCTGAAATCTTCCGGACGCAGCATCAGGCGCTCGCCGTCGCTGACGATCGCGGTCGTGTACAGGTAATCCTTGTTCAGCACGATCCGCACGTTGGTCCAGTCGTCCCCCGACTCGTTCTCCAGAAAGAAAATCTTCTGATTGAGGGGATCGAGGATTTCGAAACCGTGCGATGCACCGAGCTCGTTGGACGCGTCCTCGGTGGAGGCCACCCACACCGTCGTCGCGATCACGACGAGCAGATAGACGCCGAGCGTCATCAGCTTTTCGACCTGATATCGGCCTCCCCCTTCAAAGAGGGCCACCAGTCGATCTCGGAACTCGTTGAGCTGTGCAGCCATGGCTTTCTTATACCCCACTTCGACGAGGACGGCGAGCCGATCCGTGCTGACTTCGCAGTCATATTGGCGCCAGCTTGACAAGGTTTCATGCGGTCTCTATCTAGTTGCAGCCCCCCGGACGGGCGAATTTTCTTGGATGGACGGATGACTTCGAACGGCTCAGCTGCACCGCGAACCGCGGCGTTTTACGACGTAGACGGCACGTTGATCAAAACCAACGTGGTCCACGCCTACGCCTACTACGCCGTCAATGCGCCCAGCATGACGGACCGCGTTCGACGAACGGCGGGCCTCATGGCGAGCCTTCCGCTGTACTGGATGGCGGACAAGTACGACCGCAAGCTGTTCAACGATGCGTTTTACAAGAACTACAAGGGCTTCGGGGAGGACCGCCTCGTCATTCTGGGCGAAGAAATCTTCGAGAGAGTGATCAAGCCCAACATCCTCGATGGTGCACAGGATCTCGTCGCACGCTCCAAGTCGCGCGGGATCCATCAGGTGCTCGTGACCGGCGCGATCGACCACGTCACGAAGCCGCTGGCGGAGTTCCTGGGCGTCGACCACTGGGTCGCGAATACCCTCGAGATGAAGGACCGCGTCGCCACGGGGCGTCTCGTGGAGCCGATCATGGCCGGCGCGAACAAGGCGCTGTGGGTCCGCCGGTACGCCGAAGCCAACGGGTACGCGCTGGACGATTGTTACGCGTACGCCGACTCAGGCAGTGATCTGCCGATGCTGTCGGTCGTTGGTCGCCCCTGTGCGGTCAACCCCGATTTCCGCCTCCGGACCACCGCGAAAGCGTATCAGTGGCCGGTTCTCGAGCTGGGTTAGAGCCGATGGATGATGTCACCAACGTCGTGTATCTCGACGAGGATTCTCCGCCCCGCTACATGCACAACGCGGAGGATTTCCTACTGCACCGCTTTCCGGCCGGGACGCGGGTGCTGTATCCCAACGCGCCCCTCAAGGGGATCGCGAACCGCAAAGCGGCGGTGCGCTACGCGCTGAACAATCCGCAGGGATGCGATCCGCTGTTCGCCCAGCTCAAGCCGGGGATGAAGATCACGATCGCGGTCGACGACATCAGCGTGCCGCTGCCGCCGATGAAGACGCCGGACATCCGCCAGGAGATGCTCGAGGTGATCCTCGACATG
>JBFIHF010000529.1:0-3925 GCA_041601915.1 Bradymonadaceae bacterium
ACGATGTTCACGGGCCGAGATGCGCGGATCGTTTTGGACTCGCGTCGGCTTCGGAGGAACGGCGCGACCGGGTAATCCTCGGGCGCGATTGGCTCAAACCCAGGATGGTCGGTGAGCGTATCGCGCATCGCGTCCGCGAGCGGGCCGACGTCGGTGCGAATCCACAGGTTTGCGCCGGACCGCATCTTGCGGGCCAGCAGATCCAAAAAGTCGGGGCGAATGATGCGCCGCTTCTGGTGGCGCTTCTTCCACCACGGATCCGGGTAGAGCACGAAGACATCGGTCAGTTGGCCGTCATCGATCGCGATGGGCAGCAGCAGCGCCGCATCCGCCGAAACGATGTGGGCGTTCGTGATCTTGGCGTCCTCGAGGTCTCGGCGGGCGAGCGTCACGTACTTGTGGCGCAGCTCCACGCCGACGACCCCCGACTCCGGATGACGCAGGGCGAGCTGCTTGAGAAACCGGCCGCGATTGGTGCCGATCTCGAGCATCAGGTCCGCGGGCAACGCATGGGTGCTCGCAAAGGCACGCACTTCTTCGAGCTGATGGCTTGAGAAGCGTTCCGTGATGTCGTCGAATCGGAGGTCGAGATCAGGCACTTACAGCGTGATCTCGAGGTTGTCATGGCCCACGACGCTGTTCGGAAACAACCCTCGGGCGAGCTCGCCGACACGGTCGAGTTCGTCGTCCGTATTCTCGGGGTCGTGGTGCCAGAGTACGAGCTTCTTTACCCCGGCCGCCTTGGCGAGCGACGTCGCGATCTCGACCGTCGAGTGCCCGTAGCCCTGGGTGGGCACCGGCATCGAGGTATAGCGCTCTTCGGTGTACATCGCGTCGTGCATCATGAGATCGGCGCCGCGCGCGAACATGAGCAGGCGGCGGTCCGCGCCGACGTAGCCCTCGGTGTCCGTTGCGTACACGATCGATTTGTCCCCGGCGACCACCTTGTAGATGCTCACGCCGGACTTCGGGTGGTTGTACCCGCGCATGCAGTGCACAGAGAACGCGACGGCGTCCGGATCGGGGACGCGCTTCGCGTCTTCGGGATGAGCCGGTCGCAGCAGCAGCGTCTCGTCCGAATCCTTGAGGAAGTAGACGACGTCGGCTTCGCCCATCGTGTGGAAACGCTTGCGGCTGAGCATCTCCCACAGCGACACGGGGTGGTACGGCGGGCGGATCAGGTTGTCGACGGTGGACTCGAACGAGTCATGGCACATGTCGCGCGGGCCCCAGAAGTCGATCGTGGCATCGGGGCGGTAGATGGGCGCAAAGTACGGCAGGCCCAGCATGTGATCGAAGTGCGTGTGCGATACGAAGATATGGGACCGCGGCGCCTTCGTGCCATTGATCGTCTGGCCGTAGTGGCGGATCCCACTGCCGGCGTCGAGCACAATCTCGCGGTTGCCGACGCGCACGACGGCGCACGACGTATTGCCGCCATAACGGACGAATTCGGGCCCACTGACGGGGATGCTCCCGCGACAGCCGTAAATCTTGACGGAGACGTCTGCGGACATCGAGCGCTCGTGGCAGAGAGGTGTCGCTTGTACGGACGAAAGAGCACGAACTAAGATGATCAAGCTCGACCGAATTTATAGCAAGCCCGTTTTTCTTGCGTCAAGGCACAGACATTCTCGGATTCGCACACGGACCATCCCAGCTTCAGCTCGCTGGTGCGGGATTGGTGGTGGCGTTTGCGCTGGTGGTCTTCCTCGCGCGCCGCAACGGGGCCCGCTGGCAGGAACCGCTCGCGACGCTGGGGCTGAGCGCGGTGGCCGCGATCGCCGGTGCGCGAGTCTGGTCCCTGCTGCAGTGGTGGTGGACGGATCGCGAGATGACGTGGATCTGGGATCCGCTGGCGCCGGCCGGCTACAGCAGCGCTGGCGCGTTCCTCGGCGGCGGGCTGGCGCTGCTGGCCGCACGGGCGATCTTTGGCCGCCAGCCGTTCGCGTCGCTGCTCGACATCGTGTTGCCCGCCGGTTTCACCGCGCTGGCGCTGGCGCGCCTCGGGTGCGTCTTCGAGCGATGCGATCCCGGGCGCGCGACGGACTGGTTTGGTGTGACGTACCCCGACGGCGCGCATCTGCACCCGTTCGGCGCCTACCTCGCGGGCGGTACACTGCTCGCCGTGGTCGTGGCGCTCCGATGGACGGGGCCCGCGGGGCGTCAGGCTCTCGTCGTGACGCTGGGGTACGCGGCCGTGCGTCTGCTCGCCGAGTTTACCCGCGACGCGCCGACCTGGGTGCATGGCGGACATCTCGTCGCGGCGCTGGTCGCGATCGTCGGTGTCGCCTGGTGGCTCATCGACGGGCGCCCTCGCCCGCCAGTGTGATACGGAAGAACGATGCGTGTGTTGCTCGTCTCAACGACTCTGAGTTTTCTGCCGCTGCCCGAGGGCATCGAGTCGGTGGAGACCGTGGCGTCGCTCGACGACGTGCCCGACGACCTCGCCGCGTTCGACGGGGTCGTCGCCGATCTTCGAGAGACCGCCGACCTCGAGCGCGCCACCGCCCAACTCATGACATGGGGGGCCAAGGTGCCGGTGGTCGCGATCGTGAGGGGCGCGCGGGTCGCCGCGGGGACTGGGGGCGTGAGGTTCGTCGACGAGGCCTGGCTGGACGCATCGAACGAAGCCGTGGCGGTGCTGCTAGTGCGAGACGTGGCGTCCGCCGACTTGGAACGTGAGATTCAGCGGCTGCGCGATCGACAGGCCCAGCTCGTCCACAACGAAAAGTTCGCCGCGGTCGGCCTGCTGGCGGCCGAGATCGCCCACGAGATCAACAACCCCGCGACATTCGTGATCACGAACCTCACCGTGATGATGGACTACGTGAGCACGATCGGAACCTTCCACGACGACGTTCGCACACACCTCGCGACCGGCGTCGAGCTGGATCTGAAGGCGTTCGAAGCCCTCGCCGAGCGCCACGAGATCCAGTTTCTGGGCGAAGACCTCGATTCGCTCCTCGTCCGCAGTCTCACGGGCCTCAACCGCATCCACCAGATCGTGCAGGACCTGAAGTACTTCGGGGCCGACCGCAGCCGCGCGCAGAACTGGGTCGAGCTCGACCCGTTGGTCCATGCGGCGTTCGGCCTCGTGCGGCACGAAGCGCGGTTTCGCGCCGAGCTGGTCTTGGATCTACCGCCGTTGCCGGTCGTGCACTCCGACGCGAATCGGCTCAGCCAGGTGATCCTCAACGTGCTCGTGAACGCCGTCCAAGCGATCCCGGCCGGGGCGCCGTCCGAAAACGCGGTGACCGTCACCGGCGTCGTGAGCGATGAGACGGTGGTTCTCTCCGTGAGCGATACTGGCTCCGGCATCGACGCCGCCTCGCTGGATCGGATCTTCGAGCCGTTCTTCACGACGAAGGCCCCCGGCGAAGGTACCGGGCTGGGGCTCGCCATCTCGCGCGACATCATGCGGTCGCTGGGCGGCGAGATCTACGCGCGCTCCGAGGTCGGGGTCGGGTCGACGTTCGATGTCGTGATTCCGCGCGGGGCCCCGGATGAATGAGTCGCTGTTCCCCGCGCCGGCCGCCGAACGCGTCCACACCCACGACCAGATCTATCTCGGGTCCGCCGGCTGGTCCTACGACGACTGGCACGGCCCGTTCTACCCGCCCGGCACGACGTCGCTCGCCCGCCTCGAGCGGTACGCGGAGCGCTTTCGAACCGTTGAGATCGACTCGACGTTCTACGGAACGCCGACCCTGCAGACGGTGCAAGGGTGGAACCAGCGCACCCCCGACGACTTCGTGTTCACGGCCAAGTTCCCCGGCTCCATCACGCACGAAGCGCAGCTGCGCAACTGCGGCGAACAAGCGATCCGCTTCATCGAGACGATGGCGGAGTTGGGCGACAAACTCGGGCCGCTGTTGCTGCAACTCGGCCCCGCGTTCGGCCCGGATCGACTGCCGGACCTCGA
>JBFIHF010000530.1:0-3910 GCA_041601915.1 Bradymonadaceae bacterium
CCCGAGATGGCGACGCGGAACGCCGCCGAGCTCGGCCCGACGACCGATGTCTACCTCGTCGGCGCGAGCCTGCACGAGGTCGTCACGGGGCTCCCCCGACACATCGGGGAGAACGTCTTCGATGCGTTCTACAGCGCCGTCGCGTCCGTGCCGTTCGACTACGAGCCCGACGTCCCCGCCGAGCTCGCGCTGCTCCTGAACAAGGCCATGGCGACACGGCCCCGCGACCGCTTCCAGACGATGGTGGAGCTGCGGCACGCCCTCGAAGCGTTCCTGCGCCATCGACCGTCGGAACGCCTCACGCGGCAGGCCCTGCAGGCCCACGAGCAGTTCTCCCGAGCGGTGGAGTCCAAGGTCGACGACTTCGTGGTTCGCGAACTGTTCGCGAGCACGTTCACGGCCTATGGCAGCGCGCGCCACTTCTGGTCGCGGAACCCGGTGGTGAACGAGAACCTCGAGCTCGTGATTCGGGAGATGATTGGCTACGAGATCGAGCACGGCGCGGCGGATCGCGCACACGACCTGCTGTTGCGGCTCAAGACGCCGGCACCCGATCTCGAGGAGCGGATCAATCACTCCACCGAGTTCCCCACGATTCCCCGCGCGCGCTTGCCCGCTCCGACCGTCGCGCCGGTCCCCAAAGTCGTTGCGGAGTCCCCAGGCAGCCGCCGGGACCGCGTCACGTTGATGGGCGGCGCCGTCGCGATCTGGTCGGCGTTTGGGTTCGCGTTCGCCGTGATGGAGACGTTCGCCGACATCGTGATCACCCGCCTGCAGTTGGCGATCGTGGCGAGCGTCGCGTGGCTCGTCCTCGGCGGCTTTGTCGCGCTGCGCCGACGCTCGCTGTTCCACGGCGTCGTGGCGGGCCCAATCCTCGGTCCGTTCGCTGTGATCGCGGCGGGCTCTGTGGCGCTGCAGCTGTCCGGCGCGGCCCAGACGCCGCATCAGCTCGTGGCGTCGCACCTGCTCCTCTTCTTCGTCGCGATGGCGATGTTGAACGTGTGGCTGGATTGGCGACTCGTGCTCAGCTCGGCGGTCTACTTCGTCGCCTACGTGCTCGCGGCACACTCGCCGCAGTACTCGTTCTGGCTCATGGGCGCGTCGAATCTCATCGCGCTCGGGTTCGCCGGGTACATCATCCATCAGCGCATATCGACGGTGTCCGCATGACGTTCGCGTACTGCCCGCGTTGCGCGGCGGCGCTGCAACCTCAGGAGGATCACGAGGGCCGGACGCGCGCATTCTGTCCCACCGAGGAGTGCGGCTTCGTTCACTACGACAATCCGACGCCGGTCGTGGCCGCGATCGTGCAGCACGGTCACGACGTCGTGCTCGCCCGCAACCATGGCTGGCCCGACACCTGGTTCGGCCTCGTGACCGGCTTCCTCGAACGCGGTGAGTCCCCCGAGGACGGCATCCTGCGCGAGGTCGCCGAAGAGCTGTGCGTGGAGGCGCGCGTGCAGTCCTTTGTTGGCCTGTACACCTTCGAGATGATGAACCAGCTGATCATCGCGTACCACGTCACGATCGAGGCCGAGCCGTCCGCGGGACCCGAGCTCGCCGCGATCAAGAAAGTTCCGATTTCGAAAGTTCGACCGTGGCCCACCGGCACCGGCGACGCCCTCCGCGATTGGCTCGCCGCCCACTCTGGAGAATCATGAGGACCCTCACGCTGCTCGTACTCATCGCCCTCGCCGGTTGCGACAAGGCGCCGGAGTCGACCGCGCCGGCGGCGACGTCCGGCGCGGCGGCCGAGGCTGCGAAGGCCGCCGACTCCATCGACGATCTGCTCGCCAAGCTCCCTGAGGCCGCTCCCGTCAAAGAGGTGGCGCCCGTCGTGCAGTCCTTTGGACGCTTCGGCACCAACGGCGAGATGCCCGGTTCGGACGGCGCGCTCGTGGAAGTCGACGCCAAGGCCGTCTCGGAGTTGAACATCGTGGCGAGCTACCGGGCACAGTCTGCCTTCGCGGAACGCCAGATCGACCCCAAGGAGAGCGTCATCGTGCAATTCGGCGGCGAAGAGACCGACGGCTTGCTCCTGACGATTCGCTATCAGGGCAAGTCGGTCTCCCGAAACATTGTGCCGGCGAGCTCCGGGCCCGAGCTCGTCTCCAATTTCGACCACACCGTCGATCGGTTGCTCGATCAGCTCGGCGTGCCGAGAAAGCCGCGCTAGCACAAGCTTTTAGAGGGTCGCTCACTTAAAAAGTGGATACTCTTTACATGGTCCGCGCAACTGAGTAAGAAACACTCATTGCCCGGAGCGGACTGTGATCAAACGCCAACTTCTCATCTTGCTGATGCTTGCCGCCTCATGTGGCGGCTCTGATGCCGCAGGGCCCATCTCGGTCACCACGACTCCGGCCGTGCCCGATCCGGCGGACTCGCCGTCCGTGGAACCGGTCGTCTACCCCATCGCGGCGGACCTGGTGCGCGGGGAGGCTGAGCCATGGACCGTGGAGCCGCGCGAGCCTCGCTGCCTCGTCAATGCAGCCACGTGTTACCCGATCGTGCTCGCGCACGGTTTCATGGCGAACCCGGAGTTTCTGGAGTTCTTCGGCGTCGCCGACCATCTGCGCGCGCAGGGCTTCGTCGTGGTCGAGGCGGCGGTCGAGCCGTTCGATGGCGTGGATGTCCGCGGCGCGATGCTCGCCGAGCAGATCGTCGGCATCACCGCGGCGCTCAACGTCGACAAGGTCAACGTCATCGCACAGTCGATGGGCGGGCTCGATGCGCGCTATGCGATCTCGACGATGGGGGTCGGCGACCACGTCGCGACGCTGACGACGATCTCTACTCCCCACCGGGGGTCGGCCGTCGCAGACGCATTCTTGGACGAAGCCGCGGCCAACGGGGATTCGCCGATCGCGAAGGCCGTGTTGATCGCGCTCGGAACCCAGTACTCCGAGGGGGTTGCGCAGGACCCGAAGCTCAGCGCGGGGCTCGCGAGCCTCGCCGAAGCCGCGGCACCGGCGTTCAACGCCGCGAACCCGGACGACCCTTCGATCGTGTACGAGTCGTGGGCGGGGCTCTCGAATGTGTTCGGAATCAGTGGTCCGTCCGACGATGCGGCGTGTGAGAACACGTTCTGGAACGACAACGGCCAAAACGATCGGATGGATGCGCTGTTCATCGGGACTTCGCCGCTGGTCGCGCACGGCGCCGCGATGCTGCCCAACGACGGGATGGTCACGATCGAGAGCGCGAAGTGGGGCGAGTTCCGCGGCTGCATTCGAGCGGACCACGCCGATGAGGTCGGGCAGATGCAAGATCTGGCGCCCGATCCCCGCACCGGATTTGCCCACCTCGAGTTCTACGAGTTTCTGGCCCACGACCTCGCGACGCGCGGGTTCTAGCCCGTTCTCAAAGAATCCGCTGGTCCGCTGGTCCGCTGGTCTGCTGGTCGCCGGTCAGATTCAAACTAAGACCCACACACCAACTAGAGAACCACCACGCGAAGCGCCCGAGGCACTCGCGCTTCACGGGGGAGGCCGCGGTTCACCAGCAGGCTCGAGGTTGCTCGACGCTTCGCGTGGTGGCTCCATGAACCGAGTGTGGGTCTTAGTTTGAATTTGACCGGCGACCAGCAGACCAGCGGACCAGCGGACCAGCGGAGCGGAACGGCCCACTTGTGTTGAGTACGTCTTAAGATCCTACCTATGAGCCCGTTCTAGCCCTTCGGCTTGATCATCTGGCCGTAGACCTGCCGCACGATGGCGCGGTGTGCGACCGGCGCCGCGCGTTGCACGCGGTCGATCGCGTAGGCGTCGAGTCCGATCAGCACCCGATGCTTGTTACCTTTGATGCCCTTCACGATCGCCTTTGCCGCGCCCTGCGGGGTCGTCTTGGCGAGTTTCGTGTCGAAGTCTTCGACGAGGTTGCCGGTGTCGTCGTACAGCGACATCTCACG
>JBFIHF010000531.1:0-2500 GCA_041601915.1 Bradymonadaceae bacterium
GAACTTCTCCTTGCCGCCGGAGTTGGGGACCGTGAACTCGCGCTTGCGCGACGGCCAGACCGAGTTGGGGCTCACCCCCTGGCGGAGCGCCTCGGCGAGGATGAAGGGCTTGATCGACGATCCCGGCTGGCGCTGGCCCTGAGTCGCGAGGTTGAAGGGCTGCGCCTCGTAGTCGCGCCCGCCGACCATCGCCCGGACCTCGCCGGTGTCGTTGTCGATCGCGACGAGCGCGGCGGTGGGCCCGTCGGGATTGGACAGGTAGGTGTTGATCGCCCGCTGCGCCTGCTGCTGCAGGTCGAGGTCCAGCGTCGTACGGATCTTCAGTCCACCCTCGAACGCGCGGCGTGCGCCGAACTTGTCGACGAGCTGCTGCCGGACCCACGACGTGAAGTACGGCGCCTTGGACTCGACGCGGGGAGGGCTGACCTCGCCGCCGTACAGCGGCCGGACGATGGCGTCCGCGTGCTGGGCCTCGGAGATCCGGCCCTGCTCGAGCATCTTGTCCAGGACGATGTCCCGGCGCCGGCGGGCCGCGGTGGGGTTCACGGTCGGGTCGTAGCCGGACGGTGAGGCGACGATGCCCGCGAGCAGGGCCGCCTCGTGCGGCTCCAGCTCCTTGGCGCACGGGCGCGCGAGCGTCCCGCAGCCCTGGTGGTTGGGGTCGCTGCCGAAGTACGTCCGGGCGGCGGCCTCGACGCCGTAGGCCCCGTTGCCGAAGTAGATCGAGTTGAGGTACTCCCGCAGGATCTTGTCCTTGGACCACTTGCGGGTGAGGTGGTAGGCGAGCGCCGACTCCCGCAGCTTCTGGAAGACCGTCCGCTGATCCTGCGCCTCCATCGCGTTCTTGACGAACTGCTGGGTGATCGTGGACCCGCCCTGCCGGGCGCCGCCCTTGATGACGTCGTTCACGAACGCCCGGCCGATGCCCCGCAGGTCGACGCCGCTGTTCTCGTAGAAGCGCTGGTCCTCGACCGCGATGATCGCCGACTTCATCCAGGCCGAGATGTCCTGGCTGCTCTTGAGGATGATCCGGTTCTGGTTGCTGGCGAGAAGGCCCAGCTCCTTGTTGCGGATGTCCACCATCACCGAGTTGGCTGCGCCGTCGCGCTCGCGGTACTCGGGCCGGTTCTCGAGGTCGGGGAGGTCGGAGGCGACCGCCATCATCATCCCGAACACGGTCGAGACGACCGCGAGCAGGCTGAGAGGCACGAGCAGGAGCAGGAGCCGCAGCCACTTGACCCGGGGCCGCGCGGGAGGCGGCGAGGGTGCTGACTCGGGCAGCGGGAGCGTCGTGATGTTCGTGCGCTCGGAGTCGCTCATGGCATCTGGTGGGCCCGTCGTGACCGGGTGCGCCGACGGGGACCGTGGCAACGGGAGCATGGGCGGCAACCTGCTCCGGAAGGGGGGAGACTACCATCGCGCCCCATGCTCGACCCTTCGTCCGCTGCAGCGTTCCTGACCCGCAACGCCGTCGCCGCCCTGCCGGAGGGCGGCCTGCGCTCGCGTATGGAGGAGGCCGCACGGGACGGGCGACAGCTCCGCGTCAAGCTCGGCCTCGATCCGACGGCCCCCGATCTCCACCTCGGCCATACGGTCGTCCTGCAGAAGCTGCGCGAGTTCCAGGACCTCGGACATCGAGTCGTCCTGATCGTCGGGGACTACACGGCCCGCGTCGGCGATCCGAGCGGGAGGTCGTCCACGCGTCCCGCCCTGTCGGGCGAGGAGATCGACGCGAACGCGCGGACCTATCAGGACCAGGCGTTCAGGGTGCTGCGGGACGACCCGGACCTGCTCGAGGTGCGCTTCAACGGCGAGTGGCTGGACATGAAGATGGAGGAGCTCTTCCGCCTCGCGCGCACGACGACGGTGGCGCAGCTCATGGAGCGCGACGACTTCTCCAAGCGGTTCGCCGCCGGCCAGCCGATCTCCGTCCTCGAGCTGCTCTACCCGCTGATGCAGGCCTACGACTCGGTGGCGATCAGGGCCGACGTGGAGCTCGGCGGGACCGACCAGACCTTCAACCTGCTCCTGGGGCGCGAGGTGCAGCGCGCGTTCGGGGTCCCCGAGCAGAGCGTGCTGACGGTCCCGATCCTTCCCGGGGTCGACGGCGCCGAGAAGATGTCGAAGTCGCTGGGCAACCACGTGGGGGTGACGGACGATCCCGACGAGATGTACGGGCGCACCCTGTCCCTGCCGGACGCGGCGATGGAGACGTGGCGGCGCCTGCTGGCCGTCGAGGACCCGCCGCCGGGCGCCTCTCCCCGGGACGCCAAGCGTGCCCTGGCGCGGGCGATCGTCACGCGGTTCCACGACGCCGGCGCTGCCACGGCCGCGGAGGAGCGCTTCGACCGGCTCTTCATCCAGAAGGAAGCGCCCGACGACATGCCCGAGTTCGTGTTCTCGGCGCCCGACGGCACCGTGCACCTGCCGGCCCTCGTCGCGGACGCGTTCGGGCGGTCCCGCGGCGAGGCCCGGCGACTGATCGCCGGCGGCGGCGTCC
>JBFIHF010000532.1:0-3893 GCA_041601915.1 Bradymonadaceae bacterium
ATGGCCGGATCGAGAGGTCCGCCATCGAACGCGGCATCCGCCTCGGCCTGTACGCGCTCGAACAGCGCCGGATTTCTCAGGATCTCGTACAGCATGAACGCGAGCACTCGCCCGACGTAGATGTGCGTGCCTGCCAGAGCGTAGATGACGGCCCCGCGCACATCCCGCGGGCTCAGCTGATGCCCGTCCTTGGAACGCGCGATCAAGAACGCGTCGATCATCGACAGACGTTCTTCGTCGTCGCCAGCCCCCTGAAGTTTCTCCTGATGCCTCGCGATCGTCTCGTCGAGACGCTTCCACACCCGTCTGCGTCGCCAGAGATGCAGCGGGTGGTAGAGATGCGCCCACGGCCTCAATTTCAGCGTCACGAACATCACGCGGGTGCCGAGTTTTACGACGTCTTTCTCGAGGCCGCTCAAGTCTTCCGGGGACACCGCGCGTCGCACGCCGCGCATCGACATGTTGGCCAGTTCATCGAGCATCGACACGGTGTCGCCTTCTCCCCACTCATCGATGATGCGCGAAGTCTCCTCGACGATCTCGGACGTGTACTGCGACAGAATCTGTCTCGAGTAGCCGGCCCGCACCAACGATTTCATTCGCGTGTGGTCGTCCCCCATCTTTTCGAAGATGTCGAATGCGCAGTGCTCACGAAACGCGTCGAACAGCCCGATGCGGTCCATGGCGCCCGAGCCATGGTCTTTGACCAACTCGACGCCCTCCGGTCCGGACAGCACCGTGACGGTGTTCCCAAGCGCTCGAAACGAAAAGATCGAACCGTGCAGCGACGCGCAATCGACGATGAACTGGACGGGCTTCCGTAGGAAGTCGAGGGCACTACCCAGGATCGGGAGGCCGGCGACCATCGGCGGCGCGCCACGGGTCAGCGCTGTGGACGGGCTGGGTTTCAAACGACGCTCGGGAAAGGGACGTGTAGTGTGTCATTCGCACCGTCTCGTGTGAACCCATAACGAGGACACATGCTGCGATTACTGGCTGGTTTCATTCGGACCGTTTTTGTTCTCGCGGCGACCGTCCTGAGAAAACGACCGACTCACCCCCTCGGCGTTGGCGCGCGAGGCGAGTTCCGCGTCGCCGATCCCCTAAAGATCCCGGCGAACGATTTCTTCGTGCCCACGCGCGCCGCCAGGGCAACCCTTCGGCATGCGAACCTCGAGTTCGCTGATGACGCGCGCCTCGACATCCGTGGCGCCGCTCTTCGGCTCGAGTTCGACGGCGGCGAGTCGCTGGACCTGCCGATGAACACGGGCGCCATCAACACGTTTCAAACCGCATGGGTGTTTTTCGAGTTCATGCAGATCAAACCGTGGGGAACGCTCGGTTATCGCTGGTTCGGCTGGCGGCACCCTCGCATTTGGCGCGCGTCGACGGCCGCGATGCGACGCGGGGCGAGTTCGTACGCGGCACTGCGATATCACAGCCAGCTGATCTTCAGGTTTGCCGCGACCGACAAGGTCCGTCGCGTCGCGCGCTATCGCCTGGTGGGGGGGGCGAGTCCGTCCGAGGAAGGGCTTCCCAACGAGGAGGACTTGCGGCACCCGTTCAAGCAGCGCCGAGCGCCAGGCGACGAACGTCCGGCCGACTACCTGCGGCAAGAGTTTCGCGAGCGGGTGCAGCACGGAGGCGCCAGATATCGATTCGAAATGCAGTTTCACACCGTCGACGAGGCCGATCCACCCGACCTGATGGACACCTCGCGCGAGTGGAGTGAGCCCGAGCATCCGTGGCATGTGATCGGCGAGCTGGTCTTAGACGAGCTGCTCGACGACAACGAAACCGAAGCACTGCGGTTCAACATCGCCAACCAACCCGCGTGCCTCGGCGTGCTTCCAGCCGACGGACCTTCGGACTTCAACTCGCCCGGCTACCTGCGCAGCATCGTCTACCCCGCCTCGCAGAACGCGCGCGTTGGCAAGCCGGGCTGAGACCGGCGCAGCGCGCGACGGCGCTTGCTACGGCGCGATCCGCAGCACGTGGACCGCGCCACTACCGGACGCACCGTAGTTGGTCTGGTCTCCGTTGATCCCGGCAGAGTTGCTCGAATCATAGGGGGCCGCCACCGCCAGTGTCGTGCCGGACAGCGCGACGTTGAAGCCGAACGCGTTCCCCGGCCTCACGATGGGTGGCTTGATGTAGGCCTTCTGGGTCCACGTGGTGCCAACGCGCGTGAACAGGTAGACCGCGCCGCTATCAGTGGCGCTGTTGTTGCTCTGGTCCCCGTTGATCCCGGTGGCGTTGCTATCCTCGTAGGGCAACCCCACGGCGAGCGTGTTGGCCGTGAGCGAGACGCTGAAACCGAACGGGTCGTTCCCCGTGCTATTGGACGCCTTGATGTAGGCCTGCTGACTCCAGGTCGTGCCGGAACGGGTAAAGACGTAGACGGCGCCGCTGGCGAGTGCGCTGTTGTCGCTCTGGTCCCCGTTGATACCCCGGGCGTTACTCGCCTCGTAGCGAGCTCCCACGGCGATCGTATCGCCGACGAGTGCGAGGCTGTACCCAAACTGGTCATTCGACCCGGTGTTGGATGCCTTAACGTAGGCCTGCTGGCTCCACGTCGTGCCACTGCGCGTGAACACGTAGACCGCGCCGCTGCTGGTGGCGGTGTTGTCGGCCTGATTTCCGTTGATCCCCGTGGCGTTGCTGTCCTCGAACACCGACCCTACAGCGAGCGTATTGCCAGACAGCGCGAGGCTCCAGCCGAAGTTGTCGCCGCCCCCGTTGTTGGAGGACTTGACGTAGGCCTGCTGGGTCCAGGTAGTGCCCGCGCGTGTGAAGACGTAGACCGCGCCTCGGTTGCCCCCACTATCGTCGTCGCTCTGGTTTCCGTTGATCCCCGTCGCGCGGCCGTCCTCGCTGGCCGCCCCCACCGCGAGCGTATTACCGGACAGCGCGACGCTGGAGCCGAAGTAGTCGCCAGACTGAGAGTTGGATGCTTTAACGTAGGCTTGCTGACTCCAGGTCGTTCCACTTCGGGTGAAGACGTAGACCGCGCCGCTGTAGCCCGCGCTGTTGTCGGCCTGGTTCCCGTTGATGCCCCTGGCGTTGCTGTCCTCCAAGAACGCTCCCACCGCGAGCGTGTTGCCGGAGAGCGCGACGCTGGAGCCGAACCAGTCTTTGCCCCCGGTGTTCGATGCCTTGAGGTAGGCCTGCTGGGTCCAGGTGGTGCCGGTCCGGGTGAACACGTAGACCGCGCCGCTTTCGGCGACGCTGTTGTCGCTCTGGTCCCCGTTGACGCCTGTGGCGTTACTGGCCTCGTACCGCGCACCGACAGCGAGCGTATCGCCGGCGAGAGCAACGGTAACGCCGAGGTAGCCGAAGAGGTCACTGTATTCGGGATTGGATGACTTGACGTACGCCTCGCTGAACGCTGCACACGAAACACCGAGGGCCGCGAAGCAGGCATCGGCGGTGCAACTGGTGTTGGCCCCCGACGCGTCATCCCCTGCGGCGTTCTCGTAGCCGACCGCGCATGGCGTGCAGACGTGGCTCGCCACGTACTGGTTCACGGCGCAGTACGTGATGTCGCACTGGGTGTTGCTGCCCGAGGCGTTGTCGCCCGAGGCGTTCGTCGTACCGGCCGCACACGTCGTGCAGGTGTTCGCAGACACGTACTGGTTCACGGCGCAGTAGGTGATATCGCACTGGGTGTTGCTGCCCGAGGCGTTGTCGCCCGAGGCATTGGTCGTGCCCGCCGCACACGCCGTACACGTATTCGTGGAGACGTACTGGTTCACCGCGCAGTAGGTGATGTCGCACTGGGTGTTGCTGCCCGAGGCGTTGTCGCCCGAGGCGTTGGTCGTGCCCGCCGCACACGTCGCGCAGGTGTTCGCCGAGACGTACTGGTTCACGGCGCAGTAGGTGATGTCGCACTG
>JBFIHF010000533.1:0-3891 GCA_041601915.1 Bradymonadaceae bacterium
GAGCAGTCCGCCCGCGATGCTTGCGCCGGCGAGGCCGAGGGTGATGTTCCCCGATGAATGAAGCCTCGAGGTGTCAAACTGACCGGTGAAGCCCGATACCGGACCACTACCGCTGCTGCGCCGCAGCGGGATGCGGATGTCGGTCGCGGAGACGTTCTGCACGGTCAGCCAGTTGAAGTCGTCGTGGAACACCGACACTTCGTACGCGGTGCCCGGATCCGGCAGCGTCGCGACGCCTCGCGCGTCGGTGGTCTCGGACGTCATGCCCACGCGAACCGTCGCGTTGGCGACGGCCGCGTTGCTCTCGATGTCCGCGACGATGACGCGAATCGTGTTCGGCGCGACGGGGCCCGGGTTCGTCAGCAGCGCCTCACCGGAACACGCGATCCCGTTGGCCGTGACGGCGGTGAGGCTCGCCGTGCCTTGGTCGGTACCACCCAGTGCGGTGGGCCCAGGGACCGAGCGAGCGACACCCGGCAAGCTGGAGGTCCAGACAAACGACGCCGCGATCGCACCGCCTTGTTGGTCGAACGCGAACGCCTCGAGCGCGACGCGCTGGCCCTCGGCAATGAGCTGACTCGGTGTCGCTACGAGGCACGAGCCGACGGTCGGCGGAGTCACGCACTCGCCGGCATCACACAGCTCACTGTTGAGGCAGTCCTCGGGTCCGCGGCACAGCGCGATGAAACAGTTGCCGCCGACGCACTCTTGCCCTTGCGGGCAGTCGAGGTCGACCTGACATTCCGGAGCCAGGGTACAGCGTCCGTTGAAGCACAATTGGCCACGCGTACAGTCGCCATCGAAGACGCACTGCGGCCGATCGCGACAGACGCCGTCTGCGGCGCAGCGCTGATCGGGCGGACAGTCCGAGTCACCCGAACATCCGTCGTTGGGGACACAGGCGCCCTCGGAGCAGACTTCGCCGTCGGCGCACTGTCCATCGGTCTTGCAGGCATCGCAGATGCCGTCGAGGCAGAGCAGTCCAGGCGCGCAGTCGTCATCGGTCCCGCAGACGATTTCGGCGCACTCGCACCCTTCTTGTACGGAGTTCGGCGGGCAGCCGACGTCACAAGGCATCGTCGTGCAGCTGTTTTCACCATCGGCATCGAGGTCGCACGCCACATCGGAGACACAGACCCCGCCCGCATTCTCGTAGCAATCGACGACGTTGTTCGTCGGGCAACCGTCGCCGCAACAATCGAGCGTGCAGCCGTTCGTGGCGTTGTTGGTGGCGTTGTTCTCCTCCGCGCAGAATCCGTCGGAGCAGAAGAACCCGTTTCGGCACTCGCTGTCGCCGGAGCAGCGTTCACCCAGTCCGCTGCGACCACAGCTCGACAGCACAAAGGCGAGCACGGCGACAAAAATCGTGACCCAGATACGCATCAGTGGAACCTCAAGCTGCGTGCGAGCTGCCGTTCACGGCGCAGCGCGTATCGAATGATGGCCTTGGAGTGGGCCTGGGAGATCGAGCGAAACCCGATCGCGAACCCGACTTCGTCGCCATCTTTGCCGACGCGCACGATCTCGCCGACGGCGAGGATGTCCGGGGTGTGGATGCTGGGAATCTGCAGCCGCACTTCGACGTGCTCACCTTTCTTGAACTTCGGATCGGTGTCTCGCGAAGGGAGCCAGATGCCCTTGTCGTTGATGACGACCCACCGCTGCTCGATCGACTTGCCCTGCACCGCGACCTGGCGCTGCAGTTCGGTGAGCTGCTGTCGCAGGGCGCGAATCTCGTTGAGGATGAACGCGACTTCGCGCGGCAGTTCGTCGCTGCGCTCGCTCCAATCGGCGACGTCGTGCAACACGCCGTCGGACTCCAGCACGGCGAGGTCGAGAATCCTCGCCTCGATCTGGGCGATCTCCTCCGTCGTGATCGGTCGGACCGAACAGGGTAAGAGGCTCCGGACTCGGACTGAACTGCGGCGGTCTTCGGCGGCGCTCTTTTCCACGGTTCCTCGCCTCCCGCGATCGGCGGGCCATGAGTCGAGCCCGATCGGTCGATCGAGCCCATGAAATCAGCGATTGCAATACTACGGAAAGCACAGTAGTTCCAAGCCTTGTCGTACGCAAATGATGGTTTAGCCCCGCCCTGCCCTTGCTTCACCTTGCACAGCCTACCGATGACACCTGGTACGATCGCATCGTCGATCGTCTGGACGACGTGCTCATCGATCACGCCCACCTCGAGAAGCGAGCGGCCTCGACAGCGCTGGCGATGGTGTTCAAGTATACCTCGAAGAAACGGCTGCCGCGGGAGCTGTCGCGGGTGGTGCGGGAGGAGATGGAGCACTTCGAGCTGATGCTCGACGTGTTGGACCGCCGCGAGGTCGACTTCGTGCAACTCGACCCCGCGCCGTACGCCCGGGAGCTCGTCGGCCACGTGCGCAAGCAGGAGCCGAAGACGCTACTGGACAAGCTGCTTGTCGCGGGATTGATCGAGGCCCGCAGCTGCGAGCGCTTCCAGATCTTGGGGCGCCGGCTCGACGACGCGGCGCTGCGAGAGATGTACGCGGACCTCGCGGCTCAGGAAGCGCGCCATCACACGCTGTACACGAGCCTCGCCCGCGAATACTTCGACCACGCCGAGGTCGCGCAGCGGCTCGACGAACTGGCCGCGGCCGAGGCCGCCGCCGTCGCGTCATCAGCGGGCTGGGCGCGGCTGCATTCGGCCTGACGAAATCAGTGAGGCCACGTGACGACTTTCCACCACGGCTCGGTCGGTTGAGGTGGATTGCGTCCGCGCTCCAACCCCAACGTCGTGGCGTCGATCAAGCTGACGAGCGTGAATCCCGCGCACTCTTCGGCATCGTCGAGCGGGGCCTTCGCGGCAGTGGCGCCGACGGTCCCGAGGGTCGACAGATGCGCCGTGGACCACGGTAGATCGACCGCGGGAGTCAAGGTCATTGTGTCGGACAGGGAGCTGAGCAGCGTCCGGCCACGGGCGACGGTGGCGCCAGAGACGCTCACCACCTGATACTGAACGACGGGGGTCGACCCTGTCGACACCGCACCGCGGCAGCATTCGACGGTCGTCGCCGACGTCAGGTCGCATTGCACGTGGTGGACCACGGGGTCGCTGGTCGGCACAGCGTTGAGCCGCGTAGAGTGCAGCACAAACGACTCGGTTAGCGAGGTCGCGGGAATGCTGTTCGTCACGCACGCCGAGCTGTTGGCGGGGATCGTCAGTTCACCGTGATGTACGCCGACGTGATTCGGAGCGCTGACCGTGAACCAATGCCCTTCGAGGTTGGCCGCGGCGGGATCCGTCCGGCGAAAGGTCAATGAGTTCGCCGAAAGTACGGCCGTGAGGCTCACCTCCGGCGCACGGGTCGACGTGACCTTTACCTGGTGGGAAAAGACGACGAATGTCGTCGTCGGATCGACGGCGACCGCAAGAGGAACGGTGACTGTCGCGCTGCCGGCGGGCAGCGTGAATGCGCCCGACTGTACGTCGGCATCGGCGAACTCTACGAGTTCGACCGCCACGTTCACGGAGTCCGAGCCAGAACCGCGCCCGAAGAGGCAATTGCGGGACCCGCTGTCGATCCACACGTCCACGAGAGAGTCTTCATAATCGTCCTTCGTGCGCGCGCTGGCGGTCGCAAACGGCACGACTTTGCTGAGGTCGATCCCCGCCGGAATGGGCCGCGAGCTGTTCGATCCGGCGAAATCGCGAAACAAGCGAGTCACGGATTGGACGAGCACGCGCGTACAGGTCACGCCGTTGCCGCTGTAGCCGGCGTCACAGGCGCAGGTAAAGGCGCCAGGCGTGTTGGTACACGTCGCGTTGGCGTCGCAGTTGTCCGTGCCGAGGTCGCACTCGTTGACCTCGATGCAGAACGTCCCGTCCCCGTTCTGATCGGTGTAGCCGGCCGGGCATGGCCCGCA
>JBFIHF010000534.1:0-3868 GCA_041601915.1 Bradymonadaceae bacterium
GACGCTCGTCACGGCGGCCGGGTCGTTGCTGGCGCTCGCGTCCGAACGCGTGCGCATCCATCCGCACGGTGGGGTCGGGGCGTACGACGCGGGGCCGCTGCGCAACCGCCAGCCCGAAATGAGCCACGCGCTCTACGATGATATTCCGGCACTGGGCGGCATTCGGTACGAGCACGACCCGGCGCTGCCGACGCGACTCGCCGCCGGGATGCGCGAGCGGCGCTTGTCGCGCGAACTCGCCCAGCGGCTCGTGGTGAACGACGCCGACTTCGATGCGCTGTCGCATCTACGGCTCGGCTACGACCTCGGGCTCGACGCGGCACAGCTGACCGCGGCGGGCTTCAACGCCGAAACCTGGGACGAACCTGCGCTGTGGGCGCTGTTTGGCGCGCTGGAGACTGAACTCGGTCTGTTGAGCCTGCCGGAGCCGCCGTACACCCAGTCCGAGATCGGTGCCGAGGTCGAGTTCGCGCCGGCCGTGGGCTTGCTAGGGGCCGTCCTCGAGACGCGAAAGCGGTCGCTGCGGTTTGAGCTCGATACGGGGAGCCCCGATCCGGACACCGGCGTCTATACGGGCGCGTGGATCCGGTAGGCTATCCGTTCAGAAGTCGAGCTGTAACGTGAACGCGCGGCCCGTGGTGTGCAGCCGCAGCCTCGCCTGTTGGTCGCCGGACGGGCGCAGCAGGTCGAATCCGACGAGTCCGACGCCGACCACCGCCAGGCCGACTCCGCTAGCCAGCAGAATTCGGGCCGTCGACTGCTTGCTCTGGAGCTCGTCGCTCGCCGCGTCATACGCCGCGCGGTTGCCACTGCGACCCGCCGCCTCCAGCGCGTCGACCTCGCCCTGCAGGCCGACTTCTGCGACGGACCACGCGACCAAGAGCCCCACTCCGACAACACCGGTCCCGGCGCCCGCCCAGCCCAATGGGCTCAGCAGCGGCCGGCCTGCGACCGGCTCGGGCTCGGGCGTCGGGTCGCCCGCGGCCTGCAGGTCCGCTTCTGCGTTGACCTTCGCGAAGCGGTCCGCGGCGCCCTGCGTGCTCAGGATCGCAGCAAACGTGGCCCGCCGCGCGAGGTTCTCCGCGGCAACGTCCGGTTCGAGCTGATCTTGGAGGACCGCGGCGAGGTCCGTCGCCACGATCGCTCGCTCGAGATCGCCGAGCCGCCAGTGCGACACGGCGATGTTGACCTGAAACATCGGGTGCGGAAACAGCGCGAAGCCGGCGTTGAACTCCTGCAGTGCCCCCGCAAAGTCGCCGTCGAAGTACAACTGCGCACCGACATCGAAATGCTCGAACGCCTTGTCTTCGTCACTGGCCGCTGCAGCTGGTGACGAGACCAGCATCATGAGAACAGCCAGGGCCGCGGCGATCGGTGTTTTCATTTCGTTCGCTCGACAGAAAAGAAGCGCTTCTTCGGCGGCTCGGGCTTGGGCCTGATGCGTTCGCGCTTCGGCTTGGGCTGCGTCTCGACGACCTCGGCAGTGATCGTTTCCCCGACCGCGCCCTCGCTCACGACCTTCGCTTCAACCGCGGCCTCGACTTCGTCATCGCCGAACGCGAGTCCGACCTCAACGCCCGCGTCCGCAACCGCGGCGGGCTCCTCGTCGATCTGGGCGGGGGGAGGAGCGGGCTTCTCCGTCGTCGCCTTCATGACCGTCGGAGTCGTCGCCGCCAATTCGGGCGCCGCGTCCGGCTCGTCCGGCTCGTCGGCGGACAACGCGATCACCAACCCTCCGGTGACGAGCAACAGCGCACAGCCCACGATGAGCAGCGGAACCCAGGGCAGCCGAGCGCTGGCGACCGCGACGTCATCGGACTCATCGACGGGCGCCGGCCACTCAAAGTTGGCGACCGGTGCGGCCTCAGGTTCGTCGAGGGGCGGAAGTCCTTCACTGATCTCGGCGGACAGTGACGCATCGAAGCCGCCGAGCAGCACTGCTTCCTCAGCGATCGTCGGGTCGTCGTCGTCGCCTCGGGGAGCTTGCGTGGCGCCGATCGTGGGGGTCGGCATCACCGTCCGGGCGGCCGCGATCTGCGGAGGGTCGGCGTGCGCTCGCTTCACGGCGACCGGCGGCTCGGCCGCATCCCACTGCTCAAACGCCGCGAGCGCCTCGTTCGCGCTTTGGAAGCGCTCGCCGGAATCCTTCGCCAGCATCTTACCCACGATCCACCGCATCCCGGCCCCGACCGCGGCGTCGTCGGGGAACTCGATCGGCCGCGGGTCGAGGTGCGCGGCGATGATTCGCATCGTCGTGGCCTCCGGCACCGCCTTGTGTCCGCTGACCGCTTCGAACAGCACGAGGCCCAGACTGTAGATGTCGCTCGCGGGGCTCAGCCGACCGCCGCGAATCTGTTCCGGCGACATGTAGCGAGGCGTGCCGACCAGCGTGCCGTCGGTCGTCAACTCCTCCACGGCTCCCTTCTCCTCTTCCACTTCGAGGACCTTGGCGATGCCAAAGTCGAGCACTTTGACGAGGTCCGTCTGGCCGAGGTGATTGAACACCATGATGTTCTGCGGCTTGATGTCGCGGTGCAGCACGTCGTAGTGGTGCGCCTCGTGAAGGCTGTTCAACACCTGTCGGCTGATGTGCGCGACGCGCGCCGCGGGCAACGGGGCCTCGCGCTTCATCAGCGCCGAGAGCGTCTCACCGGCCACGTACTCCAGCGTCATGTACAGCAGCCCGCCGTCCGTGCGGCCGTAGTCGTGCACGACGACCGTGTTGGGGCTGCGAAACTTCGAGATCAACTTGGCTTCGCGGCGGAACCGCTCTTCGACCCGCTCGAGCTGCGCCGTCGTTTCCTCGGTGGCATCCTCGGTATCGAGGGCCGGCCGCATCACTTTGATCGCCACGTCGCGGTCGAGATCGACCTGTTTGGCGCGGTAGACGCGCGCAAATCCTCCTGCACCGAGCACCGTCTCGATCTGGTAGCGATCCAGAAACAGCTCGCCGGGCTCAGGGAAGTCCGTGTGGATTATCATCGTCGTCAGATTCCTTCGCGCGGCAGAATAGCACCGGTGCTCAGTGCGCGGCAAATGGCCAGCCACAGCGCGTGCTTCGCGGTCGGGACGGAGTTTGCTACGATGACGCTTCATCGGTCCGTGAGGCGACAGCTTGAAGATCTTCAGAAGTGTGGCGGCGTATCTGCTCTGCCTGACGGTGGTGAGTTGCAATACGTGCACCAATGCCGCCAATGTCCCGTTTGAGGGCGGCGCTGATCTGGACGCAGGTCGCACAGCCGACCAGAGCCGAACCGACGCCGACGACACCCGCGACGGCTCGATCGCCGACCTCGACGATGGCGCCGACGCACCGGACATGCCCGGCACGTGCGAACCGGAGACCGTCGCAGACGCGTGCGCACGCGACGCGCGGAGTTGCGGATCGCACGCGTGGACGGACAACTGCTTTTCCGACCGCAGTGGTGACTGCGGTCTGTGCGATCCGAACACCTCGGTCTGCTCCGCGAGCGGAACGTGCGCCTGCAACGCGGGATTCGAGATGGGCGGAGCAGGCTGCGTCGACATCGACGAATGCTCCAACGGGACGGCGATGTGTCCAGCCAGCGAGATCTGCGTCAACCAGCCGGGGACCTTTGTCTGCAGCGACTGTCCAGCCGGTGAGGTGCGCGAAGGTGACGTGTGCGTCGATATCGATGAGTGTGCGACGGGGGCCGACAACTGCGACCCCCTCGTGACCTGCACGAACGCGCTGCCTTTGTTCACTTGCGGGCCATGCCCGGCCGGCTACACCGATCAGAACGGGGACGGGACGTTCTGCATCGAGGTCAACGAGTGCGACCTCGGCACGGACAACTGCGACGCCAACGCGACGTGTACCAACACGCCTGGCGCCTTTACCTGCGCC
>JBFIHF010000535.1:0-3861 GCA_041601915.1 Bradymonadaceae bacterium
ACGAGCGCTGAGAACGAGCGCTGAGAACGAGCGCTGAGAACGAGCGAACGCCGAGAACGCCGAGAACGACCCCAGCACAACGACCCCCAGCGCCTGACGAAACAAACACGGGCGATCCCCGAATCTCCTGTGGTATTGACGCATCTGAGCGCATTCAAAACACGGAGTCTCAACATGAGCAAACCGATCCTCAGCTACTTCGACTTTCCCGGCGGACGCGGCGAAGACTGCCGACTCGCCCTGACGATCGCGGGCGTCGATTTCGACGACGACCGCATCAATCCCAAGACGTGGAGCGACCGCAAGGCCACGACGCCGCACGGCGCCCTGCCCGTCCTCACGATCGACGGACGCACCCTCGCGCAGTCCAACGCGATCCTCGCCTTCATCGGCCGCCATCACGACCTGCACCCCACGGACCCGTGGCGAGCCGCCGAACACGAGGCGCTCATGGAGTACGTCGAAGAGCTCCGATACAAGCTGTCCGATGCGACCGTCTCCGAGCCCGAAGACGCCAAGAAGACCTCGCGTGAAGCCTTCGCGAACGGCTACCTCAAACTGTGGGCCTCCGCCGTGGAGAGCCAGATTAAGGGCCCGTTTCTCGACGGGGAGCAGATCAACGTCGCCGACATCAAGGTCGCCGGTGTCGTGGGCTGGTTCCGCCGCGGCGGCGTCGACTACATCGACCCCACTTACTTCGACGCCTATCCGAAGATTATCGCGCTCCAGGAGGGCCTCCTCGCCGATCCTCGCGTGAAGGCGTGGTACGCCGCATAGAACATGACGAAGCGCTGATGCACCCATTGGGCTCTCACCCGCGAGTAACCCAATGGGTGCGGACTAACCCTCGCCGAGGAAGTGCAGATGTCGTTGTTGGCGATCGATCTGGGGTTGAAGACCGGGTTCGCGGTCTACAGCGAACTGGGGGAGCTCGTCGCCTACCGGTCCACGCGGTTTCCGTCGACGGCCGCGATCAAGAAGGCGGCGTGGGGGGTGCTTCGCGATATCGACGAATTGACGCACGTCGTCGTCGAAGGAGACCGACTGCTCGCCGCGATCTGGCGCAAAGTCGCGGAGAAGCGAGGGCTCGCGTTTCAGGTCGTCACACCCGAGACCTGGCGCGCGGTCGTCTTGCACCCGCGTGAGCGACGGGACGGTTCGGCGGCAAAGAAGGCCGCGTTCGAGTTGGGGGAAGAGATCATCCGCGCCAGCGATGTCCCGGCACCGACGGGCTGTCTCACCTCCGATGTCGTCGAGGCGGTCCTCATCGGGCAGTGGGCGGCGATCGAGTTAGGCTGGCGCGAGCGCCCCGCGCGGTGACTCACCCGATCTTGTAGGGCCCACCACGCTCCAACGCGGCTTGAAATGCCGGCCGGTCGTGGATGCGCCGCACGAACGCCTCGACGTTCGGAAAGCTGCCCGAGGCCTTGCGCGCACTCGCCGCTTCCAGTGGAAAGCTCATCTGGATGTCGGCCGCTGAGAACTCGTCGTTCGCGAACCACTCCGATTTGCCGAGCTCCGCCTCCCAGTAGTTCATATGCAGTGCGATCGACCGGTCCGTGTAGCTGCTGTCCACGCTATCCGCGATCTTGTTCGCGATCGGCCGAATCAGGAACGGAGCCTTCTTTCGGACCTGGTGGCAGATGAGTTTGACCAGCAGGGGCGTCATCGCAGAACCCTCCGCGTAGTGCATCCAGTACCGGTACCGAAAGTAGTCGTCGCTGCCGGCCGCCGGGCGCAATCGACCCTCACCGTGCTCGTCGACGATGTACTCGATGATCGCGGCAGACTCCGCCAATACCCGCCCGCCGTCCGTCACGACCGGTGACTTGCCCAGCGGATGCACATCCCGCAGCGCTTTGGGTGCCAGCATCGTGCGCGGGTCCCGCTCGTAGAACTCGATCTCGTACTCGAGGCCAAGCTCCTCCAAAAGCCAGAGCACGCGCTGCGAGCGGGAGTTGTTCAGGTGATGGACCTTCAACATGTCGTGGTTCCTGGGTCAGCGAAAACGGATCAGAGACGGATCCATGGCATCGGGGGTCTTGAAGCCGAGCAGCAGCAGCGCGGTCGCCGCGACGTTGCTCAGGCGTCGAACATCGAGAGGTGTGATCTCGAGCGCTTCGCCAAAGCCCGGTGCGTAAATCCAGAGCGGCACCGGGTTCAGGGTGTGCGCCGTCATCGGCACCGTGCGTCCCTGGCTGTCGCGCACGAACTCGCCGGTCTTGGCGTCGATCTGGAACATCTCGTCGGCGTTGCCGTGATCGGCGGTCACGATCGCCGTGCCGCCAAGCTTCGCGATCCCTTCCAGCAGGCGACCGAGGCACAGATCCGTGGCTTCGACGGCGATCACGGCCGCCTCGAGGTCCCCCGTGTGGCCCACCATGTCACCGTTCGGATAGTTGACCCGGGCGAACCGGATCGCACGGTCTCGCTCCAGCGTGCTGAGCACGGCGTCGGTGATCTCGGCCGCCTTCATCCACGGGCGCTGCTCGAACACCACCCGATCGGACGGAATCTCGATGTAGGTCTCCAGCTCCGCGCGGAACGGGTCCGAGCGATTCCCGTTCCAGAAGTACGTCACATGCCCGAACTTCTGCGTCTCGCTCACGGCCAGCTGCTTGACTCCCGCCGACGCGAGGCGCTCGCCCATCGTGCCCGAGATGCGGGACGGGCTGACGAGGAAGCGACGCGGAACTCCCCGGTCGCCGTCGTACTGCATCATCCCCGCGAACATCACCTCCGGACGACGCTCCCGGTCGAACACAAAGAAGTCCTCTTCCTCGAACGCGCGGGTCAGCTCGATCGCGCGGTCCCCCCGAAAGTTGAACAGCAGCACCGCGTCGCCGTCCTCGATCCGGCCCACCGGCACCTCGTCCTCCACGACCACAAACGCCGGGAGGTACTGGTCGTTCAGGTCGGGCTCCGCCCGCCGCGCGGCCTCGATCGCCGCGGTGGCCGACGGCCACGCCGGGCCATCGCCGAGCACGTGCGCCCGCCAGCCGCGTTCGACCATCGCCCAGTCCGCTTCGTACCGGTCCATCGTCACCAGCATCCGCCCGCCGCCCGACGCGATCCGATAGTCGCCATCGAGCTCCGCGAACACGGCCTCGATCTGCTCCACATACACCTGCGCGCTCTGCCCACTGACATCCCGACCATCCAGTAGACAGTGCAGCCGCAGCCGCCGAACCCCCTTCGCCGAGGCATCCGTCGCCAGCGCCACGACGTGGTCGATGTGCGAGTGCACGTTGCCGTCCGACAGCAGCCCGATCAGGTGCAACGTCCCATCCCCCAGCCCGTCGACCAGCTCACACCACGTCGCCGACGCCGGGTCTTCGCGGTCGAACAGCTCCCCGCTCCGGATCGCCATGTCGACCCGTTTCGCCCCTTGGTCGTAAATGCGACCGGCGCCCAGCGCATTGTGCCCAACCTCGGAGTTCCCCATGTCCCCGTCCGACGGCATCCCGACATGCGTGCCATGCGCGAGCAACGTCGTCTTGAGCGCCACCCCATCGAGCCAATCCATCGTCGGCGTCCGCGCCAGGTGCACCGCGTCGCCCCCATCTCCACGACCGATCCCGACGCCATCCAACACCACCACCACAACCGGACCACCGGGCACACGGTGCCCATGCTTCTCAAGCGAACTCATGACAATCCCCGGGCCTGAAACCGCCCCACTCTCCTCCACCCTCACCCGCAGCGCAACCCGCCCGGGGCGCTCTACGTGCACTGCCCGGGGCGGTCTCCAATCGGGGGACCGTCGGTCGCTTCAGTCGATGTTTGCGCGGCCTGTGTACGGTTCACTCGAACTGTCGAGGCGGCGACTCGCGATGGAATCGTCAGAATGGGGTCGTGGGG
>JBFIHF010000536.1:0-3836 GCA_041601915.1 Bradymonadaceae bacterium
CACGGCGCGTTCGGCACTCTCCATCTCGATCAGGATCTGGGAGCAGCGGTCGTAGAACGCATGGCCCGCCGAGGTCGGCGAAATCGACCGCGTCGTGCGCTTGAGCAGCTGCGCCCCAAGTCGATCCTCGAGCGCGCTGACCTGCTTGCTGACGTAGCTCTTCGACACCCCGAGGTGCGCTGCCGCGGCGGTGAAGCTCCCTTTCGCCATCACGGCCACGAACGCTTCGATCCCGGAAAACCGCTCCATGTGTTCATCCTGGGCAACAGTTGGCCGTCGCGCCGCTATTCGTCGACGACCGTCTCGATCGGCACCGCATCCTTAAAGAACTGCCACACATAGGATGCCGCGGGAAAATCTGCAGGCGGTCCCCCCTCACAGCCGCTGGGCAGCGCATGGTGAAGACGAGGCCAGCCGTGCCCCCCGTCCAGCTTGCACGACACGTAGGGCACCTCGCAGCGACGGTGATGACACTTCGCCTGGGAGACGCGACGGACCTTCTTGTCGGGCTGACACGCGTTTCGGTCCACAAACACCTGATCTCGTTCTTCGTCCGTTCCGGTCTGCTCGGTGCTGCAAAAAATACCGCCCCCTCCCCAGAGGTGATGGCTGCGCATCGGGACGAGCTCCAGCGTCGGCCTTGCGCACCCCCGGTCACTCGGCATGCGGGGGTATGAACTCAACGCGATGCCCTTGACCCAATCCAGGCAGCTCAGGCGTTCGGCGAGCTCCCCAGCGGCTCCGTGCGACACCACGAACACGCGCGAGGCGTCGATACAGAGCGAGGTCTGGGCGTCCGCGACGATCGACCCCACGCTCAGCGCGTCACGAGGCTCGACCGCGTCGACCGAGATCACGATGAACTCGGCGGTGCGGTCCGCGAGTTCGGTGAAGCCACCGTTGCGCGCGAAGTCGGTGTAGCTGTCCATGTTGCCGTGTAACAGGACGAGCAGCGGAAGCTCGCGCTCGCCCGTGTACCCCTGCGGGACGTGCACAAACCACCTCCGTTGCGCGAGGCCGACGCTCAACACCCGCTCCCTCCGGAACGGATTCGGTGGCGCGGTGCAGCCGAGATTGCCGGTCATCGAGGTGGCCGCATCGGGTCGATCACCCACCTCCGCGTCCACCAGATCGCGCACTGCATTCCGCGAGCTCGGCGGCGGTGCCGCCCCTTTGACGATGCTGGGAGGAGTCGCGCGAAACACGGGCGAGACGGCCGGTTCCTCGGCCCCCTGCGGCGACAACGTCGCCCACCCGATCACCGCCAGTGCGGCGAGCCCCAGTGCGGCCCCCGCGGCAAGGCGTGTGTTCACGGGCGCGGGCGGCGACTGATGGAGCGGCGTATCACTGACAGGCGGCGCCGGTGACCCACGCTCGATCGCCGTGATCACGGCGACCGCGCTCTGAAAACGATCCACCGGTTCGCGGGCCGTCATGCGGCGCAGCACGTGGCGCAGCTTGCCATCGACGGGAACCGTGAACGTGTGTTCGGACGAGAGCCGGTCCAATTGGTCCGCCATCGCGCCGCCGTGCAACGCCGACCGGCCGGAAAGCATTTCAATGCCGACGAGCCCCAGACTGTAGAGGTCCGACGAGGCATTCAACGGACGATCCATGATCTGTTCGGGGGACATGTATCGCGGCGTCCCCACGAGCTCACCGGTCTTGGTCACCTTCTGTTGACCCCGAATCGCGCGGCGCGCGATGCCGAAGTCGAGCAGCTTCGCGCGCCACGGGTCCTCGGCATCGCCACAGATGAAGATGTTCTCCGGCTTGATGTCGCGATGCAGCAGCCCGGCGCGGTGCGCCTCTTCGAGCGACGCGAGGACCTGAATCAGGACTCGCTCCACGACGTCGGGCTCCAGCCGCGCGTCGCGGCGCAGAAAATCGGACAGGTCCCGCCCCTCGACGTGCTCGAACACGATGTAGAGGAGCCCCTCACGAGACTCTCCGTGGGCGAGCAATCGCACCGTGTACGGGCTGGACAGGTTGGACAGGATCGTCACCTCACGGCCGAACCGCGCGCGCACGTCGTCCGGATATGGCGCGCCGGGGGGCGGCTTGATGACCTTGATCGCGCAGCGCACCCCGCTCCCGACCGCGCGGCCGCTAAAGACGGTCCCGTTGCCACCCTCGCCGAGCACCGCGTCCAAGCGGTACCCTTCAAACGTGTCGCCGATGGTTGGCCACTTCATGGAAGGTAGATTAGCGCGCGCGGCGCCGCGTGTCTCCGCTGGGTACGATTAGTCGTAGGTCTGCATCGAGTCGAGGCGCTGCTGGACCTCGGTCGGCGACATCGACTTGCCCAGATTCGTGCGGATCCGACGCTGAGCCTTCTTGCTCTCGTCGGCCGAGAGCGGCGCCGCGGCTTCGGCGGCGGTCAGCTTACGGCCGTCCTTCTTCGCCTGCTCCTGGCGGTCGGCAAGAATCTCGGTCGCCACCTTGAGCAGTTCCTCGTCGACCGTGAAGAGGCCCGCCGCCGGCGAGTACTCCGCTCCACACGCTTGGTCACCGCCCATGACCGAGACACCCGCGGAGCTGCGGACGCGGAAGTACCCGTAGCCGGGTTGCAGTCCCTGCACGTGGCCCGCTTTCAGGTCGCCGCTCCAGACCTTCTTGCCCGTGTTTTCGTCGAACACGTCGACATGGTTGTTGTCGAAGTACGAGAAGATCCACAGCTCGTCGGGAGTCGTCAGTAGGAACTCCGTTTCAATCCCGGTGCCCTCGACGCCGGCCGCGTAGTGGTGTTCGGCGTAGCCGGCTTTGTAGTGCTCGTAAGGCGCGACGAGGGCCGAAATCTCGACGTCCGACGTCACCTCGACGTACTTCTGGGACAGGGTGAGCGTCTTGACCTTGCCGGGCTCGATCGTCCCCTTGAAGAGCGACTTTCCGGTCTTGATGTCCTTCACGTTGACCTTTGCCTTCTGAAAGTAGGCGATCAGGTTCAGGTCGTTGACGCCCTCGGTGATGTTACCGACGTAGGTCCGGAAATGCCGGCCCGCGGTGCGCCCGTCGGGGCCCGGCACGAAGAAGCCCTCGTCGAAGTACACCTGAACAGCCATCTTCTTCTTGTCGGCCTTGAACTCCAGCACGTGCCCACCGAGCGCGGCGACGTCGGACTTCAGCAGCTCGAGGTAACCGCCCTTTTTGACCTTCTGCTCTTTGACCAGTTTGTCCGTCGTCACGTCGGTGACCTGGATCGTCATGTCGTCCCAGGCCCACACGATCACGCGGTCGTCGGCGGAGCTCGACACGGGGATCCGACCGTAAAAGTGGTCCGCGACGTGGGTGCCCTCTTCATCGCGCAGCCAGTAGCCGACGATCGTGCACGACGATGGCGTGCCGACCAGCAGAGACGCTTTCTTGTCCGACAGGAACCCGAAGACGCCCTTCCCCGTCGGCACGAGCTGCGTCTCACCGGGCCCCACTTTCCCAGTCCAGATCGTGCGATTCTGCTCCAACGACACGATGCGCACGTTGGTGTCCTGCTCGTAGCCGTGAACGATCGCCTCGGTCGCGGTGTAGAAGTACGTCGTGTACATCAGCTTCGAGCCGGTGAACGCGCCGCTGCTCGGCTTCGGCGGTTGGGGGACGTCCACCTTCGCGAGTTGCGGCGGAGCTTCTTGGGCGCTGATGTTGAGCGGGAGGAGTGTCAGAAGAATCAGGGCGATCTTGCGAACCATGTGTGCCTCATCGCGAATGCGTTCAGGGCTTCAACGCACGGGTTCGCGGATGGATCTCAAGTTCGGTGAGAACCCGCCTCACGGAGGCAGCGTGCCTTCCATCGTGGCGTCGAGCACGATCCAGCCCTCGCGAACCGCGAGCGGCCGAACCTC
>JBFIHF010000537.1:0-3800 GCA_041601915.1 Bradymonadaceae bacterium
AAGGAGACCGTGTTTCCGGCCGGCACGATCCAGCTGCGCAGGCTCGCGCCGATTCGGTGCGAACACGTCTGCCCGGACGACGTCACCGTCTGCCGGCGCGCCGCCTGAGCCACCCCAAGTCCGCGTCGCGGCGACAATCCAGCTACACCCAGCGTCCTGCGGCGCGGCGCCCGACTGCGCCCGCCGCTCCACCACGCTCTCGAATCTGGGCGATCCGGGCCGAGCGGCGAAGGGTGGGATCGGCCAATCCGCTACTCGATGCGACCCCGACGCGACTCGCGGCGCGAAATCGCTCCGGGTGCTGTGGGGCGCCGCCTCGCAAGCCGCATGGACGCTGGACGAGCACCAACCGTCGGGCGGTTTCGCCGGCGGAGGAGGAACGCCGCGAGGAGGGCGAGGAGGCAGAGGTGGGTGGGGGTGGCAGGGGTCGCGGTGGCGCAACCGCGGCCGGTGAGTTGGGCGGGCGGAGGGGTGTCGTGGGACGACGGGGCGGACGGCGACGGTGGGGCCGGGGTGGCGGTGTCTTCGATGATATCGACCGTGGCGTGGGACGGGGGGGCAGGCAGGATCGCGGGCGGGATTTGTGCGGACTCGGGGGGCGTCGTGCGGTCTGCTTCGGTGTCGGAGACGCGGAACGCGCGCCCGTGAAGCTCGAAGGCGACGTCGCGCCCGACGGCCAGGAGCGTGGTTACGCCGAGGGTTGACTCGGTGCGGACGAGGTCCATGAACCGCGGGCTTCCGAAACGCAGATCGGTCCACGCGGGGGCCGAGGGCAGCGATGTGTCGCGGTACCAGCCGTCGAAAATCGGCAGGGTGCGGTCGGCGGCGTAGCGGACGAAGTTGTCGAATTGCAGCGCGGCACTGCCGGTGTTCTGGTAGCCGTCCAACGATGCTGACGTATCGACCGCCACCGATCCGCTGACGTCGAGGGGCACAGCCGTGTACTGCATGTTCGCGTGGCCCTCCTCGTCGACGACGAAGTTCGTGAACTCCGTGACCACGCCGAAGCGACGGGCGAGCGCCGTGGCCTCGAGCGGCAGCTCGGGATCGGCGTCTCCGAGCTTGATCCGCTGGAGCAGCGCGCCCAGATAGCGTGTAGCCCAGATGCGCGGGACGTGGTCGTTTCGCGTGGTGTACTCCGGTAACTGCACATCGAACGTCTTCACGACTTCGTCGGCTCCGCGGCGTCCTCGAAGCGCGATCTGGCCGACTCCGCCACGTTCGTAGCGGCCAACGACCGCGACGGTCTGTTGCGCGAAGAGATCAGGCAGTTGATCGGGAAACAGCGCCGGAACGCCGCCGAACGAGACGTCGAGGACCGGGTCGACGAGCGACGCGGAGGCGATGCTGTCGAAAAACGTCTCGACCGGCCCAACGACCGACTGCATCGGACGAATGTAGATCGCGTCGCCGCCGGAATCGATCGCCAAGCGGTCAAGCAGAACCGTGTTCACGTCGTTGCCGATGCCGAACGCGAAGACCCTGGCCCCAACTTCGTTGCGGAGTCGCACGAGATCGAGGATCGCCTCGGTGTCCTTCTCCCCTTCGGTCGGCTGACCGTCGGTGAGCAACACGATGTAGCGCGGGCGGTCCTGCGTGAACGGCAACGCGTCGAAGCCGAGGCTCAACGCCTCGGACAGATTCGTCGCCCCGCCCGCGACGAGTGCGGTCACGAAGTCGGCCGCCTCGTCGACGAACTCCGGGCTCGCCGGCCGGGCATCGTCCGTGAGCGGCTTCGCACGGCTGTCGAAGTCGACGATCGTGAAACGGTCCTTCGGTGAGAGTCCCGCGATGACGCTGTGCAGCGCGGTCTGCGCTTGTTCCATCTTCTCGCCCTCCATGCTGCCGGAGCTATCGATGAGGAAGACAAAGTCGCGCGGGGCGACGGCGGCGGAACGAGACGGGGTAAACAACGCCATGAAGAAGCCGGCCTCGGCGTTGGAGTAGCGAAACGGCAACACGTCGAGATGGATGTCCTCCGACCCGGTCGAGAGCAGGATGACGAGGTCGTTCGTCGTGCAAACCTGATAGCCATGGTACGCCGCGCTGGCGCCATGCTCGTCCCGGCGCACCACGTCGATCCCGTGAAACGGTGAGTAGAGCGCGCGCAGTGGCGCGTCGGTGGTAGCGTCGACGACGAGACTCATCGACCCGACGGCCCGTTCGTGCCAGTCGATCGGGACCTGCAACCCGCGCATGGTGTCCCAGCGGGTCAGTGCCACGCGAAGCTCGACCCGAACCTCGACCCGCTGATAGCCCGCGTCCAGTACGACTGGATCGCTCTCGGCGAGCCGGTCGTCGAATCCGCGCAGCACGCCGGGCGCTCTCAGCTCGCGCAACAGGGTCGCCCGTCGCGCTCGACCGGCATCGGCGGACGATGACTCAACCGCGACCGTCTGGCCACCAATCGACAGGCGGACGCTGCCCGCGTCGGCGTCGAGCCCGAGCCCGCGGTAGAAGCGCACAGTGCGGTCCAGCTCGGTCGCTTCGATGCCGTATGTGCGCGTCTCCACGATGGTGGCAAGATCCTCGGTCAGCGAGATTTCGACATTGAGGTCACTGAGTTCCCCCAGGCCGGTCGCCACGCCGGCCTCGTCGAACGTCACGAGCCCCACGGCGAATGCGCTGGGGGCGCTGCCGATCACGACGAGAAATAGTACCGCAGCCGCGATCCGGCTTTGGCGAGGAGAGTCCGCGTATCGTGTGTCACTCATGTTGATTTCCGACGAGGGTGAACTTCGTTGAACACCCTTGACGTTCGTGAGTATCGCCCCGCCCTTCAATCGGTTTGTCCTTCACTGCATTGAAGGCGAATTCGATACAGTCACGAGCGCGCTATCCTGAATCGTGTTCGCGATCCGGAGCAGCCGGTGCGTGCGACGATCCTCCGCAGAGACGCCCAATGGAAGATCGACGGCATCGACACGTCGGTCCTCGATGAGCGGTTGCCGGGGCTTTCGCAGTGTCAGTGACCGCGGTCATCCAGCGCGAGGCGGGTCAGGACGGGGGAGAAAAGAATGTCCAGATCTGTTGACCGTAGGGGAACGAGGCGGCTTTGCCTTCACATTCGACGTTCGGCGTCCCGCCGGGCAGCGGTCGCCCACCGTCGATGTGGCAGCTGGTGAAGGGCGTGACGCAGTCCCAGGTGAAACACTGGCTGTTCCCGCGCCTGAACACCACCTCCCGGGTGTCGCCGCAGCCATGGATCCTTCGATAGGCGGCTTCGTGGGCGGCGAGCGAGATCTTTGCTCCACCCAGGCAGCCGACGCCGCCGGCGACCGGATCGCGCTCGTCATGTAGTGGCGCGAGCAGCAGATAGCGAACGTCGGGGTGTTTACAGGGGCTCTCGCCTTCGCCGAGGCGGTGAGCGGAGACGGCGACGGCCTGCACGCCGGGGGCGGCGCAGGCGATCTCCTCGGCGGCGTAGCCACCGCCACCGTGGCCGTACAGATGCATCTGGCCGAGGTCCAAGCACAGCTCGCTGGCGACAACGTCGAGCTCGCGGCGAGCGCGACGGTGCTCCTTGCGGGCGTGCCACGCGTTGAACATCGTGTCGTGTTCGGGCAGCACGAGGACGAACCCATCGCGATCGGCGAGTTCAGCGAACCCGGTCTGATCGAGCAGCATGCGCGGCGTCTGTAGTGTGTCGTGGAAGATGAGAACAAACGGATGGGGGGTGTTCGGATCGTAGGTCGATGGCACGTAGACTTGGATGTTGTCCTCGTCGAGCCCCGTGACGACGGAGATCGTCTGCAATCCGGTCGGCCGATTCGCGCCTCCGCACCCCGCCGACAGGCCGC
>JBFIHF010000538.1:0-3768 GCA_041601915.1 Bradymonadaceae bacterium
ACTGCTCGCTCCGATGCCCTTCGTGGGCGGAAAGCTCGGCAAGCTGTGGACGGCGGCGGTGTTCGCTCCGATCTCAAAGGTGTCCGACAAACCGGATCAGCGCCCGCTGGTCGGCGACATCGATCTCGTGTTCAGCTATCCCCCGTACACCGAGATGCGCCGCCGGATGGAGCCGTTCACGACCGGTCATATCGAGACGCTCGTGGGCACGGAGGTCACGCTCAAGACGTACCCGCTGATTCGCGCGACGAAGGTCGAGATCGTGATGAAGAACGCGGACGGTGAGCGCGTGGTGCCGATGAAGAGCGATCCGGAGTTTCTGTCGGCGTCGCTGCTGTTGACCAAGCCGGGCAGCTACTCGTTCCGCGCGACGTTGCCCGACGGGACCGTGCTGTCGGACGGGATCGAGCGCTCGATCGTGCTGGAGCCCGACCAGATCCCCGAGGTCGTCGTGACGTCGCACGCCGGTGACCTCGAGGTCAGCCCGGACGAGGTGCTCGAGATCGCCTACGTCGTCAACGACGACTACGGCGTGGAGTCTGTGGCGCGGGCCACGGTGTTCGGGGTCGAGCCGCCGCGCCTGTTTCCGATGGACCTACCGGAGTTGTCGACCAAGACTCGCGCCGTGGAGCAGACGTTTCATCTGGACCTGCGCGAATTCTCGCTACAGCCCAAGGACGTGCTGACGGTCTGGATCGAGGCGACGGACAACAACTCGCTGACGGGGCCCGGCGTGGGCAAGTCCACACCGCTGGTGCTCCGCGTGGCGAGCCCCGAAGACCGGCACCAGAAGCTGATCGCGGAGGAGATGGAGATCCTCGAGGCGTTGCTCACGGTGCTCGGCGACCTGCTCGAGAGTCCCGTCGGTGCCCGCGAAGCGAATGCCAAGGGCTTCTACCGCCAGATCGTGTCGGCCACGGGGACCCATGCTGAAGCGACCGCCCATCACACCGCGATCCAGGGGATTCACGCCTCGCAGAGTGAAGTGCTGACGGTGATGGCGGGCGTTGTCGAGCGCATGAAGGACGATCCGCTGATGACGAAGCGGGACATCACGCTCTTCGAGTCGTTGTACGAGCAGCTCTACACGTTGACCCGGGACGGCGCCGAGACGATCAACGGGTTGGCTGCCGACGCGCGGCTGGAGCAGATCACGTCCGGGGAGCTGCAGCGCCTCGCGAACTGGGCGGCCAAAGACGAAGACGCGCTCGAGAAGGGCCTCATACGGCTCGATAACCTGCTCGCCACGCAGAAGATGGACTCCGTGCGGCGCGCCGCGGACGAGATCCGCGAGATGAAGGAGCGGCTCAAGGAGCTGCTCGAGAAGTACCGCCAGACCCAGGATCCCGCGCTGAAGGCTGCGATCATGCGCGAGATTCAGCGGCTGCGTCAGCGGATGGCCGAGCTGATGCAGCGTATGTCGTCGCAGCTCGAGAAGCTGCCGCGCGAGCACGTGAACATGGAGGCGATCGAGCAGGCCCAGATGGAGTCGGACGCCAAGAAGATGGGGGATAGCCTTCAGAAGCTGGAGGACCTGCTGGAGCAAGGCGATATCGACGGTGCGTTGAGCGCGCTCGACGAGCTCACGGCCTCGCTGGACCAGATGACCGAGGAGATGGGCCAGCAGTTTGGCGACGCGGAGCCGGAAGGGATGCGCGAGATGGACAAGGCGATCAGCGAGCTGATGGACAAAGCGAACGACCTCGAGGCGCGCCAGCGCGAGCTCGAGAGCGAGACGCGTGATCGACAAGAGGCGACCGATCGACAGGAGCAGGAGCGCATCCGTCAGATGCTCAAGGATCGCACCCAGGAGATTGCCCAGTGGGCGCGGCAGCAGCGCGAGGAGCTGGAGCAGATGCCCGCGCGTGACCTGTCCCAACACGACCGCGCCGCGGCACAGCAGGCGCTCGAGCGGGTGCAGCAACTCGAGGAAATGCTGCAGACTCAGGACATCGAGCAGGCGCTGGATCGCGCCCGATCGTCTCGTGAAGACCTTCGCTCGATGCAGTTCAGCCTCGACCTGTCCGAGCGCTACACCGATGAAAAGTCGACGCGCGGGCAGGATGTGCGGCGTTCGCTGTCGGCACTCAAGCGCGTGGAGCCGCGGGCGCGGCGCATCGTGGACGCGCTGGAGGAGATCATGGAACAGGCCCGCTCGGCGCAGCGCTCGGGCAAGGACGCCGGCATGCAACAGCTCGCCCAGGAGCAGCGACAGGTCCAGGAGCAGGCGGAGTCGCTGCAGCGCGACGTCGAGGGCGTCGGCGAGCGGTTTCCGATGCTGAGTCAGAAGCTGGGACCTCCGATCGGCGAGGCGCAGCGGCAGATGGGCGAGGCTCACCAGGCCCTGGAGCAGGGTAAGCCGCAGCCGGCCCTCGATAACCAGCGCGGCGCGCTGGAGAGCTTGAGGGCGCTGAAGCAGTCGATGAAGGACGCCCTGCAGAAGCAGCAGCAAGGCAATCGTGAAGGCCAGGGTTCACGACGCGAGGAAAAGGTCGGGATCCCCAAAGAGGACGGTCGCAGCCAGCAGGACTTCCGCAAGGACGTGCTCGACGGGATGAAACAAGAGCGATTGCAGGACTACGATTCTGAGATCCAGCGCTACTACGAGTCGTTGATGCAATGAAACGAATCCTCGAAATTCTGCTCGTCGTCGCGCTCACGATCATCGGATCGACCGCACACGCCCAGAGCGTGCGCGATGTCGAAATGCTGCTGGACTCCTGGCAGATGCCGGAGGCGCGCGTGTCGCTCGAGCGGTTCGAGAAGTCGCGGGGCGATTCCCCGGACACGTTGTACCTGCGGGGCAAGTTGGAGTTCCTCGAGGGGCGCTACGCGCAGTCGGTGCAGCTTCTCGACCAGGCGCTCAATCAGCAGTCACGCCCTGATTGGCGAGAGCTTCGCGACCTCGTGGACGCGACGCGAACGGTCACGGCGAACCATGAGAAGCATCTGAGCCCCAAAGGCTACTTCGCGATCTATGTGGAGCCGGGCAAGGATCGCGTGCTGCTGCCGTGGGCCTTCGAGGCGCTCGACACGGCCTACGAAGCGCTCGCCGACGAGCTCGGTCATCGTCCGCCGACCCCGATCCGGGTTGAGATCTACTCCAAGACGTCGGTGCTCGCGACGGTGTCGGTGTTGACCGAAGAGGAGATCCGAACCTCGGGAACGATCGCGCTGTGCAAGTACAACCGGCTGATGGTGACGAGCCCCAAAGCGCTGGTGCGCGGCTACGGCTGGGTCGACACGCTGGTCCATGAGTACGTGCACTACGTCATCAACCAGCGGACCTCGAACCAGGTCCCGATCTGGATGCACGAGGGGCTCGCCAAGTTCCTGGAGCGCCGCTGGCGCGGCCCGGACGCCCATCGCCTGCCGCCGCACAGCGAGCATCTCCTGCAGACACGTACGGCGGCGGGCACGCTGATCACCTTCGCGCAAATGCACCCGTCGATGGCGAAGCTGCCGTCCCAGGAAGACGCGTCGGTGGCGTTTGCCGAGGTCTACAGCGCGATGGAGTATCTGCGGGAGCACGCCGGCACCGAGGCGTTTCGGCGACTTCTGGACGAGATCGCGAACGGCGAGGAAGCGACCACGGCGTTCGCCAAAGTGCTGGGCACGACGTTCCCGAAGTTCGAGCGCGATTGGCGCATCGCGCTGAAGAGCCGGCCGAAGATCGACTACCCCGACGACGGCGCCTACAACGAGAAGCTCGTGTTCCGCGACGAAGGCAAGCCGAACGAGGACATCAACAAGATCGCGCAGCCGCAA
>JBFIHF010000539.1:0-3727 GCA_041601915.1 Bradymonadaceae bacterium
GCGCTCGTCGGCATCCTTGGTTCGTCGGTCGAGGCTCTCCACGCGGCCTTCGACGCTGGTTTCGCGCGCCGTGACGCGCTGGTCGAGCTTGTCGAGCGCTGCTCGACGCTGACGCAGTTCCTCGTCCGCTTGCTCGCGCGCCGCCATCACGAGTTCCTTCGCCGCGATCTCGGCCTCTTTGACGGCCTTCTTCGCGTCGTCCTCGGCATTCTGTGCGATGCGGCGAGCATCGCGTTCCGCCTCGCCCTTGATCTCGTCGGAAAACTTCTCCTTGAGTTCTTCGCGGACCTTGTCGGTCTGCTCGTCGCGCAGCAATCGCTCCACGTGGGCGCGCGTCTCGACTTCGGTCGAGCCGCGTAGGGCAGCGAGTTTGGCCTCGACCCGCTCATCGGCCTCGCGCAATGCGCGGTTCACGGCGAACAGCCATCCCATCGCGAAGCCGCCGGTCAGCCCCAGCAGGACGAAGAAGATTCCCAGGCCGTCTTGCACTTCCATGAACTACCTCTATGTGCCCCTCGAGGGAGCGAACGCGCCGAGACGCGCGAAAAAAAAACCGCGTGCGCAGTACGAACTGCGACGCGGCAAACCTGCCTTGGGGGTACTCGGCTGTCAAATGCGCCTGCGCAATTCGGCCGTGCCCCTACTCCTCTTCGTCGTCCGATACTTCGGACACCGACGAAGGTTCGGGCAGCTTCAGACTGATCGCCGGCTTCTTGGGCTTGGGGGCCTCGTCTTCCTCCGCCTCCTCGGCGTCATCGTCGTCCGCAGCATCAGCGTCCGCGGCTTCGGCCTCGCCAGCGGCTTCGGCTTCGTCCTCGGCTTCGTCCTCGCCAGCGGCTTCGGCTTCGTCCTCGGCTTCGTCCTCGGCTTCGTCCTCGGCTTCGTCCTCTTCATCCTCGGCATCGGACGCTTCGGCCTCGGGCTCCGGCTCCGACTTCTTCGTCTTCGCGGCACCACCCTCGCCGACCTTGCGTTTCTTCACGGGCGTCGCCGCCGCGCTGCTCGCCGCCTTCGCAGTCGCCGCCGCGATCTGGCCCTCGAGGTCCAGCGCCTGTTCGCGCATGTAGACCCACAGCGAGAGACCGCCGACGACGAGACCCAACAAGAAAAATATCATGACTCCCCCAATTTAGTTGGCGCGCTTGGCGGCTTCGAGTTCTTCGCCCAGTTCGCGCAGGCGACCCAGGTAGAACAGATAAACAGCGAGACCGCCGATCGTGAGTCCGACGAAAAAGAACCAGCCGTCGTGGATCATTTGGTGCCTCCGTGGGCCCTATGCGACGCGAATGATGCCAGATTCGGTGATGACCAAATCCATCGGCACATCCCAGTCGTCGACGGGCAAAGTTGTCTTCAGTACCTGACAGCTATAACCGATGCCGATCAAAAGGGGAACTTTCTCACCGACTTCGCCGCGGCGGCGCAGCGCGCGGTCGTAATAGCCGCCGCCGAAGCCGAGGCGCGTGCCCTGGCTGTCGAACGCAAGGCCGGGGACGAGGAACACCTCGATGGCCTCGATCGCGATGGGCTCCCCGTGAGGCTCGCCGATGCCGAACGCGCCCTCGGTCAGCGCATCGAGCGACGGGACGGGCACAAAGTCCATCGCGCCGGGCCCGGCGACCCGCGGAAAGCACAGCGTCGTGCCGGCGCCCAACAGCTGATTGTACAATGCGGTGAGGTCGAGTTCGTTCTGCGTCGCGCTGAAGCCCGCGACGACGTGGACGTCGTTCAACAGGGGCGCCACGAGTTCGCCGACCGCGCGGGCCGCGGCGGCCGCGTCACGCGCCGAGAGCGCGTCGCGTTCGGCTCTGAGTTGGTGTCGGAGTTGAGCTTTGCGCAAAGCGAAGCGTCAATGCGGCTCAGGATCGAGGTCGTCGAGGACCGACAGACACATGTCGATGCGCTCGCGCAACGACGTCTCGAGCTCTCGGACGCGGGCCTGGGCGTCGAACAGTTCTTCGGCGACCGTGAGGCTCGCGAGCATCAACGTCTTGTCCAGCGGCGCCGTGGGCGCCATTTCACGCACCGCGCCGACCTTCTCGTTCAGATAGGCGGCGATGTCCGCCACGAGCTGAGGGTCTTTGTCGCTCTTGAGGGACAGCTTGACGCCACCGACCTGAACGCTCACCGCGCCGGACGGTTCTGTCGTCGACGTCTGCGAGCTCTGTGCGCCCGGGGCGCTCTTCGACCCTTGCCATGTCACGTTTCAGCCTCCTCTCGCACCGGCGCTCGCGACCCGGTGCACACCTGCCGTCTGGGCAGTCGGTATGGGGAGTAACTCGGACGAGCGTGCGCCGAGCGTCTGATCGCGCGAAATCCTCGAATTCCGCGGTGATCCGACCTTCCCTCGATGGATGATGAACAAGGTAATCCGGCGATCCGAAAGGTTCAAGGCTCGTCGCCGTCCGAGCGGGGATTTTGCGGCGACGCGTCGTCCACGATGGGCTTGCCGAGTAGATACAACGGGCTGACGACCGCGATCACCCCCATGAGCAGCGCCACGCTCACCGGAAGCCCAAACGCGACGCCCATGTACCCAAAGAAGCCTGCGACGAGCATCGTCGTCACCGCGTACGGCACTTGTGTTCGAACGTGATCGAGATGATCGCACGACGACGCGATCGAGCTCATCACCGTGGTGTCCGAGATCGGCGAGCAGTGGTCTCCGAAGATCGCGCCATCGAGCACGGCGCCGAAGCACAGCAACAGCAGCAATTCGGCGTTCGGCAAGCCCTGGGTCATGAAGAACGCCAGGGGAATCATCGCGGGGAGTAGGATCCCCATCGTGCCCCACGACGTACCGGTCGCAAAGGCGACCGCCGCGGCGAGCAGGAACGTCACCACCGGCAGCGCAGCCGGCGCGAGCAGGTCCCCGACGAGGCCCACGAGGTAGATGCTCGTCCCGAGGTCGTCGCACACCGCCCGAATCGACCACGCCAACACGAGGATCGACACGGCGAGCCACATCGCCGGAAACGTACGCCCAAACGCGGACGCAGCTTCGACCGGGCTCAGCAACCGCTGGCTGACCGCGAGCACAAACGCGAGCACGGTCCCCGCGATCGAGGCCCAGAACAGCACCTTCGCGCTGTCGGCCCCGCTGAACGCGTCGCGCCAGGCGCCCCAGTCGCCAAAGTCGGCGGCAGCCGTCGCCCAGCCGGCCATCACCCCGGGATCGCCCAGCGCCGGGATCGACAGATCGCCGGACGACCAACCGGACCAGTACATCCCGAAGATCGCGGCGAACACGACCAGACCGACCGGAAGAACCGCGTTGAACCACCGATGCGGGATCCCGTCGGCGGGCTCGCTGCTCGCGAAGCTCCCGGCGGTCAGCGTTCGGGCACCGGGTCGTGCAACCTGACCCGCCGCTGCGCGCCGTTCGGCGCGAAGCATCGGTCCGTAATCGCGGCCCAGAAAACTGTTCGCGAATACGAACACGATCGTCAGAAGGCAGTAGAACCGGAGCGTGACGATCGACAGAAAGATGTCGTAGCCGCTGCGGCCAAGGCCCAGCTGCGCCGAAATCTCGCCAAACAGCCCGACCTCGTAGCCGACCCACGTGGAGATGATCGCGATCCCCGCCACCGGCGCGCTCATCGAATCGACGAGGTAGGCGAGCTTTTCGCGGCTGATGCCGCGCTGATCCGTGATCGGGCGCATCGAGGTGCCCACGACGATCGTATTCGCGTAGTCGTCGAAGAAGATCGCCGTCCCGAGCGCGGCC
>JBFIHF010000540.1:0-3688 GCA_041601915.1 Bradymonadaceae bacterium
CTACCTCGGCATGCTACGGCTCAAGATCCTGTGGTCGGCCACGGCGACGCTCGGCATCCTCGTGAGCATGCTCCAGGGCGCGCCCGTCATGGGCTGGGCCTTCTTCGGCGTGTTCGCGGTGTTCAACGGGATCTGGACGTACTGGTACCTGCGTCTGAAGAGGGCTCAGACGTAGTCGTCGAGGAAACGGCGCAGCAGGCGGTTCGCGATCGGTGAGGGGCGATGGATCCGCGCGGCCTCGGCGTCCGCTTCCTCCTCGGCGATCCCGGGATTATAGGCGTGCAGGTAGCGACGATAGCGCACGATGTTCGCGCTCATCGACAGCTCGGGATGAAACTGGGTCGCGACGACCGGCGCATCCACCACGCGGATCGCCTGCACCGGAGCGCGCTGGCTCGACGCTAGATTGATGAGGTTCGCCGGCAGGTCTGCGGAGGCGCTGTCGTTGTGGCCGAGCTGTGCATCGAAGCCGTCCGCGACCTCTGAAAACAACGGCTCCGCGCGGCCGGCCGCCGTGAGCTCAATGCGAAACGTCCCGACTTCGGCCGCCGCGGCCCGCTTCTCCACCGTGCCGCCAAACGCCTGCACGATCGCTTGAAGGCCAAAACACGACGCGAACGTCGGCACGCGCCGCGCGACCACGCGACGCATGAGCGCGAGGTACGGCTGATGCCAGTCGAAGCCGCCGTCCACGAGCGAGTAGTCCCCGCTGCCGCCCACCATCACGGCGTTGACGTGCTCCAGCAGGTCGTCGCTGCGCCACTCCTCGGCGGCCATATTCAGCGTGTCGAATCGATCGACGTCCAGCTCACAGCGCTCCGCGAAGCACTCCAGTTCGTGCCGCAACATCGGATCGTTCGCGTCTCGCGCCTGTAAGAGGAGGATTTTCATTCGCGCACCTTAGCTTTTTTTGATCGCGGTGCACAAAAACGAACCGCCCCTCCGACAAACCCTGCGTAACCACCGAGCCACCGGGCCGACGCCCGCTGCACCATGGAGAACCCAGGATGAACTCACTTCTTCGATTGATCGCGTGTTGTAGCTTCATTGTCTGCCTTGGATCAGCCTGCGTGTACGTAGAGGGCGGGGATCCGGACTTCGACGGCGAATTTGACTGGAACGGCGGCACCAACGGCGCCGAATGCCATGGCATCGACTGCAGCGAGGGCACCGACCTCGGGTGCGGCGCCGGCTGTGCGGAGTGCGTCGAGGGACGGTGCCTCGAGTTCGAAGACCGCTTCGGCGATTGCCGAAACGATGCGGGCTGCTGGGACGACGAGATCTGCATCGGCGGCCAGTGCATGTTCTGCCCCCAGGAGTGTCGGAACGATAACGCGTGCGAAGACGGCTGGCGCTGCGGCGCAAACGACGTGTGCATCCCGAACTCGCGCTGCGTGGCGGACGCAGACTGCAACAACGGACGCGTCTGCGCACCCAACGGGTTCTGCTCGGAGCCGATCAGCGAGCTGCCCGATCCGCCCGTCGACAACGAGCCCGACAACAACAACACGCCCAACCCCGACCCCACTTGCCCCGACAGCGGCTGCATGACGCCCTACTGCCAGTTCAACAGCGACTGCGGCGGCGGCGATTGGTGCATCAACGGGCAGTGCCGCGAGACCTGCGGTGCCGACACGGACTGCCCGAGCGGCGAAGCGTGCGACGCGACCGTGTGTGACGTCACCGTCTGCATGCCCGACACCGACGGCGGCACCGAGTGCCTCTACAACTCCGAGTGCGACAACGGCGTCTGCGAGAACGGCTACTGCATCGACCGCTGCGCCGCGGACGCCGAGTGCGGCGACGGCGAGTTCTGCGACGCCGGCTCGTGCCGCCCCGATCACCGACCGCAGCCGCAGTGCCGGCTGAACGCAGACTGCGCCGCCGGCGAGGTGTGCTCGGATGCGAAGTGTCGGCAGTACTGCACGTGTGATGAGGATTGTGGTGACGTCGACGCCTTCACCTGCGATGCCGGCGCCTGCATCCCGAACGCCGAGTCCTCGCCGGAGTGCGTCACCTCGGCGAATTGCGCGGCCGGGCAGAACTGCGTGGACGCTCGCTGCCAGTAGGTTGACCCGTAAGTAACACGCCCCCCGCCGTCGCGGAGGGACTTCGATGTCGGAATCCGCTATGCGTATGCTGAACACGCAACCCCCGCATGACACGACCGTGGCCGAGACTGAACCCGCCGTAGTGGACGAAGAACAGGTTTGGATCGCAGCCGCGGCGTCAGGCGACGTCGCGGCGTTCCGCCTGCTGTACGACCGCCACTTCGATTTCGTGACCCGCCAGGTGGGCCGCGTCATGGGCCCGCATTTCGGCCGACAGGGCGGCGAGCTCGAGGACGTCGTCCAGGATGTGTTCGTCCAGATGTTCCGGTCTCTGCACAGCTACCGCAGCGAGAGCAAGTTCACGACGTGGCTGTACCGCGTCTCCTACAACGTCACGATCTCCCACCTTCGCAAGACCCCGCGCACCGTCGAACTCGCGGATTGGCGCACGCTGCGCGAGCCGGCGTCGACGTGGGCAAAGCTCGAGGCCCGCGACATGTGCCGCGTGCTCTACGCGGCGCTGGAGCAAGTGCCGGACGACCAGCGCGAGTGCTTCCTCCTGTTCGAGGTCGAGGGGATGAAGTTGCGGGAGATCTCCGAACTCACGGGCGAGTCGATCAACACGATCGCGGCGCGCGTCCGACGCACCCGTGAGCGCCTGCAGCAGGTGCTGGAGCAGGCCGGCGGCACCGGAGGCGAGCATGACTGACCAGATGTTCGTCTTTCTGTGCCGCGACGTGCGCAAGAGCGCGTTCGATTTCCGGCGTGGTGAGCTCCAGGCCGCCGAGCAGCGCAAGATGGAGGACCACCTCGCGAGCTGCGACAAATGCCGTGCCTACCTGCATCGCCTCGAAGGCATGCTCGATGCGGCGGCGATCCAGGAGTACGGGACCGACATCGACCGCGACGCCCTGTTCTCTCAGGTCGTCGACCAGGCCCGTGAGGAGGGCATCGGCACTGGAGCATCGCTGGATCGCGACGGGATGTTCGACCGCATCACCGCGGAACTCGACTTGTCCGCGGCGAAGCCGGCGGTCGCGTCCGAGGCGCTTCAGCTGCTGAGCGCGCATGCGACGGTCGAGACCGATCGCGACGACGAGCCCGACAAGGGCCGACCGATCAGCCTGTACATCGTCGCCGCGCTGGCGGCGGGGATTCTGATCGGGATCGGGCTCGGGGTGCTGTACCCGAATGAGCGCAACGCCCCGCCGCAGGCGCCAGTCATCGCCGAGGTGAAGACGGCGCCGATCAACGACGTCGTAGCGCCCCGGGCGCTGCCGCTGGCAGAGCTGGGTCTGCAACCCACGACCGCCGAGTACGACGACATCCGCGTGTTCGGCGAGCCCACGGCGAGTTGGGACATTCGCACCCAGGGCCCTCGCCGAAAGCTGGAGCTGCGCGAGGGCACCGTGCTCGTGGAGTTCACGCCGCGGGCAGGCCGCGAGCTGGAGTTCATCGCCGCCGACCGGTTTACGGTGCGGGTTACGGGCACCGTCTTCTACGCGTCCGTCGAGCGCGGCGTCGTGGGCGTGGTCGCGGGGTCCGTCGAGGTGGACACCCCGGCCGGCGACACCGTGAAACTGATCGAAGGCCAGGAATGGGTGGACGGCGAAGGCGTTCGACAAGCGCCGGCGAGC
>JBFIHF010000541.1:0-3676 GCA_041601915.1 Bradymonadaceae bacterium
CGTCACGGGCTCGGTTTCGGCGAAAACGGACCTGCTCATCGCCGGCGAGAAGGCCGGTTCGAAGATCGACAAGGCCACCTCGCTCGGGGTCGCCATCTGGACCGAGGCCGAGCTCGCCGAGCTGCTCGGCGACTCGTACACGCCGCCCGAACCGTCCGACGCACCCGACGTCGAGCTGTCCGACGAGGCGGTCTCGTTCGCGGGCAAGACCGTCGTCGTGACCGGCACGCTCACCAAGTTGAAGCGCGCAGAGGCCAAGGCGCTCCTCCTCGCTGCGGGCGCCAAGGTGTCGAGCAGCGTCTCGTCGAAGACCGACTACCTGATCGTGGGCGCCGACGCGGGCTCGAAGCTCACCGCCGCCGTCGAACTCGGGATCCCGGTCCTCTCCGAACTCGTGCTCGACGCCCTCGGCAGCGGCGCACTCTCCGCCGCAAAGCAAGTCGTCAAAGGTGCAAAGACCGCCGCAGCCAAGGCGCAGGCCGCCCTCGGTGTCTCGCCCGTCGCAGCGTTCGACGGCAAGAAAGTCTGCGTCACCGGCACCCTGTCGACGATGAGCCGCAACGAAGCCCAGGCCAAACTCCTCGCCGCCGGCGCCGACGTCGTGAGCTCCGTCTCCAAGAAGACCGACATCCTCGTCGCCGGCGAGAAAGCGGGTTCAAAGCTCGACGCCGCTCACGCCAACGACGTCCTCGTAATGACCGAAGACGAGTTCATCGAAGCGCTCGAGGTCTAAGAAGAATTTCGGCATGAAACGTCGCGTTGACGGCGCTCGCCAAACTTTCTCTGCAACGAACAGCGGTGACGGCCGACTACGTGTGCAGGCCACTGATGGTCTGTACATGGAGATACGACAATGAACAGCTCGAACCCGATCCCGACGCATGACCTCGATGCTGAGGTGGACCCTACCTCGATGTTTCACGGTGGCGCTCTGTGCAAGGGCAAGTCGATCACCCGCGAGGTCGTCGACGACGACCACGCCTGCGAGTACTCGCTACAGAACTACCTCGCCGCCGCCACGGCTGGACTCGAGGTGGGTGTCGGCCAGCTCCACTGCGAGTACCGGATGAGCCCCGAGGAGTACGCCCACGAGTTCCCAGATCTGAGCCGTCCTGGGAACGCGGCATGGGTCCAAGAGACCAACGTCATCTACGTCCCCGATGTCGGCGTCTGGCTCTGCGCGCCCGTCTTCACATCCCTCACCGACGCCTACGAGGAGGTCAAGGCTGCGCGCCACGCCTTTTCGCGAGCCCTGGGGGTCGAGACAGCCAGCGACCTCCCCGTGAACTTCGCCCTCATCGCGATGGGCCGTGTTCCCCGAGAACACCTCCGCGGCGTCGACCTGAGGCACTTCTACGATCAGTCGCTCTTCACAGACGTCGTTGGCACCCTCACCGCACGGGCGCGGCCACGGCCGGACGATCTGACCGGCCTCATCGACGCGATGCTCGGGACCGGATACTGGCAAGACGCCAAAAACGGCTACTACGATGACTGGGTCCTCCCTACTTGGCTCGACGAGATGCTCGCCGCAGGCCGCCCGCGGTCGGTGGACGCCGAAATGGCGCAATGAGACGCCCGCCCGCGTAGAGCGGACCGATGCCACAAGAACCGCGTCCAGGCACGATCGTCGGCGGCCACTACGCGTTGTAGCGCAAGATTGGCTCCGGCGGCTTTGGTGAAAGCCCGCGATGAGCGCGCGCTGGTCACCGTCGCGGTAAAGTTCTTGCTCGGTGCCGCCGACCTCGAAAGCGAAGCGGATGCCGGTTGCCGGATGCCGGATGCCGGTTGCCCATCCGGCAACCGATTCCTGTCAGGTAACTCGGACGATCCCCGAAGATGCCGGGCACGGCGACCGCGTCCGCCATGGCGGCGCGCCAGGCGCAACGGCGCCAACGGCGCCGTTGTGCCGCAGCACGAGCGGGAGCCGGCGGTGCCGGGGTCCCGCGGAGCGAATCAGGAGGCCACGAGACGCGGCCCTTGGCCGCGTTTCGTGGCCGAGTAATGAGCGGAGCGGGTCCCGGCACCGCCGAGCGACCGCGTCCGCCAGCCCGCGAAGCATCCGGCATTCGGAAGCCGGAAGCCTCGTCCGAGTTACCTGACAGGAATCGGTTTCCGGTTTCCGGCCACCGGCTTGCAAACCGGTGATCCGGCTCGACAGGCCTTGCGCGACGTCCTCAGTCGCGCGCCAAACTCGCCCCTTAGTGATCGGATTCGACGACGTTCTTGGCGCTCAAGCGGAGTCCGACGGCGCAGTTGCGTCGGTGTGCGGCGAAGTCCTTGAAAGCTCGGATTCGAGTGTCATAATGGCCCCACATTTCGAGCCATCATGGATGAACGAAGGTCTCACGGGTGAGTTCCACGAACGACAGTCGAGCCTATTTTCAGTCGATCCAGTCCTACTTTCTGGAACGCACGGGCCGTGGTTTGATGCTGTCAAGCCGCGATCTGGAGCTGATGATCGGGTGGTGCCAGTCTGGTGTCGCGATGCAGGTCGTGTGTCGCGGAATCGACCAGGCGGTCGATGCGCTGCGCGAAGCTCCCCGGGACCTACACGCCATCCGTCGTTTCGTGGAACCACGGGTCGCGCCCGCGGCGGCGCCGGTGTTTGTGGAGCCACGACCCGAACCCGTCGCGCAGCAAGATGTGTGGGGCGTCGCGCTGGAGACGGCCGTCGCCGCGCGACAGCAGGCCGGTCGACCTGAAATCGCGGCGAGCTTCCTCGAAGTGTCGCGGCGCATTCGCGAGGCCAGCGACGCCGGGGCAGATCCGTGGACGGTGTTGTACGACCTCGACGACTTCGTGGTGCGGGATGTCTTCGAGCGCCTCAGCGAAGACGAGCGACGCCTGATCGACCTCGAGATCGAAGGCCGGCACGGCGCGCACCTGTCGATGATGAACGCGGAGACGCGCGAACAGACGATGCTGGAGAGCCGCCGGCGCGCGCTGCGCGACCGTTGGGAGATCCCCTCGCTGGCCGAATGAACGACCTCGACATCGTGATGCAGGTGCTCGGCGTGGACGAAGGCGTCGCGTTGGAGGTCCTCGAGCTGTGCAGCATCCTCGATCAGGAGGACGCGATCGCCCAGCACGGCTATCCCAAAGACACCCCCCAGGGGCGCAAGCTGTCGTTCAAGCTCGCCGATCCCGCCTACCTGGCGCGGCTCCGGGCCCTCGCGTCATCGGAAGGGATCACGCTCGGCTGATGTCACATCCGGCGCGGCGATGGCGTGACGCGAGGGGCGCCGTCGTGGGCGGCTTTCAAGGCCGCGACGTCCAGTTTCGTCATGCCGAGCAGCGCCTGAAACGCTCGGTCGCGCCCGGCGGCGTCCCCGCTGCCGAGCCAGTCCGCGATCCCCTTCGGGACGACCTGCCACGACACGCCGAAGCGGTCCTTGAGCCACCCACACTGGCCCGTCGATCCGCCGTCGGACAGCGCGTCCCAATAGCGGTCGACGTCGACCTGCCCATCACAGAGGACCTGCAACGAGAGGCCCTCGCTGAAGCCAAAATTGTGGTCGCCGTGACTATCCATCGCGATCATTTCTTGGCCTTGCAGGACGAACCGTCCGTGTTTCAGCGTGCCGGCCGGTCCCTCGTGCTCGGTGTAGCGCCGCAAGGTGCGAATTCGTCCGTCGGGGAAGATGCTGGTGTAGTGCTGCATCGCCTCTTCGGC
>JBFIHF010000542.1:0-3667 GCA_041601915.1 Bradymonadaceae bacterium
ACGTGGCTGGTGCACGGCAAGGAAGAGGCGGACAAGGCCGTGCGCGCGTCGAAGATGCTGTTCGGCGAGAAGATCGAGGGCCTCACGGACCGCGACCTCGCCAGCGTGTTCGCCGAAGTGCCGTCGTCGGTGATCGCACGCGATCGCCTCGCGGCAGGGGTCAACATCGTCGATTTGCTGACGGAGACCGAGCTGCAGAAGTCCAAGGGGGCCGCGCGTCGCCTCGTGGAGCAGGGCGGCGGTTACGTGAACAACGACCGCGTCGACAGCATCGACTACATGGTCACACTGGCCGACCTCACCAGTGAAACGAAGCTCGTCCTACGGGCGGGAAAGCGCGCCTACCACGTGCTGTCCGTGGAGTGAGTGCGCGAGGTGGTCGGTGCTCAGAAGGTGACGTCGACGACCAACGGTTCGCCTTCTTCGTTCACGTCCCCTCCCCATCCGCGCGCCGTCTCTTGGCCCGCCAGCGCCTTGCTGGCGCCGAAGATCGAGCTCACGATGGCGAGGACCAGCAACACTCGTCGTAACCCGACCAACTGATCGCCGAACCGCTGGACGCGGGAGAGCCCGATCGCGGCGCCGACCATCGCGAGATTGGCGACCGCCCAACCGAGCAGTGGGGTCAGCTCCACCCACACGACCTTGGCGTAGAAGAAGCCGAATCCAACGCCCGCGGTCGCGCAGACAGCAAGGATCGCGAATTGTCGTGTGATGGACGGTTCGGTGGATGGGGCGGCGACGTCGTCGTCTTCGTCTGCATCGAGTGGGGGCGGCACGTAGCCGCGCCACCACATCAAGATGAGTGCGGCGCCGGCGATGCCGAGGTGCGCGAAGTCCAGCGGATAGGTGTAGAAATGCCGCAGGTGCGTGTTCATGCAGGCGATCGCGACACTGGGCAGCAGCGTGACGAAAAGGGCGGCGGCGAGCGCGAAGTGCATGGCGTTCCTCTACTTTGGCATCGTCGAGCGAAGACGGCGAAGAGATCGTGGCGGCGAGCCGCCCGAGACGCCTGCGCGAGTTTTCCCTAGGGCAGTCGCTTCAGGTTGCCTCGAGGAAGTGAACCTGAAGTGAACTGGAATTGAAAACTCACGATCGCCTCGAGGCTCCTTGCGCACTCGCTGAACTGGGAGTGGACGCGATCTCAAGACCGCGCGATCGCTCCGGATCCGCCAGCAAAGTTTGGAGCCTGCACGGCATGGCTCGGGCTGGTGGTCGAACGTCGAGCGATGGTACCCATGATGGTGTGAAACGTTGGCTAAACAAATGGGTAGGGCGGGAGGCGGAGTTCGCGCGGCTGCAATCGCTCGCATCCCGCCCGCTGACGTTCGTGTGCGGGCCACGCGGTTCGGGGAAGTCGCGGTTTGTGGCCGAGGCGGCGTCGCGTGGGATGCTCGGCGAAGCGGTCGTCGCGGACCTGAAGGGCGTGGTTCAGGAGGTCGAAGCGCAGTTGGTGGTCGCCGAGGCGCTGGGCTGCACCTTGAGCGGGCCGTTCATCGAGACGATCTCGCTGGCCGTCGCTGCCCGAGCCGTGACGACGATCGTGCTCGACCGACTGGACCCCGCGTGCATCGAGACCGCGATCGCGCTCGCCGACGTGGTGCGTGTCGTGGCAACGATGCGGCCGCACCCCGATTCGCCAGACATCCCGCGGATGGACGTCGGGCCGTTGGACCTCGTCGATGCGCGCAAGCTGTTCGTGGCGCGGCTGGAGGAGCAAGGCGTCGATGCGGCGCAGGTGGACTACGAGTTCGCCCTCGACGCCGCCGGGACCCTGGCCGCCGACATCGAAGATGCGGCGCGACGGCTGGCGTCTCCGCTCACGAGGTCGCCCGATATCACGGGCGACGACGAAGATCTCGAGCTCGCGAAGCTGGCCTTCCTCTGCGACCCATTCACGGTCGAAGAGGCCACACTGGTCCTCGGGACGTCGACCGAAGAAGCCGTCACCGTCCTGCGCCGGTTTGAGTCCGCGGGGTTGTTGTTCGACGGCGCCGACGGCTTGCGGCTCTTCACGAGCGTGCCCTTTGTCCGGCCGCCGCCCGAGGTGTGCGAGTGGTACTGCGCAAACGCGTGGAACGCGGCGCCGAGTTGGATCGCACGCCGTACCCGCGTGCTGTGGCGACTGGTGGAGAGCTTTGGCCTCGAGAAGGCCGCGGTCTTGGCGGTGGAGCTCGGCCGCAACTACATCACGTCGCGCGGGCCACAAGTCTGGTTGGAACGCATCGCTCCATTCGGGGACGAACTCCCGCTGTCGGTCCGCGGAATCCGACTCGGGATCACAATGATGCTTCCATCGATGCCCTGGGAGGCGGATGCGCGGCGGATTTTGGAGGCCGAGAACCCGCCGTCCGAGGCCGCATGCCTGGCGCTACAGCGGAACATCGTCTTCGTCTCTCAGAACGGCTCGCTCGCCGAGGTCGAAGCTTTTGCGCGTGAGCACGCGACGACGATTGCGGCACTGGAGCCCGAGGAGGCCGCGCTGCTGGAGATCCGCTATCAGCATGCGAGGTTCTGGGCGGGTGCGTCGCCGAGTGAGTGCGCCGATCAGCTGGACGCGCTGCTACCGGAGTTGTCGGACATCGCGCTGCCCGGCTGCCTATTTTGCCTCGGCACGATGCGAGAGCGTCTGGGGCAGTATCACGAGGCGTTGCGGCTGTCCGCGCGCCTGACGGAAGCCGCACGGAAGCGGGAGAGCATTGCGTTCGAAGCCTACGGTCGGATGCTGCAGCGCAGCCTCGAGCGTCGGGTGGTCCCGGACGCCGGCTGGCCGACGCGGGTGCGCGAAGACCTGGGTTGGGCGTGCGCGCACGGCTTGCTGAACGCCGCCGGTTGGTTCGAAGTCCAGCTCGCCGCGCACGCAGTGGATGCCGTTGATCGTGTGTCGTTCGACGCCTCATGTGAGCGCGCGATGAGCTACGCGGCACGTTCTGGCGATACGCGATACCTTCGCGGTTGGGTCGATGGCCTGGCCGTCCATTTCGCCGCGGCGGAGCATCGGTGGGACGAGGCGCGCCGGCTCAACGCGTCGATCGACGCGTGGACTCACGACCTCCGGAGTTCGCAGCTGATGCGCAGCTTGGCGCTGCGCGCCGTCCCAGCGGACAGAATTGAGGCGAGTCTCACCGAGTTGAACGAGCTCACCGATGTTTCGTTCCCCACGCGAGCCCCGATCGTCGCTCTCCTCGGCGTACTTCACACCGATCGAGACCTCGCCGAGCTGGTCACGGCCGCCGCGCGCGTCGCGGCCGGTGACGTCACGGTGGACTACTTCAACCGGTTCGCTCTGGGCACGCTTCGAGCCCTGGAACCCGACGTGATGGCGATCGTCGACACCCTGATCGACGCGGGCCCCTCGGCTGTCTGTGCCGCCGACGGTGCGTGGGTCTTCGCCAACCACGTCGCCACCGACCTCCGATCTCGCCCCGTCGTCGCCGTACTCGTCCGCAGTCTCGCCGCCGCAACCGCGCCCCTCACTTCCGAAGACCTCGGCGAAGCCCTGTGGCCCGGCGAGACCATGACCGACGACTCCCTCCGCGTCCGGATCCGCTCCACGATCTACCAACTCCGCAAACTCGGCGTCGACGTCGACTTCACCAACAACGGCTACGTCGCCCCCCACCTCATCGTCTGCTAAAACCCCGGCGCGAAGCGCCCCCGGCGCGAA
>JBFIHF010000543.1:0-3654 GCA_041601915.1 Bradymonadaceae bacterium
ATGCAACCCAGTCGCCCGGCCCGGTGTCCCCCAGCATCCCCAGTCCGGCGTAGCTGAGGAGCCCGACCCCGTCGGTCGAATCAAAGCCCACGATCTTACAGGCGTTACTGGATGGCGCGCCTCCTTCGCCGGTGATCCGTCTGTCGGTCAGAGTCCAGATTGAGTGGGGCGTCGCTATCGATACCGAAAGGCTCACGGTCGTCTCTCCGGTGGAGGGTCCCAACAGTTCTGCATCATCGGGGCGCGACGTCAACCCCACCGTGGGCTCCAAAGTGGCCGTGCGCCATCCGAGTCTACACGACAGTCGCTTGCTGCGGGACCTTCAGCGCCCGTCGACAACAGTGTTCACTTCCGATTCGGCAGCCACGCGGCGCCCCGTTCATCGAAGTGCGGGCGTGTGCGCGAATCATCGGGAACGCCCGTGAGGAAGACCGCCCCCGGCTCGTAATTCACGTAGGCCTGCATCACGTACTCGAGCCAGTAGCGGGGGCTTCGTCCCCACTTCATCAGCGACTCATAGTCCGCGACACTCCGGGTCTCGCGCGCCAGGAACTCCTCCCACGGCGGCGGCTCCTCAATGATGTACGGCGTTGTGAACGCCACCCACACATCGTCGCCCTCAATGAGCGGCGGCAGCAGCCGCACGAGCCACAACTCGCCGGGGCGAGCGATGTATCCGCTGGGCACCAACGCCAATGGCTCCGCGCCGGTCACCAGCTCCCGCATTCGCACGAAGCCGTCCTCGTGCCCGGTCGTTCGATAGATGCCATGGCGCGACTCCGACAATCTGGAGAGGATCGCGGCCACGTCCGGATCCAGGCCGATCTCGCGCGCCGACTCCAAAAGCACCGTCGCGTAGGTCTCTCGCGGTCGACCAAACCCGAGGTCATAGTGGCCCCAGGTCTGAAAGAACGACTCGGTGACCGGGGTCATCGGCGGAAACCCGTGCTCGTACTCCTGCTCGGCTTCGTCCCACGCCGTGTTGTGTCGGTCGAGTTCCTGGAACCTCGCCAGCACTTCCGCCAGGGCCCCGACCAGGTTGTGGGTCGTCACATACGCCGCATGCCGCGCCTCGAGCCCCTCGGGCTCGCGCAACGTCGCCCCGATCTCTTCAGCGGTTGCCCGCGCCTCACGAACGACAGCGAGGTCGATGATTGAAGACGCCCGACTCGCGCCCAGCTGAGCGCGAATCGCTGACGCAATCGACTTCTTCCGCTTCGTCTGTCGCATCGCCATTCTCGACCTCGGCCGCTCAGCTTTCGCGGTCCGCATTCAGGTGGCACTTCTTGTACTTCTCCCCGCTCCCGCACCAACACGGGTCATTGCGACCCGGTGTCTTGGGAGCGACGTGTGGCTCAACGAGCGACCCGAGTTGCCCGCCATCGCTCATCGTGCTCGACCCCATCGCCTCCAACTTGGCCTTCTCCTGCGGCGTCAGCCCCCCTCCAAGCTCGAGGATCGCGAGGGCGCAAGAAGTGAGCACGAGGTTATACCGCCCAGGGACGTTTTCCTCCGCATCGAAGAGTTGATGCAGAATCGGAAGTGCCCTTGCGTCGCCGTATCGACCGAGCAACTCCGCCGCAAGCCTAGGCCGAATGTCGGGGAGCGCTACCAGCGCACGGTAGATGCGTTCGTCGGACACGCCCCACTCCACCATCGCCATCTCGAGGTGCCCGGTCGGACCGACCTCTTCGACCACGGCGAGGACCGCGTCCATCGCGCCCGCGCCCATCGACGCAAGACCACGCATCCCGAGATCGGAGATCCCGCCGTCCAAATCGCTGAACTGGGCCACCAAGCGAGCCATACTTTCCGCGGCCACGAGACTGCGCCGTCGTGAGAGGACCTCAATGGCGCCAAACAGGGGGTATCCCTCGTGTAACTCGGGGTTCTGCAGCACTTCGATCAGGCGCTCGTCGACCCGCTCGTCATCGGCCTCCGCGAGGATCGTGTACACAGCCTCGGGCATCCATGAATCCGTGCTTCGGACGAGACACTCGATGGCTTCCAGAATCGTCATGGGACTTCCTCTTCGAATCTGGCCGACAGTAACCCACCGGTGGCGCGCTCACGCAAGCCCAAACACCAGCCGTGGCGCCCCCGAAGCCGCGCCAGGTGTTCGACTTGCGAGCCCGCGACACATGCGGGATGCTTGCATCATTCTATGGTCTGGTGGGGAGTCATGAAACATCCGCTGCGCACAATCGCATTCGCGTTCACGTCCGTCTTTTTCGTCGCCACGCTCGCGGGCTGCCCTCGTCAACAGATCGACCTCTGCGCCGACCCAGGAGCGCACCCCGAGTGTTCCATCACGATGGCCGACCTCGGATCTCCCGACGTCACGACCGACGACTCCTTTCCAGATCTGGGTCCCGTACCTGACGCGACGCCGGACGCCGCCCTCCCCTGTGACGGCGCCTGCGCCGACCCGACGCCCATCTGTGACCTCGCCAACGACGCCTGCGTCGAGTGCGTCGAAACCACGGACTGCGCCTCTGGCGTCTGCAGCGCCAACAGCTGCGTGGAGTGCGTCGACACGTCCGATTGCACCACCGGCGTCTGCGCCACGGACAACACCTGCGTCGAGTGCGTCGCCAACACCGACTGCACCTCCCCCGCCGCCGCGCTCTGCGACCTCACGACCAACACCTGCGCCCCCTGCGCCGCCTCCACTGACTGCGGTCATTTAGCCGACACCGTCTGCGACACCGGCGAGTGCGTCGAGTGCACCGGCACCGAATTCAGCACCTGCACCGGCGTCTGTGACTCCCGCCTCCGCACTTGCACCGACTTCCCCGCCGCCGACCTCGGCCTCTGCGAAGCCTGTGTCTCCGACGCCCAATGCCGCCCCGGCATGCTCTGCATCCCCATGACGTTTGAGGCCGCCGACAACTCCGGTCCCGCCGAAGTCGGCACCTTCTGCCTCTGGCAGCGCGACTCCGCCGAAGCCAACGCGCCAAACGGCTCGTGCTTCGCCGTCCGTCCTTACGTCAATGCAGCGGAGTTCACGAGCCTCGACGGGACCACGACGAACGTGTGCGCGCTCCGTACCACCACCTGTCCCGCTCTCGTTGGTTTCGACTCAAACTGCTCCGCTCCGGGCAACGACGCCGACTGTGGTGCGACGGGCTTCAACGACGGCCTCTGCATTGCCGCCGACGTCGTCACAAACCTCTGCACCGTGCCATGCGCGAGTGACAACGACTGCAAGCCCGGGTTCACGTGCAACACAACCGTGACGCCCAACCGCTGCGAACTCTGATACGCCAAAGATCCAACGGAAGCTGGTTTCGAATGCCGGCACACCGGTTGGCGTGGCAGGTGGCCATCAGCGCGACGGTGATAACCCTCAGTGTTGGCGAAGATCGGGGCTAAAGCTCGACCTTGGTCTGCACGATTCGAAAGCGGTTGGCGACGAAGGCGAGGTCGGTCAATGACGCGTTCCCGGCCGGGTTCAATCCACTCACGTGATAGTCGCTGTACGCTGCGGTGAAGTTGATCGGTCGGTGGCCAAACAGGTTGCAGGCGAACGAAGCGCCGGCGCGGGTGAACTCCGTTTCGACCTCGGCCAGGTACTGCTCGTCCGTCGTGTACAGGTAGGCTGCGATGCTGCCGAGCTCGCGGACGTCGCGCGCCGCGAGTTCGAGGGCCGCA
>JBFIHF010000544.1:0-3649 GCA_041601915.1 Bradymonadaceae bacterium
ATTGAGGCGACCTTCGAAGCTGTCGCGATACCGCCGATCGTACTCGGCAACCTTGCGCTGCCGGCTCGCTTGAGCGCACGAGGTCGAACAGTAACGCTGCCCTCGGTAGTGGGCACGACAGACGCAGAAGGCGCGTGAACAGCAGCCACAACGAAGCTCGAAAAGCACGACGCGCCCGGAAACTGGACAACGTGCCCGACCCCGTGAGAGCGTCGCTTCGCTCGTAACTGGGCACGCGCAGGGGCCGTCGACTCGCCAAAGAAGAGCGGTCCCTGCGCATCTACTTTCCCCCGTACAACTCAATTGCGAAGAAAACGGTGGTCTCGGCCTGTCTATGCGGCCGGTCCAGAATTCCCCGTTTTCACGCGATCAACGACAGCTGCCGTACTGCCCGTCGTAGCCAGCCGAGTAGAGCGTCTGCGTCCGCATCTCCGTCGTGTACTCGGTACCATCCCAGGCATCAGTCGGTTTCATCTCATCCGACATACTTGCGGCGAAAACCGTGCTGTCTTCCACGATTGATCTGACAGCACTCGCTGGCGCTCGGACGATCAAGCCACTGACGAGCCACGTCTCGGACTCTACGATCCCGCCGTGGACCGTGACTTGCTTGCGTGCAGCCGCGAGTTTGCTAGCCGCATTCATCTTTCGATCGGCAATCAGGGCGCCGCGCGTGGTGGTGTCCGCCCCGGCAAGGGCCGCGAAATCAAAGGGCGTATCCTCGACAGCGACGTGGAATTCGACGTCCTCGGACGGAGCGACTCTCTCAGCATACGCCAGGAGGCGTACTTCTCCGCCGGTAGAAAGGACTTGTTCATTCGATTTCGCTGCTCCAACCAGCCCCGTCGGGCATTCGCCAGTCACTCTGAGGTGGGTGGTCTCGGACGCGCATGCTCCGTCCTGGCAGGAGACTCCACTCGCAGTTGTGGGGCATTCGACAGTTTCGGCCTCAACGAGGGCCAAGGCGACTCGTGTGCTCGGTGGCGAGTTGTCTATTACCTCAGCGTCGCCACAAGCGCTCAGAGTACAACACGAAAGTAACAAAGCGCCGAGGCGCCGAGGCGCCGAGGCGCCGAACTTGAATGTGGTCCACCTTCCCTCCCAATTTGTCGGTCAGGGACGCTCAAGAATGAATTCAGACGAGCCGCCCAGCTTTGGTAAAACTACCCGAACTCGCTCCCGCCGTCAAAGATCGGGTGGTGGGCGGTGGTGGGCGGTGCGGGCGGTGCGGGCCCGGTGCGGGCCAATACGGGCCCGCGGGTGAGCTGTTCGGCCACGACGAGGCCGGCCGGAACCTTGCCATGCTGCACCATCGACTACCACCAGAAAAGATTCGTGGCCGCCAGAGTCGAAAATCGGAGCTATCGTCCGATCTACACCGTTTCCCCACGAACAAATCGAGATTGCACCCCTGGCGCGAAGCACCCCTGGCGCGAAGCGGCCCCCCGCGCGAAGCGCCCCCGGCGCGAAGCGCCCCGCCTTCCCTGCGCGAAGCGCTCGCAACCTGCGCGCGGCGGCGAAGCCGCCAAAGCGCTCGCCACCTGCGCGGCGCGAAGCGCCAAGCTCTCCACCTGCGCATGGCGGCGAAGCCGCCAGCGCTCGCCACCGCGCGCGGCGCACGGCGCAAAGCGCCGTGCGCCAAGCGCTAGGTGGACCGGGGGAGCGTGACGACGAAGGCGGCGCCGGATTCGGAGGGGGAGAGGGTGATGTCGCCGCCGTGACGTTGGAGCATGGCGCGCACGATGGGGAGACCCAGGCCGGTGCCGCCAGTGTCGCGGGCGGTGGTGAAGAAGGAGTCGAAAATTTTGTCGCGATTTGCGACGGAGATCCCCGGGCCGTCGTCGGACACCAGAATGCGGAAGTAGGCGCCGGTGCGCTCCAGGACTTCGAGGGTGACGTTTGCGCTGCCGTGCTTCGCGGCGTTGTCGAAGAGGTTCGTAAACACCGACTCGAACGCGTCGGGCGACATCGCGATCGGCAGATCGTCGACTGGCGAGGCGAGCTTCAGGGTGACTTTCGAGCGCTTCGCCAACGCCTCGAGGTTGTCAGCGCCGTTCACCCACTCAGTGGTGGGATTGAAGACGTCCGCGCGGGCGAGTTCGAGCAGCCGTCGGACGAGGCGGTCGAGTCGCTCGGTGTCGCGCGCGATGATGCCGAGGAACTCGGCGCGCTTCTCCGAGGTCATCGTCTCGAAGTGGTCTTCGAGCAGCTCCACGCTGCCTTTGATCGAGGCCAGCGGAGTCTTGAACTCGTGGGAGACGTTGCGCGCAAAGTTGCGGATGTACTCGTTGCGCGCTTCTAGCGTCCGCGCCATGTGAGCGATCGCGGTCGACAGCTCTTCGAACTCCACGGCGCCGGGGTTCTCGATCGGCTGCGCGGACGACGCCGAGGTGGCGATTCGCCGCGTCTGGCGGATCAGTTGGCGCAGCGGCCGCTGAATCGTGACCGTTGTCAGCAGCGTGATGAGCGAGACGGCGATGATGAGGACGGCGAGTAGCCCGGCGAAGACGTCGCGATTGCGGACGATGGCGTCGCTCAGACTCAGCGATGGCCGCGACAGAATCACGGCGCCATAGACGCGACGCTGCCACACCACCGGCATCGCGACGACCACCAGCACGCGGCCGCGACCGCTCAGCGACTCCCACACGCTGCGCTCCTGCTCTGAGGCGCGCTCCTGCATCAGCCGCACGACCTCGCCGCGCAGCGCCTGCTTGACCTCTGGGCGATGGTTGATCGACTTGCCCAGCATGCTGAGCCCCGTCGCGCTCACCACCTGCCCCTTGAAGTTCACGACGCTGATCGACGTGCCGAGGTTTTGGTTTGCGTCCCGCAGCACCTCGTACATCGCCGTCCCGGCCGCGGCGGCCTTCGTGTCATCCTCGCCGGTGTAGTCGAGCGCGGCCAGCGGCGGTGGGCTGACGTCATCGACCGTCACGTCCAAGGACGGCTGGAGTTGCCCGAGTTCGGGGTTCTCTGGCGCTTGGGCCTCCGTCTCACGCTCGAGCCCGTACTTGGCGCGCTCGGCGAGGCTGAGCTCGCCGAACAACACGCGCAGGTACGTGGAGCGCAGCACGGCCCCTTGGCCCAGCAGCGATGCCTCGGTCTGCCTCAACAACTCATTGTCGTAGATACGCAGGAACGCGATCCCGGCGAGCGGCATGAGCAGGATGATGACGTTGACGACCAGGAAAATCGTGCGAATGCGAAGCCGCACTCTCAACTGCAATCACCTAGCTTGTAGCCAATGCCGTGCACGGTCTCGATCATGTCGCCACCGACCTCGCCGAACTTCTTGCGCAGGTGGCGCACGTGGCTGTCGATCGTGCGGTCGCTGACGATGCCGTCCATCATGAGCTCGCCGCGGCTGAACACTTTGCCCGGATAGCCCATCAGCCGCTTCACGATCGAGAACTCCGTCTTCGTCAGTTCGACCTCCGCGCCGGACCAGAAGGCCTTGAAGCGGATGAGGTCCAGCTTCAGCTCCCCGTGCGCGATCGCCTCTTCGGGCAAGTCGGTGTCGGGCGTCGCCGTCGTGCGTCGGAACACCGCTTTGATGCGTGCCACGAGTTCGCGCGGCGAAAACGGCTTCGTCACGTAGTCGTCGCCGCCCAGCTCGAGGCCCAGCACCCGGTCGATCTCGTCGTCG
>JBFIHF010000545.1:0-3648 GCA_041601915.1 Bradymonadaceae bacterium
CCCACGCTCCTCCAGGTATGGTGTGACCAGCTCGGAATCGGTCGCGAGAAGCTGCTCCACACCTTTGCCGAGACCGCGAACATGTCCGCGGTCAATGTCCCTCACATCCTGGACGTGAATCTCCGCGCGGGCCGCATCAAGCCCGGAGATCGTCTACTCCTGTTCGCACCCGGCGCCGGCATGCACCTCGCCGCGATGCTCTGGCAGGTCTGACCACTCAGAGGCACACGATGCTCGAAGTCACCGAACGACATCCCAAGGCGCTTTCGCCGTCACGCACACGGCCGATGGGCGCCCCGGGTTGGATCGACGAGATCGACAATCCGTACCTGCACGGGCTGTTCGCGCCAACGACCGAAGAAGTCTCGCAGGCGGACCTGCGGATCGATGGCGAGCTGCCGAAGGACCTGTTCGGCGCCTACTTCCGCAACGGACCGAACAATCATCATCGCCCGACGAACCGCTACCACTGGTTCGACGGCGACGGGATGGTGCATGGGATCTGGTTTGAGAACGGGAAGGCGAGCTATCGAAATCGCGCGATCGAGACGAGTGGTCTGAAGCTGGAGCGCGAGCGTGGCGAATCCATCTGGCCCGGCGTGCTCGGGCCGTTCGATTTCTCTTTACCCGGTGGCCCTCTGAAGGACACCGCCAACACCGACCTCCTCCAGTACGGCGGTCGCCTCCTGGCGCTCTGGTACGAATCGGGGCAGCCATACGCGCTGAATATGAAGACGCTCGAGACCGAGGGCGTCGAGACGTTCGGCGGCAACCTCGACATCCCGATCTCGGCCCACTCCAAGGTGGACGAGGCGACCGGGGATTTCGTGTTTTTCAGCTACGGAGACCGCCCGCCGTTCATGCAGTACGGCGTCTACACAGCCGACGGACGGTTTCACCAGACCGAGATCGAGCTCCCGGGCCCGCGGCGCCCCCATGATATCGGCGTGACGCCCAACTACTCGATCCTGTTCGACTTCCCGGTCTTCATGAGCCAGGAGTTGTTCGAGAAGACCGGCAAGCGGATTCCGCTCTTCCACCGTGATGTGCCGACCCGCTACGGCGTCCTTCCGCGTTTCGGTACCAACGCTGACATCCGCTGGTTCGAGGCCGAGCCCTGCTACATGCTCCACACCGTGAACTGCTGGGAGGAGGGCGACTGGGTCGTGATGCTCGGCTGCCGCACCAAGGACCCGACGCTGGACCCCGACCCGGCAGACGGCAAGATCGCGGCGATGCTCTCCGGCCTCAAGCTGCAGGCCAACCTGTACGAGTGGCGCTTCAACCTGGCGACCGGCGAGGTGCGCGAACGAGACCTCGACGACGTGAACGCGGAGTTCCCGATGATCGCGTCGAGCTGCCTGGGCCGTCGAAATCGGTACTCCTATCACCAGAACATCCCCGTCGAGATTCCGGCGACGTTCCACGGCATCGTGAAGTACGACCTGACCGACGGCAGCTCCGTTTCGTACGAGTATCCCGAAGGCGTGTACGGCAGCGAGACGCCGTTCTGCCCGGCCGAAAACCCCACCGGCGAGGACGACGGCTATCTGGTGAGCTTCGTCACCGATACCCGGGACTGGTCGAGTTCGTGCCAGGTGTTCCACGCGCAGACCCTGAGCGACGGACCGATCTGCACCGTGCATTTGCCGCATCGAGTGCCCGCAGGCTTCCACGCCACGTGGGTGCCGGGGATCTCGCTGTCCTCATGAGCATCACGAGCGCAGACCTCATCGGCGCGTGGGAGCTGGTCGACTTTCGCATCACGTTCGATGACGAACGCGCGCCCGTGGCTCCGTTTGGCGACGACGCGCGCGGACAGCTGATCTACACCGCCGCCGGCCAGATGTCCGCGGTTCTCAGTGCCGGCGAGCGCGCCCGATTGTCGGTCGACGGCCTCGAGCGTGCGTCCACCGCGCCGATCGCGGAGAAAGCCGCCGCGTTCGACAGCTACCTCAGCTACTCCGGCACCTACTCGATTCGCGACGGATCCGTCGTCCACCGCGTCGAGCTCGCCCTGGTGCCGAACATCATCGGCAATGAGCAGGTGCGGCAGGCTCGGCTCGACGGCGACGAACTGTGGCTGACCTATGACCGGGACACCGCGCGCGGTCCTCAGCACTACGCGCTGCGATGGCGGCGCGCGTGAACTGGTTCGAGAAGCATCGCGAGCGACTCGAGCTCGCCGTTGACGCGTGCGCGGCGCGCGGCGCGTGGACGCCCTTCATCGAGTCACCCAGTCGTCGCCACCATCCGGAAGGCGCACGCGAGCGGGGTCTGGCCGAGTTCGAGAGCTATCTCGGAGCGCCGTTTCCGCTCGAGGGCGTCACGGGTCCAAGTCGAGTTGGCGAGGAGGTGTCGCCCTACACCGGGCGCCCGCTGGGGATCGATTACCCCGCGGTCGACGACGTAGACGGCCATCTCGACGCGGCGGAAGCCGGCCTGAACGCCTGGGCAGAAGCCGGCGTGCCGGTCCGCGTGGGCGTCTGCATGGAGATGCTCGACCGGCTGGCAGACAACGTGTTCGCCAACGCCTACGCGACGATGCACACCGCGGGGCAGGCCTACATGATGGCGTTCGCGGGCTCCGGCGCGAACTCCCTCGACCGAGGACTCGAGGCGCTCGCCTACGCCTATCGCGCGATGAGCGACGTGCCCGCGGAGGCCGACTTCGAACGCCGGTTCGGCGCGGAGGTCGTGCGACTGCGCAAGACCTACCGCCTGCGGCCGCGCGGTGTCGCGCTCGTCATCACGTGCGCGTCCTACCCGGCCTGGAACGCGTACCCCGCGATCATGGCGAACCTCGCCACCGGGAATCCGGTAGTCGTGAAGCCGCACCCCGGAGGCACGCTGCCGATGGCGATGGCGGTGCGTGTGGGCCGAGAGGTCCTTCAAGAAGCGGGGTTCGACCCGAACCTGCTGACGCTGGCCCCGGACGCATCGGACGCACCGATCACGAAGACACTCGCGCTCCATGCTCGCACCGCGATCGTCGACTTCACGGGCAGCGCGGCGTTCGGGGCGTGGCTGGAGCAGAACTGTCGGCAGGCGCTCGTGTACACGGAGACTGCGGGCTGCAACTCGGTCATCGTCGAGTCGACGCAGAACCTCGCCGGCATGCTCGATGCCCTGGCCCAGGGCATCTGCCTCTTTTCGTCTCAGATGTGCACATCGCCGCAGAACATCTTCGTCCCGCAAACTGGCATCGAGACGGACGAGGGGGCGCTGACTGCGGAGTCCTTCGCCGACCGCCTCGTCGCGGCCATCGACGAGCTCGTCGCTGACCCCGCCCGCGCCGCGGCGACCTGTGGAGCCCTGCAGAGCGAACGCGTGACGGCGACGATCGCGGGCGCACGACACGGCGTCGAAGTCATCCGGGAATCGAACGCGTACGCGCATCCCGAGCAGCCACACGCACGAACAGCGACCCCGCTGGTCCTGCGCGAACAGCAACCGCACAAGTTTGCGCGACGGGAGTGGTTCGGCCCGATCGCGTTCGTCCTCCCGGTGCCCGACCGCGCTGCGGCCCTCGAACTCGCGGCGCGCGACGTCCGCGAGCTCGGCAGCATCGCAGCCTACCTGTACACGACGGACGAGCAGTACCTGGCCGAGGTCGAAACGGAGTTCACCCGCGCCGGCGCTTCGTTC
>JBFIHF010000546.1:0-3645 GCA_041601915.1 Bradymonadaceae bacterium
GATGTCGAGGTGTAGGTCGCGGACGAGTTGACGGGCTTTGGCGTGGGCCGTGATGTAGGTGGGCAAGAAGCCGTCGTTGCGCATCGTCGCCGTAACGCGATGCACGCCGCCCTCGACCGGCTCGCTGCGCAGCGACAGGCTGGGCAGCGGCGCACAGCGCGCGTGGTCCAACGTGAACGCACACGAGCTCGCGCTGATCTCCTCGAGGTACTTCGGCGGCGGATTACGCAGCGTGAACATGAACTTCCAACCGCCGATCTCGATGCGCCCCAGCTGCGGGTGCTCGAACTCGTGCCAGTCGACAAAGCCCTCGCCGCCGAGCTCGGCGTCGTTCCATTGCAGATACTTGATGAGGTCTTCTTCGGTCGGCTTCATCCAGTGGTCGAGCAGCTTCTTCTTCGGCTCGAGCCCCGCCTTGTTCTGCGGATCCCAGAGCTCCATCGTGTAAGCGTGAACGCCGTAGGCCTCATACGCCCAGTCGTCGAACACGCCACCAATCGCCTTGGTCGGATCGTAGGCAAAGTCGTGAAAGACGCTGATGCACGGGTATCCCGTGAGGTCCTCGCAGCGCTTGCCGATCGCCTCGAACGTCGCCAGATCGAACGGCGGCATCGTCGTATCCGCACGGTCCCCGTACGGCCGAAGCAGCACGCCCGTGTAGGTGTGGTAGCTCATGATCCCGCACACATTGGGGTGCTCGATCAGAAAGTCGACCGCCGCGCGGGTCTCGGGTTCGCTCAGCGGATACGGCCCCGCGCCGACCTGGTCGTGTTCGGGCCGCCACTGCCAGGGGTAGTTGCGGTTGAAGTCGAGACCGTGCGGATCGCGCCCCGACATCGGCATCCGCGGGTCGGCGAGCGTCGCCTCCTCGAACAGGCCCTCGGCGTAGAGGTGGTAGAACGGACCCGTCGTGTCCCACGGCATGCGCGCCACGAGCAGTCGCGGCTCCGTCTCGCTCTTGCGCCACGCCCCGTCCGGCGCCTCGATTCGCATCTGCAGCACGTAGCCGTCGCCATCGACATCCTGCTCGATGAGGCCCGGCGATGGCTCGGGGTCCGGATGCAGCCGTCGCGCGGACCGTACATAGTGATGCTGCGTCAGACAGTACTCCGCCCCGTCGGGGTTCAGGCGCGGCACGATGTAGAGCGTGCGGGTGCGCAGCAGCTCTGCCGTGGCCGGATCGCTGAGGTTCTCCAGTACGTGGTTGATCGTGTAGAGCGCCACCGCGTTGCCGGCGACCTCGCTGGCGTGCGTGTTCGCGTCGATCCAGTACGCGGGCTTGTCCTCGGCCGCGCCGCTGCCGTGGTCCGTCAGCGTGACGAGCCAGATATCGCGCCCCTCAGGCGAGGTCCCGATCGACGCGAGCGACGCGAAACCGGGGTGAGCACCCACGATCTCGCGCAGAAACTCGGTCATCTCGTCGTGCAGATAGTAGTGGTCGGGTCGGTACATGGTTCGCTCGCGAAGTGTCCGTATTGCCTACTCGCCGACCCCGCGCGGGTCAATTGGTGACGGTCACTCGACGACGTGAGCCGTGACGCGTCCCAGTCCATCCGCCTCGAGCGTCACGACGTTGCCCGCCTGCACGTGCTTCGCGGCCGTCGCCGCGCCGGCGAGCACGATCGAGCCGGCCGGCACAAACTCGTTCACGTCGGCGAGCATGTTAGCCAACGCCGCGAGCGATCGCGCCGGATGATCGAGGATCGCAGCGCTGGAGCCCGTTTCGACGATCGCGCCGTCGACCGACATCACCATGCCGAGGTTGCCGAGATCGAGGTCCTCCGGACGCCGCCGCGTCTCGCCGAGGAAGAATCGAGTCGACGACGCGTTGTCCGCGACCACGTCGGCCAACGTGAACTGAAACGCCTCGTAGCGGCTGTCGATGACCTCGAGCGCCGCCACGACCCATTCGACCGCGGCGAGCGCCTCGGTGGCGGTGACGGGGCCGCGCAGATCCGTGCGCAGGATAAAGGCAATCTCGGGCTCGATCCGCGGGTGGATCTGCTCGCTCATCCGCACCTCATCGCCGGAGCCACGCTTCATCTCGCGCGTGAGATGGCCGTAGATGGGCTCGTGCACGCCGACCTGCTTCATCTTGGCGACACTCGTCAGCCCCATCTTCAGGCCGACGCCGACATCGCCGCGCCCCGCTCGGCGTGCCATCGAGGCCCGTTGGACGCGGTACGCTTGTTCGAGCGTGAACTCCGGGTACTCGATCGTGAGCTGGGGGACCGGGGTGACGGTGGCCGCGGCCGTGTCGAGAATCTCGGCGAGTTGTGCAATATCGATCATCGCAAATCTCCTTGTGCAAGCGGCGGACGCTATCACGCCAACTGGCTGCGGGGCGACTGATCTCGTGGGCTCGTTCTGGTGGTCCTCGTTCTCGTGGTCCTCGTTCTCGTGGGCTCGTTCTCGTGGGCTCGTTCTCGTGGGCTCGTTCTCGTGGGCTCGTTCTCATGGTCTCGTGTTGAGTTACACGAGGAGTCGCGCGTTCGAGTCCGAGCCTTACGAGCGCGAGCCTTACGAGCACGAGCCCTACGAGCACGAGCCTTACGAGCACGAGCCTTACGAGCACGAGCCGGGCCCGGGCGGCGCACCGGCGCTGGCCGACTGGCACGTCGGTAGCACGCGCGTCCGCGACTCGCTTCCCATACGGATGGTCCTCGCCTTTCGGTGGGGGTCAGGCGACGCCACCCCCATGCAGCCACGCCTTCGGCGCCCTTCGGGTGAGGCCGCATGGGGTGGCCTCACCTGACCCCCACCGAAAGGAGAGACCATCATGGGATTCGATCACGAACGCTTCGACTGCTACCAACTCGCCGTATCCGTCGCCCGCTGGGTGCGACTCGCCCGCTTCCCTCGCGGGGACGCGGACCTGCGTCGCCAGGCTGTTCGCGCCGCAGACTCCATCGTCCTCAACATCGCCGAGGGCACGGCGCGCAACAACGACGCCGCGAAGAACCACTTTCGGATCGCGCTAGGCTCCGCGGCGGAAACCTGCGCGGTGCTCGACCTCGTGTCGCTGCCCGGCGCCGCCGATCGGCAGCACGAACTTCGCCGCATCGGCGCGATGCTCGCCGTCCTCAGCCGCTGAGCGGCGCGCGGGGCGGAGGCATGTCGCCTCGTTCTCGTCCTCGTTCTCGTCCTCGTTCTCGTCCTCGTTCTCGTTCTCGTTCTCGTATTTATCGTTCTCGTATTTATCGTTCTCGTTTCTTCGCTCTCGTGGTCGTTGTCGTTCTCGTTTTCGTTTTCGTCCTATCGAGTTCCCAGCACGGCTAGACAGAATCGGCCGAGGCCCGCGGGTTCGGGAGGCCACGTGCCTCGTTCTCGTGGGCCTCGCGGCTCGATGACGGACACGTGCCGCCGGGTTGACCGGTCGGCCGATTCTGGCTCGCCGTCCAGGGCGAGCGAGAGGACGAAAGCGAGAGCGAGAGCGAAAACGAAAGCGAGAACGAGCCCACGAGAACCACGAGAACGAGCGCACGAGAACGAGCTACGAGAACGAGCGCACGAGAACGAGCCCACGACCCAACGACCGACGAACGCAAGCCCGCTCGCTAATCGAGGTCCGTCTCGACATGCTCGACGCGCAGGATCTGCTTCCGGTTCAGCACGATCCGCAGCCGCGCGAGGTACTCCTCGCCC
>JBFIHF010000547.1:0-3607 GCA_041601915.1 Bradymonadaceae bacterium
GAGCAGTTCGTTGAGGCGCGAGCCGACGTAGGTCTCGAACCGTGAGGCGTCGGGGCGCCAGAAGAAGCCGACCGCGCCGTGGAGCAGCTCGTGGGGGCGCCATTTCCGCCGGTGCACCGGGTTGTACGCCGCGAACGGTGCATCCTGCCGGAACGAGAAGTACTTGGGTTCCACGAAGACGCCGTCCTGCCACACCGGAATCGTGCCTTCGTCCCACACCTCGATCTCGGGAACGAGGGCGTCGGGCATCGGGATCCGCCCGCGCAGCTCGTGGAAGTAGAACCCGCGGCCGCGGTTCGCGGCCATCAACATCGCGCGAGCCGACATCACCGTGCACACCGAGTCGTAGGCCGGCGCGCCGAGCTCGGCGGCGAGCTCCACGAGTTCGGCCCGCGCACCGCTCTGCATCTGCTCGGCGATCGCGTCGACGAGCGCGTCGGGCACCAGATCGGCGAGCGTGGTGGCGGGGAGCACGGACTCGACGAAGTCGGCCGGTTGGAACTCGATGGTCTTGGGGTCGTTCACGGCGCGAGTCTACACGCGCTGCGGCTTGGGGGCACGTCGGGCGACGCCTGTGTGATCATTGCAGGCGCGTGCGCATGTCGGCGGTGGCGGCGAGGTACTTCGCGCGCTCCGCCTTGCTCAGGGGCGTGCCACGCTCGAAGTCGACCTCCAGCGGGTTCATCGACTTGCCGCCGCGCGTCATCCCAAAGTGCAGGTGAGGCCCCGTGGACCGACCGGTGGACCCGACTTTTCCGATCACAGCGGATTTCTTCACGCGCTTGCCAACGCGAAGATCGCTCGAGACGCGGGAGAGGTGCGCATAATGCGTGACGTAGCCGCCGGCGTGCTGAATCGACACGAGGTTGCCGTTGGCGCCTCTCCATCCCGCCCAGGTGACCTTTCCGTCCGCGACGGCTTGCACCGGTGTGCCTGTGGGCGCTCCGTAGTCCACGCCAGCGTGCATCTTCATTTTGCCCAGCACGGGATGGAACCGCCGCCCGTAGCTGCTGGTGATCCTCGTCGTTGCGAGTGGGCTGCGCAGGAACTGGCGTTCGACGGATTCACCCGCCCCATCGTAGTAGGCGTCGTCCCAGCGGAACGCGGAATGGTCGCCGGCGGCCCCGCTGTATCGGGCGCCGAGGATCTTCGTCGTGGCGAGGCGCTCATCGCCAAGCCACGTGCTTTCGAACGCGATGTAGAACCGATCCCCGGTCTGCGTCTCGGTGGCAAAATCGATCGTGTAGGCAAAGATGTGGGCAAACGCGGCGGCGAGGCGTCCGTCGGCGCCGGCGGTCTCGAAGGCCTGCCACAGGCTCGCCTCGATGGTGCCCGACACGACTTCGGTGCGCGTCTCGACCGGCACGTCGATGCGGTGCTTCGCGAAGACCCCATCTGCTCGCCGAACTTCCCAGACGTCGGTCGCGCTCGCCGCGTAGCGAAGGCGCGTAACGCCGCCCCCTGCGTCGACGTCGACCTCCCACGCATCGCCAATCTTGCTGCGACGAAAGTTCACGACATCGCGTAATGCTGCGAGCGCGCCATGAGCGCTCGCGCTTGGCACGCCTCGTCGGGCCAGCGCTGTCGAGATGGATTCGTCGCGCTGCAGTTCGCCCGCAAGCTGCGGTGGGGTCCCGGACGTCCAGTCCTGTGGAAGAGCCGGCGCCGCCGGTGCGGTCGGCATCTGGGGGCGCGCGATCTCCAGTTCGGGCTCCGCCCGGTGCAACGCGTTGGACACCGCGTCGTACGCCGTCAGGTGGGCGACGACGAGCGGCATGTGGTCCTCGCGTTCCGCTGTGAGGGGCTCATCCTCGAGCATCACTGCAGCCGCCGCACAACCCGCGAGTAGCGTGGCCGCGATGACGAGCGCCAGCCGGCGCGAACCGTCGCGTCGACGACGATGGAACTTCTGATAGGGATCGCGTGTGGGGAACATCCTGTCCTCGCTGCCGTCGTCCGTGACGCGCCCGGTGGGCGGCTAGGAGCATGATTCGGTACCCGGACCGAGCCGGGCGAGGACGATTCGATGGAATTTCGATCTTTTGAATCCCGAGGCGTACCCGTAGGTTACGTCGAGGGTGAGAAAGTCGAAAGACCGCGAACATCGGTCCGAGCCGGCGATGGGAGGATACCGAATCATGCTCCCAGGACGAGCGTGCGGGCAATGGAGTCCGCGGTCAAGAAACCGCGCGATGCGCCGCATAATCGGCTGGTATCCTCGCGTGGTGTGACGCTATGCTCGCGCGTCTTTTCAAGTACCGGTTCCTATGCACATCACCTCAAGACTTGCCGCGTTCGCTCTCTTCCTTGCTCTCTCGCTGTGGGCAGGGCTCGCGTTTGCCTGCAAGTGCGAGGGCAACATCAACCCCGTCAAAGGGTCCGTGATCGTGTTTTGGGGGAAGGCGATGGAGATCAAGCCGCGCGGCGCCCAAGATCGAGTCAAATTTGAGGTCAACCAGCTGTACAAGGGCGAGGAGAAGGAGTCGGTCCTCGTCTACACGAACCGATTCAGCCACGACTGCGGCTTTCGATTCGAGGTCGACAAGACCTATATGGTCTACGCCTACGACTTCTACCCGCGTGGCGTCGCGACGTCGGTCTGCTGGGGGACTGCAGAGAGCGAGGCGGCGGTGCCCGACGACAAGTGGGCGGAGGTCAAACCCGTGGTTCCGGCCGACACGAAGCTCGAGGACGAGCTGCGCAAGGTCGCCAAGAAGATCGTGCCGAACTGCGGCGCGAAGTACCGCGTCTTCGACGCTGGTTTCTCGATGGTACTGTCGCCCCACGGTGACCCCGCCCGCGCGGTCGTTGGAGCCGAGCGTCCCAGCGAAAAGCTGGAAAACTTTCGGCAGTGTGTCGGAGACGGGTTCCTCAACGACGACAACCTGCCGCGGCCCGAGACGCCGGTGCAGATTCAGGGCTGGTATCAGCGGGAAGTGAAGCAGCAACCCGTGTTGCTCGACCAGCTGCCGTGCGCGGACGGCTGTGAGGACTGGGTGGGCCGCGTGAAAGCGGGGTTGATGGACCTCGACGGGCCCGACGCGGCTGATCAGATCTCGGCGAACCTGAGGAGCGAACGCGAAGAGTGCCTCAACGGCGGCATCGTGGCGGTCGGCGGTGAGAGTCATGGCGTCGAGAGCACCAAGCGCCGTCGAGACCGGATGTTGGCCGAGTGTGCGATGCAGCGCAGCGAGTTCGATCAAGCGGAGCCGTATCTGGACCGCATCCTCGACGAGACGCTTCGAGCCGCCATCGCGTGGGCGAAGGCGCGTGCGGCGGCCAAGCCCGAGGGGGCCCCGAAGTACCCGTTGGGCGAGCAAACGCCATCGTTCGCCGAGCACGCCTTGGGGTCGAAGGCCGGTGCGGGCAAGTTCCGCGGTCTGCGCGTCGGCTTCTACTCGGACCCGCTGTGGTTCGCCTCGCCTGTCTACCTCGAGGCGTTCGCCGAGAGCGTCTTGGCCGATGCGTCGGCGCCGGCTCCGATGCGGGACCTCGCCGCGCTCGCGTACGAGCGGGCCGGCCTGCTGTTGCCCGACGCCGCCGAGGCCTACAAGCGGCTCGCCGACAACGCGAGCGACACGTCCGAGGCCAAGCAGATGCGCACCGA
>JBFIHF010000548.1:0-3602 GCA_041601915.1 Bradymonadaceae bacterium
AGCGGCCCGCTGGCGATCGACCTCATCGCCGCGAACCAGTCCTCCGGCCTGACGGGCCGCCGCACCGCAAAGGTCCCCGAGGTGGTACCAGACCTCGTCGCGATGCTGTCGCGCTAAGTCGATAGCGCTCGGTCGGTGTCCCGACTACACTCGACGGCTGCAATCGTCGCTCGAGGCCGACCGTGAAAGTGCTGATGATTTCGCCGGGCTACCCCGCGGAAATGCCCCTCTTCACGCGTGGCCTCGCCGAGGTCGGTGCGACAGTCGTCGGCGTCGGCGATCAACCGCTGCACGCGCTGCCCGCGATGGCGCGAGACAGCCTCGCGGCGTACTTCCAGGTGAAATCGCTGTGGGATGAACGCGCGACCGTCGCCGAGCTCACCGCAAAGCTCGGCGACATGGCGTTCGATCGCGTGGAGTGTCCCTGGGAACCGGGAGTCCTGCTCGCCGCCACGCTGCGCGGGGTATTCGGCGCCAAGGGGCTGTCCCGGGCCGCGACCCTGCCGTTTCGCGACAAAGAGTTGATGAAGGTCGCACTCGACGAAGCCGGGCTGCGCACGCCGCGGCACCAGCGGGCGAGGACCGAGGAAGAGGTTCGGGCGGCGGCCGAGGCGATCGGGTTTCCGATCATCGTGAAGCCGATCGACGGCGCCGGATCGGCGGACACGTATCGCATCGAGACGCAGGCCGAGCTCGAGCGCGTGCTGCCGCGCCTCGTGCACGTGCCGCAGGTCAGCGTCGAGGAGTTCGTCGACGGCGAGGAGTACACCTACGACACGATCTGTGTGGACGGCGAGGTCCGCTTCCACAGCGTCGCGCTGTATCGGCCGCGGCCGCTCGTCGCGCGCAGCAACGAGTGGATCAGCCCGCAGGTCGTGGCGTTGCGTGACGTCGACGCGCCGGAGCTCGCCGACGGCATCGCTCTGGGTCAAGCGGTGCTCGACACGCTCGGTTTCGAATCCGGTTTCACGCACATGGAGTGGTACCGAAAGTCCGATGGCGAAGTCGTGTTCGGCGAGATCGGCTGCCGGCCTCCGGGCGCTCGCCAGGTCGACCAGATGAACTTCGCCTGCGACATCGACACGTTCCGTGGGTGGGCCGACGCGGTCTGCTTTGGTCGCTTCGAGGAGAAGGTCGAACGCAAGTACAACGTCGCGACGATCTTCAAGCGTGCGCAGGGCAACGGCCGCATCTGGCGCATCGATGGGCTGGACCGGCTGTTGCGCCGTTTCGGACCTGCCGTGGTCGCCAACGAACTGCTGCCGATCGGCGCACAACGCCGAGACTGGTTGCACACCTTGGTCTCGGACGGCTACATCATGCTGCGCCATCCGGACCTCGAGACGACGTTGCAGATGGCCGACGAAGTAGGTTCCGACCTCCGGCTCTTCGCCCGCTGAACCCCACCCATGAAACTGACGACCGAGATCCGAGGGATGATGCGCCTCGCGCTCCCCATTATGGGTGCGCAGATCCTTCACCTGTTCATGGTGTTCGTCGACAACCTGATGGTCGGCCGCCTGGGCCGTGATCCGCTGGCCGGCCTCGCCCTGGCGGGCGCGTTCTACAGCTTCGTCTACATCGTCGTGACCGGGCTGATGGGGGCCCTGATCCCGCTGGTCTCGCGCGCCAACGGCGCCGAGCGCTTCGACGAGGCATCGCACTACACCCGGCAGGGGCTCATCGTCGCCGTCGTCGTGTCGGTCGTGTTCGCGGCCGGCCTGTGGTGGTCGGAGCCGCTATTGCTCGCGATCGGGCAGAAGCCCGTGCCGTCCGCGATCGCGTCGGAGTACCTGCGCGTGATGATCTGGACGGTGCCGGCCCAGCTCACGTTCGTCGCGTTTCGAAACTTCGTCGAGGGAGCCAGCGACTCGCTGCCTTCGGTGGTCATCGCGGCGACGGTGGCGCTGATCAACATCCCGCTGGACTACGTGCTGATCTTCGGCGAGTTCGGATTCCCCAGACTGGGCGTCGAAGGCGCCGCGTATGCGACCTGCGGCCTGACCTGGCTGAGCGTGCTGATGTTGGTCAGCTACATCGCGCTGCGCCCCAAGTATCGCCACTACAGGCTCTTCCGGCTGCCGAAGCCAGACCTGACGGCTTTGCGGGAGATCGTCCGCATTGGTGTGCCATTGAGCGGCGCGGTGGCGACCGAGATGGGCTTCTTCATCACGGCCACGTTCCTGATGGGTTACCTCGGCGAAGTCGAACTCGCCGCGCATCAGGTCGCGCTAAACGCCACCTCGATGATCTTCATGCTGCCGCTTGGCCTATCGTTCGCGGTCACGATTCGGATCGGCCAGCACCTCGGCCGCGGCGACACCGAAGCCGCGCGCACCGCATGGATCGCGAGCCTCCTCGTCACCGGCGTGATGCAGGTCCTGACGATGTCGGTGTTCCTGACCGTGCCGTGGTTCATCGTCGACCTCTATGACCAACACGGCGCGGTGCGCGAACTCGCGATTCGCCTGCTCATCATCGCCGGCTTCTTTCAGCTGTTCGACGGGTTTCAGTGCGTCGGGATGGGGGCGCTGCGCGGACTGCAGGACACGCGATTCGCGTTCATCGCGACCCTGATCGCGTTCTGGGTCTGCGGGCTCACGATGCTGATCCTCGCCTACGAGACGCGGGAGCCGACCTGGATCTGGTACGCACTCTTGGTGGGGTTGGCGGTCGCGATGTTTGCGCACCACGGCCGCGCGGCGTGGCTATTCACTCGCGGACGAACCACACTCGAGTGATGAGTTCGTCCTCGTCGACCTCGTAGATCGCCATGACCCGCAGCACGTCGGTTCCGCGGCCCGTGACGAGCTCCTGGTCGAACGCCATGTTGCCGACCACGCTGCGCGACGTCACGCTGGCGTGCACCTCGGGGGCGCGCTCGAACATCTCACCGTACGTCGCGTGCATCTGCGCACGACCACACAGCTGCTGCTCGCCGGTCTTGAGGTCGAACGCCTCGACGTCGGGGTGGTAACACGCGACGAACGCGTCGATATCGTGCGCGTTGTACGCGTCGAGCTGGCGCTGCGCGGCGCGCCGGGCCCGGTCTTCGGCCCTCATCGGCGCGCCAGCCAGATCGTGTGGCGAGCGCCCTTCTTGCCCCGCGCGCGCACGGTGACGACTTCGAGCTTGAAGCCGCCATTCTCGGCCCGTTTGGTGAAGCGCTGATCCTCGTGCGTCGACCAGACGCCGAGTACGCCACCGGGGTTCAGCGCCGCGTACGACGCGCGCAGACCGGCCTTGTCGTACAGCCAGTTGTTTGCGCCGCTGGTCAGCGCGTCGGGGCCGTTGTCGACGTCCAGCAGGATCGCGTCGTACGGCGCGTCGGGCTTGCGGATGAAGTCGCAGACGTCGCCGATCCGGACCTCGACCCGCGGGTCGTCCAACGGGTTGCCCGCCAGGTGGCCCAGCACGCCCTTGTTCCATTCGTGTACGGCGGGCACGAGCTCCGCCACGACCACGCGACCGCCCTCCCCGATCACTTCCAGCGCGGCGGCGAGCGTGAAGCCCAACCCCAGTCCGCCCACCAAGATGCGTGGTGTTGTGGTCTTGAGACCCTTGCACGCCAACGTCGCGAGCTCGCGCTCGGACGTGAACAT
>JBFIHF010000549.1:0-3599 GCA_041601915.1 Bradymonadaceae bacterium
CCCTGGGTCGACGTGCGCACCGAGGGGTTCTCCGAACACGGTCGCAAGACACTCCAACGCACCGACGACCGGCTTCGCAACGATTCGACCTGCCTGCGAGTCGTCGCAACGGACGTCACGGATCCGACCGTGGTGTTCGAGAGCGCGGCCGGCTGCGTCAGCCCGCTCGACTTCGCGACCCCACCCGACTACGGCGAGTACGACTACTCGGCGAACACGTGCGGAGATGTTGACCCCGATGACGAGGACGACATCCCTGGCGATGACGTCGACGAGGACGTCGACGAGGTCGACGTTGACGAGGACCCGCAACGCCAGCCCGGCTGGGACGTCTCCGAAGGCGCCGCGGGCAGCGACACCGGCTGCGGGTGTTCGAGCGCGCAGTCCTCCGCGCCGGGGAGCCTCCTCCTCCTGCTGGCCGCGATGCTGGTGGGACGGCGGGCACGAAATCGCCGATAGCTAACGTGTGGGCGAGGGCGGCGAGGTGGCGTATGCTGTATCGTCTGCCCCCCGAAGGTGATGCTGAGGTGTAAAGTGAGCACAATCCGATTTCTGACGATTCTGACGCTGGCCCTGGTCGGTTGCGACAAGGCACCGCCTGGCGACGCGGTGCCGCCGCCCGCGGCCACCGCCGGTGCGGCCGAGGAAGTGTTGACGTTGCCCAACGAAGCGAAGCCGTACCACGGGCTCGTCACGGCCGGGCAACCGACCAACGAACAGTTCCTGAAGCTCAAGGCGGCCGGCTACACGGCCGTCATCAACCTACGCGCCGCCGACGAACCCGGGTATTGGGACGAGAAGGAGACCGCGACGCGTAATGGAATTCTCTACACTCACATCCCGGTCACGGGCCCGGACGATCTCACGCGAGAGAACGTCCGGCTGATGGCGGACACGATGGAACAGCCGATGGCGAAGAACGGCAAGGTGCTACTGCACTGTGGGAGCGGCAATCGTGCCGGGGCGTTCGTCGCGCTCAAGGCGGGGTGGCTTGACGGTCGCTCTGTCGACGACGCCATCGAGTTGGGTCAGGATGCCGGTCTGGGCAGCCTCGAAGAGGCCGTCCGCGAAAAACTTACATCGAAGTAGCCCGAACTATGCATGAATCCCAAAGCGTCCTCGGCACGATGCTGAGACCGTGCAGCCACGAACCGCGGACCGGATGGTTTCGCGACGGGTGCTGCAATACCGACGACAGCGACCGCGGCTCGCATACCGTGTGCTGCGCGTTGACGGACGAGTTTCTCGAGTTTCTGCGCGAAGCGGGCAATGACCTGATCACGCCGGCACCCCAGCACTCGTTCCCAGGCCTCAAGGCTGGGGACCAGTGGTGCGTCTGCGCGGCGAGCTGGCGGCAGGCGTACGACGCCGGGATCGCGTGCCCCGTCGTGCTCGAGAGCACCCATCAGCGTGCCCTCGAGCAGGTCGGCCTCGAGATGTTGTTGGAGTACGCGGTCGCGGCCGAAGCGTAACTACTGAGCCCGCGCCGCGGCGAGGTCCGCCTTGCAGGCGGCGTCGAAGTCGAGCTCCGAAGAAGTGCCGGTCAGCCGCGACGCGATGACGTCGAGGACCTGCACGCCGTCGTAGGCCCAGTACATCACGCAGTCTTCGTTGGAGTCGTGCGCACCGTGCTCGGCGTCTTTGTGGTCCTCGACCATCTCCACGCCGTTGTCGACGAGCCCGATGACGTGCCCGACTTCGTGCAGCAGCACCGACGACTCGGCCGCGGCGCAGAGGCGGTCGCCAAGTAGCGGCCGCGAACAGTTGGCTTCCAGCACGTCACTGAACATCACGAGGTGCTTGTTCGCCCACGCCACGCCGAGCACGTTGCCGTCCTCGTAACTGCCGTCGACGTACATCACGTGGATTTTCGACGTGTTCGCCGGCACCTCGAGGTCGAGCTGCTCTTTGGCGAGCTTCTGAAGTTCGGAGAACGTCCACTTGTGGTCGGCCCCGCGCGACGCGAAGGTCCCGTCCGACTTCCACTCCAGTCCGTCCGGCTTGTCGACGACGGCGCCCAGTTTCGCGACGACGTAGTCTTTGGCCGCCTGCCGGGCGGACTCGCCTTCGACGACGTCGAGCTCAAACACCAGGCGAGTCTGGTCGGTGGACGTGATGTAAGTATTCGTGATCGCTTCGGGAGACGAACTCCCGCAGGCGGCGAGCAGCAGGGTTGCAGCGAGTACAATGAGATACATCCAGACCTCTCAGGAACGGTTTGAACCAACAATGACGGCTAGATCCAGGGGGGCCAGGTGGCACCCCGGCGGCGGCGAATGCCGTACGGCGGACAGTATGACAGGCCCTCGATCGATTTGCATGCGACCGCCGCTGCGCTTGCAGACGATCGCTCGACTCGGTAAAGACGCGGGTCGCTTGTTTCGTGGAGGATGGGATGGCGGACCAGGGAAAGCTCGGAATTCTATTGCCCGGTATGGGTGCGGTCGCGACGACGTTCGTCGCGGGAGTGGAGGCGATTCGCCGGGGCCGTGCGGCCGCGATCGGCAGCCTGACGCAGCTCGGGCGCATGAAAGTCGGCGACCGCGATGTCGCGATTCGCGATGCATTGGCCCTCGCTCCGCTGGAGAACATCGTGTTCGGCGGCTGGGACATCTACGACGACACCTGCTTTGACGCCGCGGTCCGCGCGGGCGTGCTCAACTACCCGGACATGGCCGCGTCGCGGGAGTTTCTGTCCACGCTGAAGCCGATGCCAGCGGTGTTCGAGAACGAGTGGATTAAGAACCTGAATGGACCCAACGTCAAGACGGGCACCAAGTGGGAGCGCGCGAACCAGCTGATCGACGACATCGCGAACTTCAAAGCGTCCACCGGCGCCGACCGCCTCGTCTCCGTGTGGTGCGGGTCGACCGAGCGATGGACCGAGCTTCAAGAAGTGCACCTGTCCCCGGCCGCATTTGAAGCAGGTTTGAAGGCCGACCATCCCGGGATCAGCCCGGCGATGATGTACGCGTGGGCCCTCATCAAGTCGGGCGTCCCGTACGCCAACGGCGCCCCGAATCGCGCCCTCGACACCCCCGCGCTCACCCAGCTCGCCGACGAGCTCGGCGTGCCGATCGCGGGTCGCGACTTCAAGACCGGCCAGACCCTGATGAAGACGATCCTCGCGCCGGGCCTTGCCTCGCGCTACATCGGCGTCAAGGGCTGGTACTCGACGAACATCCTCGGCAACACCGACGGCGCGGTCCTCGACGACCCCGGCTCGTTCAAGACCAAAGAGGAGTCGAAGCTGTCCGTGCTCGACGCGATCCTCGACGCCGAGGCGCATCCCGAGCTGTATGGCGACATGACGCACAAGGTGCGCATCGACTACTACCCGCCGCGCGGCGACGACAAAGAAGGCTGGGACAACATCGATATCCGCGGGTGGATGGACTACCCGATGCAGATCAAGATCAACTTCCTGTGCAAGGACTCGATCCTCGCCGCACCGCTGGTGCTCGACCTCGCGTTGCTGCTCGATGCGGCCGGTCGCGCCGGCAACGGCGGCGTCCAGGACTGGCTGTCGTTCTTCTTCAAAGCCCCGCAGCCGAAGGTCGGCGAAATGGTCGTGCACGACCTGTTCGACCAGCAGGACA
>JBFIHF010000550.1:0-3568 GCA_041601915.1 Bradymonadaceae bacterium
CAGGGCCGCGACTGATTGTCCCTGCGCCACCTGATCCCCCCGCGCGGCGCGAAGCGCCAAGCCCCCCTCCCGCGAGGCGCGCAGCGCCTCGCCCGCCGTTCCTTGCGCGGAGCGAAGCGACGCGCTCGCGACCTGGCCGCGGCGCGAAGCGCCAAGGCCTCGCCACCTGCCCGCGGCGGCGAAGCCGCCAAGGGCTCGTCCCCGCGCCTTGGTGCGCGGCGCGAAGCGCCAAGCACCAAACAGGCGCTCACCCCCGCGCGCGGCGAGCGGCGCGACGCGCCGCTCGCCAAGCGCCAACCGCTTGACGGGGGAAGTTTGGTCTGCGAAGTTACCCGCGGTCATAAAAAAAAAATAATACTGAGGGAATTCATGCGATTACACTATGCGCTGGTCGTGCTTTTATCGGCGTCCTGTACGTCTGGGGCTGGTCCGGAGGGACCTGCGAACAACGTCGCCGCCAACAATGTCTCGGCGAACAACATCGCCCAAAACGCGGAGCCGGGCCCGATGATGTTGCCCACGGCGCTCCGCGAAACGATGGACGAAAACTGCCTGAGCTGTCACTCGCCGGGCGGGATCGCGCCGTTCGACTTCACGGACGTGCAGACGGTGGTATCACTGGGCGAGCTGATCGGGAGCACCGTGCAGAGCCGGACGATGCCCCCGTGGAACATCGACCCCACGTGTGCGGACCTCAAGGGCGACCTCCGGTTGTCCGACGATCAGATCGCGATCTTCACCGAGTGGGTCGCCGATGGAAAGCCCCTGGTGCCCGAAGCACCGTTCGAACGCGTCGCGGCAAAGAACCCCGAGATCGGCGATCCACCGTCGGACTCTGACGAGATCGTCGATGCGATGATCCCCGCCGCCTACAATCCCGTGTTTGGCCGCTCCGCGGCCTACCAGAACGACGACTTTCGCTGCTTCGTCATCGATCCGGGGTTCACGGTCGATCGCCAGATGACGGGCTTCGAAGTGCTCGTCGACAACGTCGAACTCGCGCACCACATGGTCGTCTATACCGCGGATGGCGGCGAGAACAGCCGTGCGGAGATCGCAGCTCTCGAGGCCGAAGACGAGCAGCCAGGATTCAGCTGCTTCGGTGTGGGCGGGTTCGACCTGACGGGACTGATCGCGGCATGGGCGCCCGGCGGCGGGCGCGTGGGCTTCCCGCAGCGCCAGGCGATTGGTCAAACCGCGGTGCCGATTGAGGCGGGCTCTCTGATCGTGGTCCAGATGCACTACAACAAGACAGCCGCCGACGCGGGCACCGACCAATCGGGCATCCGCCTCTGGTTCCGCCCCGACGATGCGCCGGTCAACGAGCTGGCCGAGGCGTACTTCACGTTCGTGGGCAATGAGCCGTTTCGCGTGCCAGCGGGCGTGGACGGGACCGATGTCCCTGATGACGAATGTGACATCGTCTACAACACCTACAACCTCGACGATGTCGATGACAGCCCAGACGTCTCCGCGCCGCGCCGCGGATATCACGGCGACGAACTCAAGTGCGGCCTCCGTGTCGAAGACTGCGAGGCCGAAAACGGGTTGGGAGCCGCAACATGCGCGATCGACTATTCGACTCGCCTGCAGATCACGAACCCCGACATGAGCGCGACCTATAGCGTCACCATTGCCGGAACCACGCTGTCGTACGACGCGGCGAGCAATGCCGCGTCATCGGCGACGCAAGTGCTCGACGGGATCGTCGACGCCATCAACAACGAGCCCGCCCTCAGCGGGATTGTCACCGCGATCGGCCGCGACACCGACGGCGACACCACAACCGACGAAGTGATCGTCTCCAACGTGGACGGCGAAGCCGCACTCCGCACCGAGTCCTTCACCGCAACGGGCGAAGCCACGGTCCGACAGCGCCTCGCCGACGGATGTGCCCAATGGGACGCGACACGCCTCGTCGAAGCGCGAAATGTCGGCGCATCGGGGTGCGTCCAGCAGGAGATTTACTATCGAAACCCCGGCCCGCTGAAGATCTGGGCGGCGTTCAGCCACATGCACCTCGTTGGCAAGCGCATCGAAATCGAGGTCATGTCCTCCTCGGACGACGGTACGGTCTCCGTCCCCGCCGAAGAACCCGAGTGCCTCGCCCGCACCAACTCCTGGGACTTCGACTGGCAGCGCACCTACTGGTTCCAAGAGCCCAAGCACCTGCCCCGCAACGGGATGGTCCGCCTGCGCTGTCGCTACGACAACTCCGACTCCGGCACCGAGGTCCGCCTCGGCGACGGCTCCGGCTCCGAAATGTGCCTCGGCCTCGTCTACCTGACTCTGTGACGCTTGGCGGGGGCGCTTCGCGCCCCCCGCCGCGCGAGGGTACGACGGCGTGGCGCTTCGCGCTCCGCCGAGGGGACGAGCCCTTGGCGGCTCCGCCGCCGCGGGCAGGTGGCGAGGCCTTGGCGCTTCGCGCCGCGGCCAAGTGGCGAGCGCGTCGCTTCGCTCCGCGCAGGGAACGGCGGGGGGAGGCGCTTCGCGCCTGGGGTTAGAGGGCGTCGACGACGCTGGTGGTGGTGATGGGGGCGTTGGAGCGGGCGGAGCGGAAGGCGGCGATGGCGACGGCGCGCTCGATTTCGGCGCCGGTGAGGGGGCGGGTGGCGAGCTGTTCGATGTCGGCGACGGCGTCTTGGGGGAGCAGTCGGCGCCAGATTTCGGTGCGGGCGGTGGTGTCGGGCAGGGTCAGCTCGATCGTGTAGTCGACGCGGTGGCGCATGGGGTGGGCCGCGGGGGTGGCGGCGGCGATGAGGAGCGTGACGCCGTCGCGTCGTTCGAGGCTTGCGGCGAGCCACTGGCAGGCGCCGGTGCGGGGCGGTTCGAACAGTGCGTCGGCGTGGTCGAGGACCAGAACCGCGTTGTAGTGGCGGGCGTCGGTGAGGGCTTGTTCGAGTCCGGCCCGGACGGTGGACCAATCGTCGCCGATTTCACCGATCACGAAGTGGCGGATCGGGCGGTTCAACGCGTTCGCGAGGGCGTCGGCGCACATCGACTTTCCGCTTCCGGAGGTCCCCGTGATCAGTGCGACGACTCCCGGACGCGTGGCGCGGACGCCTGCGCGCTCGAGGGTGCCACGTCGTCCGCGGGCGGCCGCGACGACCTCGCCGAGTTCGTCGTAGGTCGCGGCGGGTAGACAGACGTCCGACAGTCGCACCTGTGATGTGCGGACGGGGCTGTTCTCCTCGTTCGATGGCGTGGACTGCTCACGAGCGGCGGTTTCGAGCGCCTGCATCGTGATCTTGGGGTTCTCGCCACCGCTATGCACCGCCTCGGCCACCGACATCAGCACCGCGTTCTTGATGTAGCCGCCCGACATTTCGAACTGCTCGGCGAGCGCGTTGAGGTCGACGTCGCTGGCTATTGGTGCGGCCTTCGGCAGGTGCCGCTCCCAAATGTCGCGTCGCGCGGCGCGATCCGGTTCTGGGAAATTGACGCGCACGAGGATCCGGCGATCCAACGCCTCGTCGAGCTGTTGCGGCAGGTTCGTGGCGAGGATCGCGACCCCCTCGAAGCGCTCGATCTCGGTGAGCAGCATCGTCATCAGCGGGTTGCCGGTCGC
>JBFIHF010000551.1:0-3565 GCA_041601915.1 Bradymonadaceae bacterium
AGGAGCCGCGATAGGTCGTGTAGCCCCACGGACTCACCAGCAGCGGGACATGGTGGTGCTCGCCGGACTCGAACACCTCGAACAGGATCCGAACCATCGGATAGAACGTCCGGGTGTTGAAGCGCTGGTAGTAGGCGTACGTATCGAACGTCATCCGATACACGCCCACGGCGAGCTCCGTGCGCTCCGTCAACAACGTGGTGATCCGTCCGTCGGCGTTCGTCGTGCCTCCGCCCAGTCGCACCCAGTCGGGATCGCCCAGCGCTTCGAGCAAGATCGGGACGCCTTCGGCAGGTTTGCCCCGCGCGGTGTCGAGAACGTGTGTGCTGATCGTGGACATGTTCAGTTCCCCTGGAGCCATTTGGTGAGTCGAAGTTGCGTAATCAGGGCCTGCTCGGCGGCGGCGTTGAAGATCTCCACCTCGGTGGTGTTGCCGACCCGCTGTTCCAACGCCGCTTGCACGTCGCCGGCCGTCTTGCCCGTCGCGCAGATGATGAAGATGAAGCCGTGCTTGTCGAAGTAGGCGTCGTTGAGCTGCGCAAGGGCCTCGCGCGCGTCGTCCGACGTGGTCGCCGCGGCGGCTTGCTCCCCGCTCGACCAGCGGGAGCCGCCCGCGGTGGCGCCAATGCGCGGGTGGGCGCGAAACGCCTCGAGGCGGTCGTCGTCATCGACTTGCGCCCACAGCTGATCGGCGATCGTGCGCACGTCCGCGAACGACGCAAACGGCAGCTCGTCGACCATTCCGTCCGCCCAACGCCCGCTGCCACAGCACGACAGGAACATCGCCCGCGCTTCGTGATCATGCAGGGCGTTCAGGTAGCGCAGCGCGAGCTCCGACTGACCGAGGTCAGTGAGCTGGCCCCACAGCCGCAACCGCGACACACCGCCGTCGGGATAGATGCGCAGCACGACGTGCGTCGTGCCGTTGTCGTCCGCCGCCAGATCCACCAGATGCGCGGTGTGCGCCTGCAGCTTGCGGTGTTCGATGACCGTGGTCAGTGGGTTGGGCGTCGCCGGATCGTCGGGTTCCTGATCGTAGAGTTCGAGGCTGAACCGGTCCGGGTAGTTGCCTTTGAAGTGGTGGGTATCCACCTCGACCCGATCGATCTGACCCTCATCCGCCAGCCGCAGCAGGACCCAGTCGTGCCCCGGCCCGCGTCGGCGCTTGGTCTCCCAGCCGTCCCCCATGTTCTTGCCGCGCTCTGGCTTCAGCAGATTCTGCGCATGGCCAAAGAACATGTCGCTCTGCGCCAGCGTCGCACCGCCCTGTAGCACCGACGCGAGATCGATGGTGCCTCGCGCACGCTGCGGATCGGGGACCGGGTTGCCGTAGACCCGAAGCCGCGCCACCCCGCCGTCGGGGTAGATGTGCAGCCGCAGGTGCGTAAACCGAAGCCGGCTCTCGATCGGGAACCGCTCCTGATTGTGGCCCTGCAGCACGCTCTTCTCCAGCAACTCCACCCAGTCTTCGCACGCAAGCAGCTCCTCGACGGAGGCTTCCGGCGACATCGCACAACCCTCGATCGAGCACGACTCCGGGAAGTTACCGCGAAAAAACGCCGTATCGACCACGATGTGCGCAATCGTGCCCGGCACGCCGAGCCGGATGATGCAGGAGTCGTGACCCGGCGTGCGTCGCCGGCGCGACTCCCAGCCGTCCATCCACTTCCCGCGATCGGTGTAGACGTCTTCCTTCCACACCGGTGCCGCGGCGCGCAGCAGGTTCTCCTTCTCGGCGAAGAAGTCGTCGTTGGCCCACAGCACCGTGCCACCCAGCGTTTCGGACGCGAGGTCGAACAGATCGAGAGGGAGGTCGCTGTTGCTCATGAATTGTCTCGTCGCACAAGAGATCCGTTCGGCGCCGCGAACTCGCCGTCCTCGAAGACGAGCGAGCCGGCGAGATACGTGCGTCGTACGCGGCCGCGCAGTTCGCGACCGTGATACGGCGTCAACGCGTGCCGATGTTGTAGCGCGTCCCCGTCCACCGTCCAACTCGCGTCCGGGTCGAACACGACGATGTCGGCGTCGAGGCCCACACCCAGCGCACCTTTCTGAGCGCCCAGCCCCGCAAACGCGGCCGGAGCGCTGCTCGTCCATCGCGCAAGGTCCTGAAGTCCATGTCCCCGTGCACGCGCCCCGGTCCACACCGCGGCGCGAAAGAGCTCGATCGATGCGATGCCGCCCCACGCCTGGTCAAAGCGCCCGCTGTCGACACACTTGAGCGCCGGCGGGCTCGGCGAATGATCGGTGGTCACGAACCCGATCTCACCCGCCCCAAGCGCCGCCCACAACGCCTCACGCGTCCCGGCATCCCGAATCGGCGGCGCGCACTTGTATTGCGTCGCCCCGACGCCGATCTCCTCGGCGTCGAACGTCAGGTAGTGCGCACACGTCTCCGCGGTGATGTTCACGCCCATGCTCCGCGCGCGCTCCAGCACCGGCAGACCCAGCTCGCTCGCGAGGTGAACGACGTGCAGGCGAACCCCCGGCGCCACCGCGTGCAGCGACGCCAGCAACTCGATCGCCTCGACCTCCGCCTCGGGCGGTCGGCTCCCCAGCCACGTCGCGTAGCGCCGCGGGTCGCCCGCCCAAACTCCCGCCACGCGTTCGATCGGTCCCGGCACCTCACAGTGCGCCAGCAACGTGGCCCCGAGGCGCCCCAGCACCGGCGCCGCCTCACGAAGCACCTCCTCGCCGACCCACTCGAACTCATCGACCCCTGACGGCACCAAAAACGCCTTGAAACCGAGCACCCCCTCTCGCCACAGCGGCTCCAGATCCCCCGTGTTCCCCGGCACGACGCCGCCCCAGAACCCCACATCGCAGTACCGCTTGCCCTCCGACGCCTGCCGCTTCGCCTGCAGCGCCTCCACCGTCGTCGTGCTCGGCACACTGTTCAGCGGCATATCGATCAACGTCGTCGTACCGCCCGCCAGCGCCGCCCGCGTCGCACTCTCAAACCCCTCCCACTCCGTTCGCCCCGGCTCGTTGATGTGCACATGCGCGTCCACCGCCCCCGGCATCAGCACCAACTCCCCAAAATCCTCACTCGCCGAACCCCCCGGCGCACGGATCTCCACGATCCTCCCGCCCTCCACCACCACATCAGCCGGCCCTACCCCACCGGCCAACACAACACGCTCACTTCGAAGGATCATGGGCCTCACCACAGTCAACCGGACAGGTACCACAGCGCCACAAAACGGACTACCCGGGGCGGTCCTTCACACCGCCCGGGGCGGTCCTCGCGCGCGGCCCATTCGTTCGCTTTTAGCGCTGTTTTGTCGGGTGTCGTGCGGTTTAGTCGATGTGTGGGTTGGCGGGCGAGCGCGGTGGTTGGGAAAACGGGGTTGTGGGGGCGGTGATTTGGGGGTTGGGGGGGGCGGCGGACGCAAGTGTGCGGCCCATCAGGGGATGGTCCGTGGGGGTGAGGTTGTGGGTGGCGTTAGGGGCCGGCGCGGGGGAAGCCGTGCCAGACGTGCATCGCGTAGGTGCCCTCGGGGAAGGTGGGGCGGCCGCCGGCGAGGAGGATCTTGCGGGCGCGGGTGTAGGCCTGGCGGAAGGC
>JBFIHF010000552.1:0-3563 GCA_041601915.1 Bradymonadaceae bacterium
GCCATGGGGGTTCGCGGCCTCGATCGTCTCCTTCCAATTCTTGGGAAAGGCCTCGCCGATGAGCGGAATGCCGGACGCGGCGAGGATCTGCATCCACATCGACGTGCCGGAGCGCTTGGTGCCCGTCACAATGATCATGACCGAATCTCCACAGGGTCAGACAACCTACCCGGCTGGCCCGCATCTGGTCTAGATCAGAACCTGACGGGCGGGTTGCGATTTCGTATGGTTGGGCCATGGCTGATCCTCGTCCCGCCACTTTCGCCGACGCGCGAGTTCGCCGCGTTCCCGGCCATGCGACGCCGCTCGTCGGTCGTCGCTTCGTGCTCGAGCAGCTCGCCCAGGGTGTGAGTCGGAACTTCGCGACCGCCCTGTGGGGGCTCGCGGGGATCGGCAAGTCGAGGCTCGCACACGCGCTGGCCTCGAGGTGGTACGACGACCGGCCCGACGGCGATGTATGGGTCGTCGACCTCGCCGCGGCAACGGATGCGACGTCGGCACTCGCGCTGATCGTCGCGTCGATCCAGGACGGGCAGGGCGGCTCGGCCGAGAAGGCCGAGCTGGTCGGGCGGATGCTCGCGCGCCCCCGACCGACGTTGCTCGTCCTGGACCACGCCGAGCACCTCGCCGGCGACGTCGCGACGTGGATCGATGCCTGGCGGTGCGACGGGGAAGGGCGGGTCGTCGTGACGACGCGCGTCCGTATCGAGGGCACGTGGGAGTTCGACGTGCCCGCGCTGACCGAGGACGACGCGCTCAAACTCATCGAACAACGAGCGCGCCGCGTTCGAGACAGCTTCCGCATCGACGCCGCGACCCGCGAAGACCTTCGACGTCTGGTCCGCCGCGTCGACGCGCTGCCCGGCGCGCTGGAGCTGCTGGCGCCACGCCTGATGTTGCTGAGCCCGGCGGCGCTGGCGGAGCGCCTCGAGCACGGGCAGGGCGCATTGCACGGCGCCATCGAGCGGTCGTGGCACTTGCTCGATCCGCGAGAGCAGTCCGTGTTGAAGCAGCTCGCCGCGACACGACAGGGGTTCGATATCGAGATCGCCGAGCGCGTGGTGCGCTGTGATGGCGACGTGCTCGGAGTGTTGGAGTCGTTGACTCGCCACGCCTGGGTTCATGCGATCGAGGCCGGCGACCTCCGCATGCAGATCCTCCACGAACCGATGCGTTTCATCCGCGAGCAGGGTGTCGACGCAGATGCCCAACGCCGCCACGTCGATGCACTGACGGAGCTCGGCGAGCGCTGGGATCAGGGGATCGAGTCCGTCGACGAGCGACAATGCACGCGGCGACTCACCGACAATCTCCCCAACCTGTGGGCCGCATGGGAGCACGCGAACGGCGGGGTCCGTGCCCGGCTGGCGCTCGTGCTCCACATGGCGTTGCAGCGCTGCGGGAGCCCGGATCGCCAGGACGAAATCACGCGCGAGGCGCTGATGCTCGCCGCAGACGCCGACGAGCCGGCCCTACACGCGCGTGCGTTGCTCGCCCGGGCGCGGGTGTTGCGATGGAGCGGCGCGACCGCCGAATCCAGCGCACTGCTGCAACAGGCGCTGCCGCTCGGCGACGCCGCGACCCGTTGCGGCGCGCTTCGAAACCTCGGCGCGAATGCGTATGCGACCGGCGATCTCGACGCGACGCGCCGCTGGGCCGACGAGGCGTTGCGGGTCGCACTGGCCGAGGGTGAGGTGACTGATGAGATCAACGCCCGCAACGGGCTCGGGTTCTTGCTGAGCGTAACCGATGACCTTGACGGCGCCGAGCAGCAGCTGCAACGCGCGCTGGAGCTCGCCGGTCGCCCCGACGAGCCCGACGGGCTCTTCGCCCTCGTCTCGTCCTCGCTGGCGAATCTCGCCGTGCACAGGCAGCGGTGGCTCGAGGCCGAGCTCCACAGCTCGCAGGCGCTGGAGGTGTACGAAAAGCTGGGTTACCAGCGACACGTTCCGCTCGAGCTGTTGTACCGCGCAGAGGCGAGGCTGTGCGCCGGTCGGCTCGGCGCCGCGAGCGACGACATCGCGACCGCGGATCAGATCGCGGGGCGTTGGCGGTACGACTCGCTCTCGCTGCGCGCCCTGTATCTGACCGGCGTCTGCGCCATCGCTCGCCGGGAACCCCATGAGGCCCTCCAGGCCCTCGGCGCGGCCGCCCCCAGACTCGCGACGCGAGGCGACGCGCAACTCGCTGTCGAGGTGAACCTCGCCGCGGCCGCCGCTCGCCTGCTCGCCGGCGCGACCGAGCTCGACGCTGGATTCGACGAAAATGATCGCGATGTCGTCTGGCTTCGATCTCACGTCGCAGGCGACGGCGCACCCACCCACACAGCGCGTGATCCGCTGCGCCAGATCTGGGTGGACGCGCTGCTCGGCCAGACCGACACCCTCTCGGTCGACGCCGAAGGCCGAGGATTTCGCTGGAGCACCGGCGAGCACGTCGATCTCACCCGTCGCCAGGCGCTGCGCCGCATCCTCGATGCGCTGGCCGAACGACACGGCGGCGAGCCACTGACATTGGCCGAGATCATGGAGGCCGGCTGGCCCGGCGAGATGATGACCGTCGACTCCGGCAACCGCCGCGTCTACGTCACCATCAAGCGCCTCCGCGACCTCGGACTCGGCGACGCACTACAAACCGTCGGCGACGGCTACATGCTCAACCCCGACACTCACGTCCTTCGGACGTGAGCGCGCTCCCGGCGGCTGCGCCGCCGTGCGCGCAGGTGTGAGAGCGCCGGCGGCTTCGCCGCCGGCGCAGGTGGCGAGCGCTTGGCGCTTCGCGCCAGCGCAGGTGGCGAGGCGCTTCGCGCCAGGGACGGCGGGGCGCTTCGCGCCGGGGGACGGCGGGGCGCTTCGCGCCGGGGGACGGCGGGGCGCCTCGCGCGGGGACGGCGGGGCGCTTCGCGCCGCAAACAACAAGCTTAATTCAGTTTGATGATTGTCTCCCAGCCGACGGCGGATTGGGGGTGGGGGCGGTAGGAGCCGGTGGCGTCGACGGTGAGGGTGGTGCCTTGGATGGAGCCGGAGATGGTGAAGTTGCCGTCGTTGGGGGCACCGGAGTCGTGGCGGATGCGGGCCGTAAATGTGCCGTCAGGGCCGATCTTGCCGGTGATGGTGGCGGACTGATCGCGGTCAAAGATCGTCAGGCTGCCGGGGTAGGTGCAGGTGGCGGTTCCCATGAGGGTGTCGGCGCGGCTCGTGTCGATGTCGGCGGTGAACGTGCCGGTGCAGGTCATCGAGTTGATGACTGACGAGCCGACCTTCTCTTCGGCTTTGACGTAATAGCTGCCGGTGTAGCTGCCTTCCCACGCGTCGCACGCGGTGTCGGCTTCGACCTCGCAGACGGCCGTGCAGGCGGCGGCAGTCCCGCTGAGCGTGCCGCGGGTGCACGGATCCCCATCGTCGCAGCTCGTGGGGCAGTTTCCATCACACATCTCGCCGGCTTCGATCACGCCATTGCCGCATGGCTCCAAGGGATCAGGGTCGGGGTCGGGGTCCGGCGTCGGATCCGGATCGGGATCGGGATCGGGGTCCGGTGTCGGATCGGGATCAGGATCGGGCTCC
>JBFIHF010000553.1:0-3563 GCA_041601915.1 Bradymonadaceae bacterium
CCCGTTGCGCCCGGACGCGATCGAGGCGCTGCGCCGCTGGGCGGGCCGGGGTGGTCGGTACATGAAGTGGTTGCCGAACGCGATGGGGATCAGTCCGGACGACCCGCGACTCGACGCGTTCTACGACGTGATGGTGGAGCTCGACGTGGTGCTCATCTCGCACACCGGCGAGGAACAGGCGGTGGAGGCCGACGCCGATCAGGAGCGGGGGAACCCCCTACGGCTGCGGCGTCCGCTGGACCGCGGCGTCAAGGTCATCGCGGCACACTGCGCGAGCCTCGGCACTTCGGAGGACCTCGACGACCCGGCAAAGCCGCAGGCCGACAACTTCGACCTGCTCGTGCGACTGTTCGAGACGCCGAAGTACGACGGGCGCCTGTTCGCGGACATCTCCGCAATGACGCAGTTCAACCGCGTCGGACGTCCACTGGCCACGATCCTCGACCGCGAGGATCTGCACCCACGACTGGTCAACGGCAGCGACTACCCGTTGCCGGCGATCAATGCGCTGGTCAGCACGCGCGAGTTGGTGCGCCAGGGCTTCATCACCGACGTCGAGCGAGAGCAGCTCAACGAGATCTACGCGTTCGATCCGTTGCTGTTCGACTTCGTCACGAAGCGCACACTCCGGTCGCCGGGCTCGTCGAGGTCGCTTCCGGCGGAAGTGTTCATGCGGCGACCGGGACTCTAGTCGTCGGGACGTCGTTGGCGTAGTTTAGCCGGATGCTCCTGACCATTGACGATCTGAACCTCGCCCACCAGCGAATCGCCGGCCACGTCCTCCGTACACCGACTCTGCGCCACGAGATCCGCGACGGGCTGACCGTCTACGCCAAGGCGGAGTCCCTGCAGACGATTGGGGCGTTCAAGATCCGCGGGGCGTTCAACATGATGCTCGCGCTCGGCGCAGAGGCCGAAGGCGTCGTCGCACACAGCTCGGGCAACCACGCCCAGGCCGTCGCGCGTGCGGCGCGGGAGTTGGGCCTCAAGGCCTGCATCGTGATGCCGTCGAATGCGCCGGAGCTCAAGCGACAGCGCGTCGAAGACGACGGAGCGGAGATCGTCACGGTCGGTCCCGACAGCGAGGAGCGCCGCGTTCGCGCCGAGGAGCTGAGCGCGCAGCGCGGTTGGCCGTTGGTTCCGCCGTACGATCACCCGCTGATCGCGGCAGGGCAGGGGACGGCGGCGATCGAACTGATCGCCGACGCGCCGACGCTCGATCGCTTCTACTGCCCCATCTCGGGCGGTGGGCTGATGGCCGGCTGTGCGACCGCGTTCGCCGCGTTGTCGCCGCGCACACAAATCATTGGCGTGGAGCCGCTCGCCGGTGACGACACCGCGCGGTCCCTGGCCGCGGGCGATCGTGTGACGGTCGCGGCCCCCGACACGATCGCGGACGGGCTGCGGGTCCGGACCCCGGGAGCGTGGACGTGGACCGTGAATCGCGAACTCGTCTCACGGGTTGTGCTCGTCAGCGATGACGAACTGCGCGACACCATCTGCTGGGCTGCACAGCGACTGCGCGTGATTTTGGAGCCCTCGGGCGCCGCCGCGCTGGCCGCCGTGCGGCGCGAAGGCGAGGGCGCGTGCGGCGCCCTGCTGAGCGGCGGAAACATCGATCCGGCGATGCTGTCGGCGATCCTTGCGTAGCGACACGTCGCGGCCGCACAATGTCGGACATGCATTACATTCGCCGCCCCAACCGACATCGCTTTCTCTACTTCGTGCGCCACGGTCAGTACGTGCGCACGGCGGAGCATGCGGACGGGACGTTGACGGAGCTTGGGCGGCGTCAGGCCGAGGCACTCGCGGTGCGCCTGCAGGATCTGGGGCTCGATACGATCTGGTCGAGTACGATGTACCGGGCCGAGGAGACCGCCGAGATCATCGCCGCGCGCCACTTCCCGCATCTACAGGTGCAGCGTTCCACGCTGCTGCGCGAGAAGATGTTCCCGTGCGACGAGCATTGGGACAGTGCGCTGCCGGCGCATCGCGCCCCCGACGATCGGCTTGACCGCATCGAGCAGCGTTGGCTCAAGCCGTCGAACCGCGAACGCCATGAGATGGTCGTGTGTCACGGCAACGTGATCCGTGCTGTCGTCACGCGCATCCTCGGCAACGACATCTCGAATTGGATTCGATTCGGCACCCACCACTGTGGCCTGACCCGCGTGGTGTGCTGGGATGACGGACGCCGGTCGGTCATGTCGTACAACGACACGAGCTATCTGCCCGACGAATACATCACGGCGGGCTGATTGGAATTCGTGTGGGACATCTACCCGGGGTTCGAGCTCGGCGGGTTCGGCATCCGCTGGTACAGCGTCATTTACTCCGTCACGCTCGTCGCGTGCTGGCTGATGTTGATCTGGCAGATCAAGCGCGGTGGGGGCAAAGAGGCTGATGCGAACTGGCTCGCCGCCGTCTGCATCTTTGCGGTGTTCGTGGGCGGACGGCTTGGCCATCTCTTCTTCTACGACTTCGAACGCCTCGCCGCTGACCCGTCGATGCTGTGGCGGTTTCGGGACGGAGGTATCGCGAGTCACGGATCGACGTTCGGGTTGATCGTGGTGCTGTGCGGCTACGCGCTCGCCAAGCGTCTGTCTCCCCTGGAAGTCGGGGATCGTTCGGCGATCGCGATCGCGCTGGCCGCGGCCACCGTCCGGATCGGCAACCTCTTCAACTCCGAGGTGGTCGGCCGTGTGACGGACCAGACGTGGGGCGTCCGGTTCCCCTACTACGACCGCGCGGTGGAGCTCGCGCCGCTGCGCCACCCCTCGCAGCTGTACGAATTCGCGATGGGAATCGCGATCCTGGTCGTCCTCGTGGCCGTGGATCATCGACTCAAGGAGACGCGCCCACGCGGGTTGCTGATCTCGCTGTTCCTGGTCCTCTACTTCTCGGCGCGGTTCGTGGTGGAGTTCTTCAAGGAGTATCAGGCGTTGCCGACCGGGGCCCCCCTGACGATGGGACAGTTACTCTCGGTTCCGCTGGTGCTGCTGGGGCTCGTGTTGCTTGCGCGCTCGTGGCGTCGAAAGGACCCCGTCGGTTGGCACGCCGCAGAAATTGGATGATCTGTGCCCGCGAACGCGACATTTCTGTCACTGCGGAACGCGCGTCGCCGTTCTCGATCACGGCCAAGGTGTTGATCCCTGTCCGGTTTCGTGTTCGCTTCAGCGGTTGGCACGCAACGTGATCTGTCTGTTGGTCGAGAGGTCACCCATGCGAAAGAAACTCCACATCCTGATTCCCCTCGCCGCGATTTCGGTCACGCCGTCGATCGCGTTTGCTGAAGCCGCGCCGGTGCTCGTCAGCGCGGGCAACGGTCCCTGGATCGCGCTCGCGGTCGTCGGTATCGTTCGGGCCGTGCTTGGCCTCGGTCAAGGGTCGTTCTTCGACGAGTAGCCTAGTGCACCTGCCCAGAAGTCTCGCCCCACCCTCGCCGGTTCCTCGCGACGATCTCATCGCCGTCCTCCTCGACGATGCCGGAGCATCGCCTGCGTCGGACTGCTTCGACCTCGTCGCGCCGCCCACGCCGAGGGTGGGGCGGGACTTCTGGGCAG
>JBFIHF010000554.1:0-3542 GCA_041601915.1 Bradymonadaceae bacterium
GTGGAGGCGCCGGGCCCCGCCTGACAGGCAAGGACCTGAAACTGCGGCACCACCAGCGGTTGAACTTCGTTGGGGCTGCGAAATCGAAACATGCCACCGCGCAACGCCGCGGCCTGATCGATGCCCGATGCCGTCCCGTGAAAGACGCTCTCGCTCGCCTCGACCGCGGCCTGGACGGTCCCGGGCGGACCGCCGGCGACGCTCTCGATCGCACGGGACACCGCGACCGCCATCGCCGCGGAACTGCCGAGTCCCGCGCCGATCGGCAGGTGCAGGGCTACGTCGACGGCCATGGGACCCGTGATCTCGAACGCCTCGAGGATCGCGCGGTACGCGCGACCCAGCGGGACGTCGTCGTCGGGGCCCACGTCGGCGAGGCGCTCGCCGGTCATGCCGTTCGTCAGCGTCATATGCGGCTTCGCCGCGAAATGGGCCGCAGCCGTCGCGCCGGTGCCCAACCCGGCCACAATCGCAGGATACCCATACACGACGGCGTGTTCGCCGAAGAGGATGAGCTTGCCACTACCGTGGCCCAGCGTGCGCTGCGTTGTGTTCTGACCGGCCATCGCTCAGCTGAGCCCGCCGGCCCAGTTGGTACTGCGGGTCAGCTCCAGCGTGATGATCTCGGGGACTTCGCTCTCGTGCGCCTCGATGTAGTCGTGCGCCACGGCGAACTCGGCCTCATCGTACAGGCACAGCACGACGTGCTCGACGCTCTCCGAGCGGGGGAGTTCTTGGATCGTGATCTTGAAGAACAACTCCACGAACTCTTCGAGGGGGAACTTACCCAGCCCCACACCCAACGCCGGGAACGCCAACTGCGTCATCCCGATCTCTTCGGCGAGGTCGTAGACGTTGAGGATCGCGTTCGTGATGAGCTTGGTGTCGACTCGCTTCTTCCCGATGATCGAGACGTGAATCAATCGCTTCGCGGTCAGGCCACCGGGTTCGGTCGCGATCGCCTTACTCGGATCCAGCCGATTGCCATACAAGCCGCTGCGCGCCATGTGCAACTTCTGTTGGAAATCGGGGCCCGCGCGTCGCGCGATCGACTCGCTGACGCCGCTACCCAAGATCAATCCGGTGTTCGACGGATTGACAATCGCGCCCTCGCGCAACTGCAGCAGGCTGATGTCACCATGGGTGACCGTAAACAGCCTGGGGATTGGCTCGGACTCCTCTTCCAACTCGGAGTCGAATTCTTCTTCGATCATCGCTCTTTCGCTCCAGTAAACGGTGGTTCGCTATAGGCCACTCACCGACGGAGGGCAAGCAGCTTACCCGTCTCGGTGTGGGTTCATCGGGTTCGGTCAGTCGTCTCTGCGCGGGTTGACGAGGTCCCGCGCCACGAGTTCCTGCACGATGTAGCTCGCGACGTCCGGTGCGGTCGTGCCCGCACCAAATCCGGCGTCGAGCCCAATCTCGAGGGCGAGCTCGTGCGTGATTCGGGGGCCACCCGCAACCACGATCAAGCGGTCGCGAATGTTCTCGGCCTCCAGCATATCCACGAGCTCGGCGAGGTTGCGAATATGCACGTCTTTCTGGGTCACGACCTGCGACACGAGCAACGCGTCGGCGCCCTTGTCGACCGCTTCGGCGACGAGTTGTTCGTTCGGGACCTGCATTCCCAAGTTGTAGGCGTCGAGCATCGGGTAGCGCTCCAGCCCATACTCGCCGGCGTAGCCCTTCATGTTCATGATCGCGTCGATCCCGACGGAGTGGGCGTCGGTCCCGGTGCAGGCACCGAGGACGACGACCTGCCGGCCAATGTGGGTGCGCACGAACTCGTTGATCTCGTAGAAGTCCATGCGGCGCGACTCGACCTTGGCGACCCGGATCGCGGTGAAGTCGATCGCCTCGATGAAACGCCCGTACACGATGAAGAAGCTGTATCCGTCGCCGAGGTCCTTGGAGTGATAGACGCGCGGCTCCGTGAGCCCCATGCGCGACGCGACACGCCGCGCCGCCTCGCTGGCCTCGGGCCCGTACGGCACCGGCAGCGAGAAACTCACCTGGACCTGCCCGTCATCGAGCGTATCCCCGTAGGGACGCACACTCTGAAGATCGGGCGGCGTCGCGCCTACTCGTCCAACAACGGCCACGGCTATTCCTGAGCGTGTTGCGCGGCGAGCGCAACGTAATGCAGCGCCGACTCGGCAAACTGTGCGCGCTCGGCGTCGGTCACGTCGCGGACTCGCCGTGCGGGGCTGCCCATGATCACGCTACCCGGCTCAAACCGCTTGCCCGGCGTGACCAACGATCCCGCACCGACCAGACAGTAGTCGCCAATCTCGGCGTTATCGAGCACGATCGCGCCCATCCCGATGAGGCAGAAGTTTCCGACCTTGCAGCCGTGCAGGATCGCGCCATGCCCGACGGTCGTGTCGTGACCGACCGTGGTCTGGGAGATGTCGCTGCTGGCGTGCACCAGCGCTAGATCTTGAATGTTGGTGCGGGCGCCGATGCGAATCGGCATCACATCGCCGCGCAGCACCGCGCCGTACCAGACGTTGGCCTCGTCACCCAACGTCACGTCGCCGATCACGTCGGCGCTGGGCGCCATCCACGCGCCGGGGCCCGCCGTCGGCTCAATTCCGCGATACGCTCTCACGGGGCTCAATCGTCGTCTGACGCATCGGAGTCTTCCGACGCGTCGGAGTCGGCATCGGAGGACTCGTCCAGATCGTCGTCGTCGCTGTCGAACATCCCGCTGTACTTGTCCAGCTTGCCCAAGACATCGGCGTCACTGACGTCGCCGAGCGCATCCGCGCCACCCTCGGCGTCGTCATCGTCGCCGTCGTCGGCAGCCGCCGCAGCCGCGGGCGCGGACGGCGCCGGGCGAGCCACCGCCGGCGACTCGTCGTCAAACAGTGCGACGCCACCGATCTCACCGTGTGTGATCGGGTCGCGCAAGAACAAGAATCCGCCGCGCTTGTCGAGGATCCCCATCACTTCGTCCGAGGAGTAGATCTCGCTGAGCACCTCCTCGACGGTCTCGAACCGCTCCGTGATGTCGTCCATCGACATGCGGTCGAACACGTCGTCGAGGGCGCGTGGAATGTCGGGAAAGAACGACGACGGCATCGGCGATCGACGGCCGGGAACCTTACCGGTGAGCATTTCGTAAAACATGATCCCGAGCGAGTAGATGTCGCTCTTGACCGTGGAGGTGTTCGGATCGCGGAACTGCTCGGGGCTCATGTACGCCACGGTGCCGACGCCGACGTAGACCTGGTTGGCGCCGTTGTTCGCATCGAGCTCCGCGACCCGCGAGAGCCCAAAGTCGGTGAGCAGGGCGTTGCCCGCATGATCCAACACGACGTTCTCTGGCTTGAGTCCGCCGTGCGTCACGTCGTTGTCGTGCGCGGTGTTGAGCGCGTGCAGGATCTGGAGGAAGTACTTCAGCGCGATCTGAAGCGGTGGCCGCCCCTCGGATTCGATGAGGCGGCGCAAATTGCCGTTGGGCGCGTATTGCATCACGACGAACGGGAACTGAGCTTCGGTATCGAGGTCGACGACCTGAATGATGTTGGGGTGCAGCA
>JBFIHF010000555.1:0-3533 GCA_041601915.1 Bradymonadaceae bacterium
GAATACGACGTCGAGCGCCTGTGGCGTGATGCGAAGCTTCTCGAGATCGGTGGTGGCACCGTCGAGGCGCACCAGAAAAACATGACACGCGACCTCGCCGGAATCGATCGGTTGCTCTGAGGCTCAGCCGTCGAACAGCTCGCGGTGGCACGCGGCGAAATCGACGAGCTGATCGAAAACCGCCGCGATTCGCGTGTTGTCGCGAAGGTCCGGATGGATCGCGACGTATGCGTGGCTGAGGCTCACGGTCTCCGACCGACACGTCAGCCCGCGTCCCTGTGCCCAGATCCGCGGCAAGACGCCCGCGCCGAGGCCGGCCTCGACCGCCCCGCGCACCACGTACATGGAACTGGCGTACATCACGACGTTCGCCGACGCGGTCTTCTCCGCGATCCATCGCTGGTCCGGTCGGCCGGGTGCGTGTGCGTCGTAGCTGATGGTCGGAAGCGCACTGAGCGCGGTGTTCGCGTGCTCGGGTGCGCAATACAGGGCCCACGCCAGCGCGCCAAGATACCGGACACGAACGTTCGAATCGCCGGGGGCGCCTTTGCTCAGATGCAGACGCAGCGCTATGTCCGCTTCGCGATCGAGATCGGCAAAGTGGGTCGCTTCGATCACGTCGACCAAGATTTCGGGGTGCACGGCTCGCAGCTCCCGCATCGAAGGGAGGAGCAGGCTCTCCGCCAACAGTTGCGACGTGGACACGCGCACCTCACCGACCAGAGCGTTGTCAGCATTGCGGACCGCGCGCTCGACGTTGTGGAAACTCGCCTCCGCGGCGATCGCGGGTCCCAGGAGCGAGTCGCCGAACGCCGTCAGCCGAAACCCGGTCTTGGTCTTGCGAAACACTTTCGCACCCGCTCTCCGCTCGAGCCCCTCGATCCGCCGGCTCACCGTCGCATGATTGACGCCGAGTTCCGTTGCGGCGTGGCTCAATGTGCGATGACGCGCGAGGGCGAGGAAGAACTTCAGGTCATCCCAGTTCATGACACCACTTCACAGCCGTACCTGTGCGTATTCGCACAGAGCATAGGCAGAAGTGATGATTGATGCACGACGAACTCCCGCGCAATGTGGAATCACACTTGTTGGAACTACGTCGTTTGACCGCTGGGAGGGCCCATGGCTCCGTCTGCCTCGCCGTCGTCTGGTATGCCAAAACCGGTTCGTATCGTTCTCATTGGATTGGGTCTGTTGATTGGGCTGGTGGTGCTCGTCGGGGCCGGGGTGTTCGTCGCCTCGAACTCTCGGATCGATGCGACTCATGAAGTGAGCGTGATTCCGATGTCGGTGGAGCCCGCCGCGGACATGATCGAACGGGGCAAGGAGCTCGCGACGTTTCGCGGGTGCCGCGATTGCCACGGCAGCGACCTCGCGGGCCGCGTTGTGGCCGACGCGATGCCAGTGATGCTGCTGGCGGGGCCCAACATCACGCCGGGCGGCGTGGCCAAGGACTACAGCAACGAGGACTGGGCCCGCACGGTGCGTCACGGGATCAAGCCGGACAAGCGCTCCGTCCTGTTCATGCCGTCGTACGAGTACACGGAGTTGAGTCACGAGGACTTCGCCGCGATCGTGGCGTACGCGAAATCGGTACCGGCGGTCGACAAGGTGGCGGCGCCGTTCGAAGTCGGCCCGTTGGGTCGCGTGCTTCTGCTGGCCGGCGAGCTGCCTCTGCTGCCGGCCGAGATGGTCAATCACGCCGCAAAGCCGGCGACACCGACGCGTGGACCGACAAAGGAGTACGGGAAGTACCTGGCATCGGCTTGCATCGGCTGCCACGGCGACGGTCTGTCGGGCGGGCCGATCCCGGGCGTGCCGCCGGACTGGCCGCCCGCGGGCAATCTGACCTCCCACGAGACGGGTTTGGGTGGCTGGACGTTCGAACAGTTCAGCGCGATGTTCAAGACCGGCAAGCGCCCCGACGGTACCGCGATCAAGGTCGAGTACATGCCGATCGCGCTGATTGCGGAGTCCGCAACCGAAGACGATCTTCGCGCGCTGTGGGCGTACATGGAGAGCGTGCCGCCGAAGCCGCGGGGCGGCCGCTGATCTACGCGTCGGCAGTGCCGATGAACGAGCAGATCGCGGTGAGCACGGTGGGGTCCTTGAGGACGCCGCGGTGGCCGAGCCCCTCGGTAACCATGAGCTCGGAACCTCGCCACGCCTGATGAATCGCCTCGCCGTGGCGCAGCTCGACGTCGCGATCGCCGCGATCGTGAACGATGAGCGCGGCGGCGTCGATTTCGGCGGCCCGCTTCGCGGCGAGCAGTTCCTGGAATCGAAACCCGACGACGCGCTCCGTTGAGACGAGGAGACGGTCGCGTAATGTGGTCGAGAAGCCCACGGCCAGTTGTGCAGCGTCGAAGTAATCGCGGGGGTCGCTGGGCGGCGCGAGCAGCACGTATCTGTTCGCGCCGAGCCCGCGCGCCGCCGCGATCGTCGCGGCGGCCGCGCCCATCGAGTGCGCGATCACGGCGTGGATCGGTCCCAGATGTGAGGCGAGGCGCTCGAGGGCCGCGAGGTGATCGGCCATCGAACCGCGCGTGACCGTGGAGTCGCCGTGGGCGGGGCCGTCGAACGTGACGACCCGGTAGCCGGCGCGCACGAGCGGCTCGACGAAGCGTCCCATCTGCGAGCCGCGCCCCTCCCACCCATGCACGAGGGCGACGATCGGCCCTTGTCCCCAAGACCATCCCACGAGCACACCGTCGCGCCACGGAAGGTGAAACTCGTCATCGGCGGTGGCGAGCACCTCTTGCTCCCAGGTCGGGCGGTCGTAGCGGCGAATCTGGTTGAACATCATGTGCATCGCCACCCGCGTGGCCGCGGTCGCGGAGATCGTCTCGAGCGCGCGCAAGCTCGCGCCGAGGGTTCGGAGCTGAATCGCACGAACGTTCGTGCTTTTTTTGAGGCGCCGACGGGCGAGTGATTTGGCAGCGGCGGCCATGGCGGTCTCCTAGACGCGAGCGTCGTTGATGAGGCGGTCCAGTGCAGTGTGCATTCGCGACTCGGCATCGGGGTCGAGGCGGAGGCGGCTGATGAAATGGTAGCCGTAGGCGAGCGAGAAGGCTTCGCTGGCGAACTGGCGGTCATCGAGGTCGGTCCGGAAGTGCCCCTCCTGGACCGCGATCCGTGCGGCGCCCGCGAGGGTGTCGAGCCAGTCGCGTTGGGACTTCACCAGCACGTCCTGCACGGGTCCCGGGCGCTGGTCGAACTCGACGCCCGCGGTGATGAAAATGCAGCCGCCCGGCAGGAAGTCGGCGCCATCCCACGCCATCCAGCGACGCAGGAGCTCTCGCACCCGGGGCTCACCACGCGGAGCCTTCAGCGCCGGCATCACCACGAACTCGATGAAGCGAGCCGTGGCGGCGTGTAGCAGCGCGACCTGCAGGTTCTCTTTGGAGTTGAAGTGCGCGTAGAGCCCGCTCTTCGACATCGACATCTGCGTCGCGAGGGCGCCGATGCTGATCCCTTCGAGCCCGGCGACGCTCGCGTGGGCGACGCCGGCGGTGAGGATCTGCTCTTTGGTC
>JBFIHF010000556.1:0-3513 GCA_041601915.1 Bradymonadaceae bacterium
CAGCACCTGGGAACAGCGGCTCGTGGAGGCGAAGGTCGCCGGGACCTGGGTTCCCGTACGGCAGTTCTCGCTCCGCGCGGATGCCAGCCGCGTGGCTCCTGATCTGCTGCTCTCGCGTGCCTCCGTGCTGTCGGTCTTCGCTGGGGAGGATCGCGATGAGGCCGGCGGCAGCACCACGATTGCTCCGCGGGATTGGGTGGAGTTCGACGGCAATTACCACGTCATCGTGCGGGCCGGTGACGTCGGGCAGCGCGGAGGGGGTGGGGTGACCTTCTTCGACTCCGCCGCCCATCAGACGCGCCTGACGCTGTCCGCGGAGCGACTCACCCTCGTCGAAGACGGCTACGTTCGCGGGCGCGTGGGGGCGGGACGCGCGTGGTTCAATCGCCGACTCACCACGAGCCTCGAGCTCGACGGATTCTGGATGGACGAGGTGATCAACGACACGCGCGAAGCCGGCGCGGCGACTGCCCACGTGGGCTACCGGATCGCCGACCACTGGCGCGTGGTCGCCGGCGGGCTCGTGGCATCGTCGCCGACGTTTTCCTACCGGACCGAGGGCACCGTTCGGGTGGTCTTCGAACCCGACGTGATCGTCGTTCGAGGTGCGCCATGAAGCGTCTGGTCGTCGTATCCATCGCTGTCGCGTGGGCCGGCATCGCGTGTAATCGGCCGCACAACGGGTTTCCGCGGGCACACGCGGATCGCATCAAGTTCTCGCATGCACGCCACGCCGAGGCCGAGGTCGAGTGCGCCACCTGTCATGAAGACGTCTACGAAGCCACGGACCTCTCCGTGGACCTGCGGCCCAAGGAATCGGTCTGCCTCGACTGCCATCAGGAACGCAAGGACGCGGGGGAGTGCTCGTTCTGTCACACCGACCCCGCGGCTCCTGCGTCCTACGCGCCATATCGGTCCGACTTGCGCATCAACCACGAGAAACATCTCCTCATCAACGACGAGAACTGCGCCCAGTGCCACACCGAGCTCCCTGAACCAGGGCGCGCGCCCGGCGGCACGACCGAGATGGCGAACTGCACCGGTTGCCACCATCACGAGGTCGAAGTCACCGCCGGGACGTGCGACACCTGCCACGTCGACCTCGCTCGCGCGTCCCTTCGACCGCTCGTGACGGACTTCTCACACACCGCCGATTACATTCGAGCGCATGGTCCCGAGGCGATCACCTCGCCGTCGACCTGCGGGCAATGCCACGATCAACCCTTCTGCACCGACTGCCACGCCGGGACCGTCGCGACGACGATCGAACGCATTCAGGGCGATCGACTCGACCGGGCCTTCATTCACCGCGGGGACTACCTGAGCCGTCACGCCGTGGATGCCTCCGTGATGGGGGACACGTGCCTGAGTTGCCACGCGCCGACGTCGTGCACCACCTGTCACGAGATGTACGGGGTCACGGAGAAGGCCCGGAACCCGCACAGCCCTCATCCGCCCGGATGGGTCACCGCGTTTGGCCGGTCCGGGCACGGCCGCGCCGCGCGTGTCGATATCGCGATGTGCGCTGCGTGCCACGACCAGGGCGCCGCATCGATCTGTGTCGACTGTCACCGCGTCGGCGGGATCGGGCCCAGCCCACATCCGATCGGGTGGAGCGCAAACCACAGCATGGCGGAGGTCAGCCGAAATGGCATGTGCACGTACTGTCATTGAGCGCCTGTTGCTCACCGCGCTGTTGGGGTCATGCGCCTGTCGCAAGGCCGAATCGGTCGTGCAGCCGATCGCGTTTGGGCACGCCCCGCACGTCAAGGCGGACGTGGAATGCGTCGCGTGTCACGAGGGCATTATCGATCGCGGCGCACAGCGACTCCCCGCGCTGGAGATCTGCACCGACTGCCACGAAGGGGGCGATGACTCCGAGCCGCCGACCGTGGGGCAGAAGCGGGCCGCGGCGGCATTGGATGAGTTGAAGAAGCAACCAGATCCCGCGCGCCTGTGGACCTCGGCGATGCGCCTCGAATCGCACACGTTCTTTCCTCACGTCTCACACACCGAGGCCGCCAAGCTCGAGTGCGAAACCTGCCACACCGGGATCAAGGAGCAACTCGTGCCCAAGTCCAGCAGACAAACGTTCACGATGGCCGCCTGCATCGACTGCCACAGCACTGCGGCGCCCGATAGCCCCGCGGCCGGCGCCATCCACGATTGCGCGAGGTGTCATCGATGAGCGAGCAACCCACCGGCCTGAGCCGGCGATCATTTCTCGGGGCCGCCGGCTTGACCGGGGTCGGCCTCGCCTCCGGGTGCAGTGCGATCCCCGCGCCACCGTTTGTGGTGCCGCGCGGCGCGGAGAAGAAAGTCCGAACGATCTGCGGGGCGTGCTCCGCGGGCTGCGCGATCGAAGTGCGCACCAACGGCGGCGATCCGTTCCAGATCCGAGGCATGAAGGGACACGGCCCCGGCGGCGGCGGCGCCTGCGCCCGAGGAGTCGCGGAGATCCAGAACCTCTTCCACCCCGAACGACTCCTCGTGCCGCAAGTCCGAACGGGGCCCCAGATGGCGGCGTCGAGTTGGGACGACGCACTCGCCGCCGCGGCCAAAGGGCTCGGCGCCGGTCCGCTCGTCGTGGCGGTCGGACAGGTCCATCTGTTCGAGCGCCTCGCCGCGGCGGTCTTCGCGAGGACGCTGGGTGCCACGCTCGTCGATGTCGGTCTGCCGTGGTCGCGCTGGCCGCAATCGACGATCGCCGCGATGCTTGGCGGGCCGTCGCGCCAGTTCGACGTCGCGCATGCCGACTTCGTCGTCTTGCTCGAAGCCGACCTCTTGCAGGCGTCGCCGACGCCCGTCGAGATGCAAAGAGCGTGGGCCGAAGGGCGCAAGCGACGCGCGCGCTGGGTGAGCGTGGGACCCTACGCGCACGTCACCGCGGCTCACTGTGATCGCCATGTGATGGTGCCGCCCGCCATCGGCGCACACGTCGTCGCGATGGCGCTGCTGCGCGCCGTGGTGGCCGACGATGAGGAAGCTCAACAGCGCGTGGGCCCCGGGGTCGTGACCGCGGTCACCCAACCGCAGTTCGAGATCGAAGCGGCCGCGGCGAGTATCGGCATCCCCGTGCTGGTGCTGGAAAGGCTCGCGGAGGACCTCCTCGACGCCTCGGCGCCGCTGGTCGTCGCGTCCGCCGGAACGCCCGAACTCGCGCAGATGGCCGTGCTCCTCGACGTGGCTTTGGGGCGAGTGGACGTCCCCGGCGGGCTGATCGAGGCGCCGGGGCCCGTGCTGCCGGCTGAACTGGACGTCGACCTCGCAGGTATCGCGAAGTTCCCGTCCGTCCGGCGCCCGTCGGTGTTGCTCGTCGGCGCCAATCCGTCCTTTCTGGCCCTGCCCGATACGGGGTGGCCCGCGCTGGGTGAGGAGACGGCGTTCGTCACGTGCATTTCGCCGATGCTCGACGAGTCCGGGCGATCCGCGAGCGTCGCGCTGCCGACGACGACGCCGCTCGAGACGACCCGCGTGGCGTGGGGGTCGCTGCTGGATGGGGCGCCGTTCGCG
>JBFIHF010000557.1:0-3495 GCA_041601915.1 Bradymonadaceae bacterium
CGCGAGTTCCAGCCCCAGATGCTGGTGAGAACGTTCACACTGGCGATGCCAGACATCGTCCAGGCCGTCGTGCTGCCGGAGCTGGTGCCGCTGCTGGCGAGCGAAGCCCCCCACGTGCAGCTGCGTGTCAAGGCGTGGACCCAACAGGTCGTTCCTCCGGGCTTGCTGCACGGCCACCTGGACCTGTTTGCCGGCTACGCCGACGAGGTTGGCAACGGGTTGTCGTCGGCCCCTCTCTACGACGATGCCTATGCGGTGCTGTGCCGGGCAGACCACCCGGCCGTGGTCGACGGCAGTATCGAGCTGCGGGGGTGGCTGGACTCCGGCCACATCGTCGTGAGCAGCGAGGAGACCGGCGGTACCGACGTCGACCGCGCGCTGTCCGATCGTGGCATGGCTCGGACGATCGCGCTGCGCGTCGAGAACGCGCTGTTGCTCCCCCATCTCGTCCGCAACACGACCCTCACCGCTCTGGTGGACCGACGGCTGGGCGAACGCCTGGTGGGCGCCGGGCTGGTGCTCTCAGACCCGCCGCTGAATCTGCCGCGCGGGCGCGTGCGAATGGTATGGGCCACTCCGTCGGAGGCAGATCCCGGGATCGATTGGCTTCGCCGACGGCTGCACGAGGTGGCATCCTAGTTCATGAACGCTTGGTGCCCTCGATGGCAGACGACGGGATCAAACCGTGAGGATCGCGTGTCGTCCCAGGGATGATCCGCCGGCGAAGGAGCTGAATGCAGGCCGTGGACCCACAGATTGGGGAGCTGTTCGAAGGGCGCTTTCGAATCGACGAGCGCCTTGGTCAGGGCGGGTTCGCGATCGTGTTTGGTGCGACCGACGACACGGGCCGGCCGGTCGCGCTGAAGCTGCTCCAACCCGACGACGACGCCGGGTACGCGCGAGACACACGTGCCAGATTCGACCGGGAGCTCGCGATCTTGTCCACGCTGCACGACCCGCACACAGTCCAGTTGTACGAACATGGTCAATCGGCGGATGGCGTGCTGTACGCGGTGTTCGAACGTCTCCCCGGTCGCGACCTGAGCGATGTTCTACGCGAGTGCGGGCAACTGGAGCCCGGGATCGTCGAGCACGTCCTGCGCCAGCTGCTGTCATCGCTGCGTGAGGCACATCGGCACGGCATCATCCACCGCGACATCAAGCCGGCGAACGTGCGCGTCTACGCGCACGGAGAGGACGTCTGGTTCGTCAAGTTGCTCGACTTTGGAATCGCGCGCGCAACCGATCAGGGGAGTCCGGCGGTCACCAAGACCGGGGAGCTGATCGGCACACCCCGATACATGTCGCCCGAGCAACTTACCGGCAAGCCATTGACCCCGGCGTCGGACATCTACAGCCTCGGTGTGATGACGTTTGAGCTGCTCATCGGGTCGGCGTCTCTGCATGGCAATCGCTGGGCCGATCAGCTCGACCGTCTGGCCTCTGGACACCTCTTTGCCGTGCCCGACGGGCCCGGCTCGGCGCCGCTCTTCGAGTTGGCGGGACGAATGACGTCCCGCGACGCGAGCAAGCGATTGCAGACCTCGGATGCTGTCGTTTCGGTCCTCGACGGACCGCCGGCCATCGAGGCATCCCGGCGCCCGCCACCCCGTGCGCCCTGGATCTACGTCGTGGCGCCGATCGTCGTCATCGTGTGTGGTGCGCTCGCCTGGCGGGCCGTCACGCCTCCCCGCGAACCCATCCCGCACGAGTTGCCTCGCGCGGCGCGAGAGCGCTTGCCGGCTCGCGAATCGACGACCGGGAGCTGGATTGCGCGTCCGTGCCGCTACTCGACATCTCGCCGACGGACGTTCGCCGGAAACCAGTGGGAGGCAAGGGTCCGCAGCCGTGCGTCGGTCCGGCTGGGGTGACCCCCCTCGCACGACAGGAGGCGCTGCTTCGCGCTCGGAACGGCTGCACCACAAATCCGACCGTGTTGCGGCAAGACGGACACGAGAGATTCACGTACCACGACTGCAAACACCCCCTGGTCCGCTGGCACATTCGCGGCGGTCAGCACTGGGCGGGATACGAGCCCCCGCCCACGACCGATCGACCGGAATGCGACGGCACGCCCTCGGATTTCGACTACGCGTCCGAGATCTGGCGCTTCTTCGCCGAACAGCGGCACACCGCTGAGTAGAGCTATCACTGGCTTGCGGGGCGCGGCGCGACCTGCTGGAAGAAGGCCCACATCTGGCCCGCGACGTCGAACTCGTTCGGTGTCAAGGCCTTCAACGCGGCGGGGCGGCCCGTGCGCAGCTCCGTCGCCCGGTAGACTGTCGCAAATCCGCCCGCGCCCAGCTCGCCGTCGATCCGGAACTGATCGGCGAGGACGTCTCCGACTTGAATCTCGCGCATCATCCACTCGCAGTCTGCCCGAAAAACGTTACCACACGCCACGGCGAGGACGTTGAATCGCAGAGCAGCGCAGCCGGAGCCTCTCGCCGCAGTACATTACGCTCTCACGAGGCGCGATCGCGGCGCGCACGCGGGTCGTCAGAGAACGCGGAAGCCGCAACGCCGGAAGCAGTCGTCAAACGCATCGACACGGTCGTTGGCCGCGGCGAGGGCCCGAAAGAGCGCGTGTGTGACGCGGTCCGCCGTCGGTTCGTCAGCGCGCGGGGGTTTGGGGAGCAGACACCGATCATCGACGGCGACCGCGATCCATCGTCGAACCAGAGCGCCTTGGAAAAACACGTCGAGGTACAGCTCGATGCCGCGTGCGCGATCGAGGTTCTTCATCCAGACCGCTTGCAGCGCGTCCTTCGGGCTGACACGGAGCCCAAGCTTCATCGTCACGCCGACGTCGTCCGTGTACACGTACGAGTGCGTGTGGCTAGCCACATTGAGCCATGGAGTGGGCTCGACGTGATTGACGACGATGCTGTCCGCGAATGCGGGCCCTGCGATGATCGACCAGCGTCCCTCGCTCGCGGCTAACAGTTCGTCCAGCTCCTGCAGTGTCATCCGATCCCTCGCGGTGGCGCGTCCATAGGTGGTCAAGAGATAGCGTAATCCAGCCGCGGCTTTGCCGCGAGGCGAAGATCGAATCCCGGCGACGGGTCGGCGCCGTCCCGCGCTAGGTCCGCCCTTGAATTACGAAATCGTACAGGGGAGACTCGATGAATTGATCGTTGAGCCGTTTCCTGCGGAGTCCAGATGTCGCGCTACAGCGAGTCATGTTTCGACGACTACACCGGGGACCGGCTGCGCGAGTACGATCGGCGCGCCGACGCGGTTCGGGGGCCGAAGCTGGACCCCCTGGAGTCCCGCACCATGGAACCGTATCGCTGCGGCAAGTGTGACCATTGGCACAGCCGCCCCGCCGTGGACCTCGGCCCGATCCCGACCGATACGATGTGCCTGATGTGTCGCGGTCGCGATGGGCAACCGAAGGTCGCGCATCCGACGCCCGAGGCGGCGATGTCCGTGGCCGTCGCCGGCCTCTCCACCTACCCATGCCCGCACGGGCGCGGGTGGCACCTCACGAAG
>JBFIHF010000558.1:0-3482 GCA_041601915.1 Bradymonadaceae bacterium
GGCCAGCGAGGGGGCTCACGACGCTTCGCGTGGTGGGATCCTGGCCGGAGCGCGGGTCCAAGTTTGAAGTTGACCATCAGACCAGCGGACCAGCGGACCAGCGGATCGTTAGCGCGTGAAGTGGGACCGAGTGCACCTGCCCAGAAGTCTCGCGCCACCCTCGCCGGGTCCGCGCCACGATCTCTTCTCGGTCCTCCTCGACGATGCAAGAGCATCGCCTGCGTCGGACCGCTTCGACCTCGTCGCGCCGCCCTCGCCGACGGTGGGGCGGGACTTCTGGGCAGGTGCACTAGTTGGGGTTGATGAAGACCGCGGTGGCGAGCAGCCCATCGCCGTCGACTTCGGCGCCGATCCCGGCGTGCGAGAAGGCCCCGAGGATGTTCGCGCGATGGCCTTGCGAATCCATCCACGCGTAGTGCATCGCGAGGGCGGTCGCGCCCGGGACGATATTCTCCGCCGCGGCAGACCACCCGACGCCGTGGCGGTTCAGGCGATCGAACGGGGACTCACCGGCCGGGTTGTCGTGCCGGAAGTAGTCCTGGCGGATCATGTCGAGGGTGTGCTCGCGGCCCGACCATACCAGGCGTTGGTCGCACGCGAACGGCTGGCGTCCGGTGCCGATTCGCTCGCAGTTGTGCAATCGCCAGACGAGGGTCTCGACGTCGTCGCCGCAGCGCGCCGCGCCGTCGGGCACCGGGGCCGACGCCCACGGGTCCGGCTGGACCTCGTCGACGTTGCTGCCGGGCAGGTCGCTCGTCGTCACGTCATCGAGCGTACAGAGCGCATGGCCCTGCGCCGATTTTCCCGACATTGTCGCGGGTCCGCTGGTCCCCCAACTCGACGGGTCGACGGTCACGACGTTGAGCGGGTCGTTGTTCGGTGCCGCATTCGTCGTCTGGGGATTCGCGTTGGGATTCGCGTTGAGCTTCGAATCCGGCGTATCCGGCTGCAGATTGCCGCAGCCGGCGAGGAGCATGAGCAAGACGTACCGCATAATCAGTTCCAAATGAGGCTCGATACAGCCTACGGGGTTCTGGCTCACGATCAAAACGTTGCAGGCCTGCAACGTGGGCGTGCCCCTCGCGCAACATGCCACCATCAAGCCTCCGAAGAGGTGTGTTCTCTTTCAACGACTTACCGATTGCTCGGCGTTGGCACCAGTCTTGTAGTGGCAAGGACCGTGCGCCGCGTGGTGCACCTCGGAGCTCACCCCGCGCCGACGGGTCTGTGGCCAACCGCCGCTCTAGCAACCCCGTCGGTGCGTGGTGTAGGTTCGCATGATGAAGCTCAACCGCATCACCATCCTCGGCTTTTTCGCGGGCCTGTTCCTGGGCATGGGGGATTACTGGCTGTTGCGCGCCGCCGACATCACAATGCTGATCGACGGCGAGGACGTCACGCTGGTCGTCGTCTCGATCTTCGCGCTGAACTTCGGCGCCCTGGCCGCCTTGATCGCGCGACTCTGGCAACGCGGCAACGAACTCGCGGCGATGCAGAGCAGCCTCGTCGAAGCGGAGACGCTCGCGGCGGTCGGACGCATGGCCGCTGGCGTCGCGCATGAGGTTCGCAACCCGTTGAGCGTGATCAAGAGCTCCGCGCAGATGCTGCACGGCACCCTCGAAGGTGAGGACGCGCAGGTCGCCGAGTTCATCGGTGCCGAGGTGGACCGACTCGACGACTTCGTCGGACGGGTCCTCGACTTTTCGCGGCCGCTCAGCGCCCAGCCCGCCGCGATCACCTGGGCGGATCTGAAACGCCGACTCGCCCCGATCGTCGGGGAAGGCGTGGCGCTCGAGGGCGACGCGCACACCTACGTGCTCGACCCCGACCTGACGGTGCAGTTGCTCACGAACCTCGTCGACAACGCACGAAAGTCTGACGCGGCGGCGGTCCGAGTGCTCGCGACTCCCGGCGCCATCGAGGTCAGCGACGATGGTCATGGAGTGCAGCCCGAGCTGCGCGCGTCAGTGTTCGAGCCGTTCTTCACGACACGCGCCAAGGGCACCGGTCTGGGGCTCGCGATGGCGCGCAAGCTCGCCCGCGTCCAGGGCTGGGATCTCGAGATCGCGGCCGAGGGCGGCCTCGGACCCGACCAGCGCGGCGCCACGTTTCGCTTTCGAACGATGGAGGACCATTGAAACCACGTGTGGCCGTTCTGGACGACGAAGAGCGTCTCGCCGAGGTCCTCGGGATCATGTTGCGACGCGAGGGCTATGACGTCGAGGTGTTCACGGAACCGCGCGCGTTCTGCGCCGAACTCCCGGACGCGGCGTGGGATCTGGTGATCACGGACTTGAAGATGCCGGGCATCGATGGGCTGGGCGTCCTCGAGGCCGTCCAGAAGGCCGGCGATACGCCGGTCATCCTGATCACGGCTCATGGAACCGTCGAAACGGCGATCCGCGCCATGAAGAACGGGGCGTACGACTACGTGCAGAAGCCGTTCGACAACGACGAGCTGAAGGCGGTCGTCGAACGCGCCCTCGCACGCACGCGGCTCGCGCGGGAGAACCGCTATCTACGGGCCGAGGTCCGGTCGAAGTACGCCCTCGACAACGTCGTGGCGGCCTCCCCGCAGATGCAGGCGGTGTTCGACCTCGCGCACCGCGCGGCGCGCAGCCCAGCCACCGTGCTCGTCACGGGGGACAGTGGCACGGGCAAGGAGCTCGTCGCGCGCTCCATCCACTACTGGTCCGATCGGGTCGGGGAACCGTTCGTGGCCGTGAACTGCAAGGCATTCGCCAGCGGCGTGCTCGAATCCGAACTCTTCGGCCACGAAAAAGGCGCGTTCACCGGCGCGCAGTCGGCGCGCGCTGGCGTCTTCGAACGCGCGAGTGGCGGCACGGTTTTCCTCGACGAAATCGGCGAGGTCGATACCGACTTCCAGGGCAAGCTGCTGCGCGTGTTGCAGGAGCGTGAGGTGCAGCGGGTCGGTGCCGATCGCGCGATGCCCGTGGACTTGCGCGTCGTCGCGGCGACAAACCGCGACCTGAAGGAGGAGATCGCGGCGGGCCGCTTTCGCGAGGACTTGTACTTTCGGCTCGCGGTGATCCCGATCCATATCGCCCCGCTGGCGCAGCGGCGCGACGACATCGTGCCCCTGGCGCGCTACTTCCTCGCGCGATGCGCCCGTGACATGGGGCGCACGATCGAGGGGTGGACGCCGGAGGTCGCCCAGTACCTGTCCCAGCACGACTGGCCGGGCAACGTGCGCGAACTGGAGAACGCCATCGAGCGCGCCGTGGTGCTCGCACGGGGCGACGTGATCGAGCTCGACGATATCCTCGTCGGGGGCCACCCCAGCGCACGTGCGGCGGGCGAGTCGCTCGCCGAGTTCCTCGACCTCGCGACCGAAGGTCGGATCCGCGAGGTCCTCGCCGAGGTTGGCGGCAAACGGATCGACGCCGCGGACAAGCTCGGGATCGACCGCACGACCTTGTACCGCCTGATGAAGAAGTACGCGATCGACTGACCTACTCGCA
>JBFIHF010000559.1:0-3477 GCA_041601915.1 Bradymonadaceae bacterium
GATGTGGCGGCGTGATGTGTGTGCAGCGAACCACCCAGAAACCCCAAGCGAAGGAGACACGATGAGCATTGACCTCACCCTCAAACACGGCTCGCACCCCAGCCCCGAGTCCGGCATGTGCGCAATGGAAGCCGCAGCATGGCTCGCCGGGGACAAGCACACCGACGCCCCCAAGTGCGTCAGCCCCGTGGTGCGCCGGTACATGATCCGGCTCAACGACCGGCTCTCGGATGAGGACCGTCAGCGGTTGCGCCCGTACATCCTGCGGTCGCTCGGCACCGCCACTGACGATCAGGACGCGGAGCGGATGCGGCTGTGCACCGAGTTCGTGCTGCGCGACAGCTTGCCGTTCTGGCTGCGCGCCGCCGGACTCGACAGCGAGGCCGACAAGGTCACCGCCCTGCCCGACCTGTCCTACGGGTCCCGCGCGGTGTTGCGCGAAGCCCGGGACGCCGCGTACGCCGCACGCACCGCCAAGTGGGGCACATGGGACCAGCGCAAGGCCCGGATGCGCGGGCTGATCGACGCCGAACTGGCAAAGCAGCCCGCTGACGCTGACGCTGCCGCTGACGCTGCCGCTGACGCTGCCGCTGGCGCTGCCGCTGTCGCTGTCGCTGGCGCTGACGCTGCCGCTGACGCTGCCGCTGACGCTGCCGCTGTCGCTGTCGCTGCCGCTGACGCTGCCGCTGTCGCTGACGCTGCCGCTGTCGCTGTCGCTGACGCTGTCGCTGTCGCTGCCGCTGACCCGTGGGGCGACACCTACAACAAGGCGTACGCCGCCGCGAAGAAGGCCGCGCGCGCGCACTACGAGCGGGTGTTGGACGAGGCGTTCCCTGGTCGTACTGACCGGGCGTTTGATCTGCTGGACCGGCTCGTGCCGATCACCCCGTTGCTGGCTCCGGTGCCGGATCGTGCGCGGCTTGTTGAGGGCTGGGTTGCGGCGTGATGTGTGTGCAGCAAACCACCCCCAACCAAAGGAAACCTGTCCGCGCCATGAGCGAAGTCATCAGCGTGTGGCCGTGCGATCACGGCGGCGTCGAGGTCGAAAGGACACGGGTCCCCCAAAGCGTGCACTGCGCGACGTGTCAGGCAACCCCGGTCCACTACATCCCGATCTCAACGGTCGAACGGCTGGTCCGCGAACGCGATCAGGCACGCGCGGCTCTGGCTCGTATTGCTAGTGCGGAGTCCGGTCAGTGGGGCGTCATCGCCCGAAAAGCACTCCGAGACACGACATGACCCTCCGTGACGACAGCACCATCCTCGTGTGCGGCTCCCGCAACTGGACCAACACGGACCGCATAGAGCACGTCCTCAAGCGTCTCTGGGTTTACCCGGACTTGACGCTCCTGCACGGGGACGCACCAGGCGTTGACCGGATAGCTGCGGGCATCGGCCGGTCGTACGGATGGCGCGTGCGCGCGTTCCCTGCCGAATGGGAGCAGCACGGCAAAGCCGCGGGACCGATCCGCAACCGGCAGATGCTCGATGAGAACCCAGACCTCGTAATCGCGTTCCCGCTGGGCGAGTCGCGCGGAACGATGGACACCGTACGCGAGGCTGAGCGCAGGGGGATTCGTACTGTGGTGGTGTCCGCGTGAGCGTGGTCGCGTTGTTCGCCGGCATCGCTCTCGGCGCGTTTATCACCCGGCACGCCGCCATCATCTACCGGCAGCGATGGAAGGCCGCGCTCGCGCTCATCGAACGCATGGACGATGGTGAGCACCTGACGCTCGAGCGCGTCATCAGCGCGCGGGACAAACGGCTGGCGGCGGCGATGATCGCGCACAAGCGAGAGCGCCCGTGACGTCTGTGGCGTCTGTGGCGTTGTTCGCCGGCCCCGGATCACCGCGTGAGGTTGTGAACGTGCTGCCTGCTCACGCCCGCCAACCGCGCGACCTCAGACGGCCCCATACCAGCATTGAGCGCGGCCACGACGAGCCCGTTCAGATGGTCCAGGGCCGCGCGTCGCTCCTGTTCGGCCTTGCTGCGTTGCGCCGCCGCCTTGATGAGCGCGCGGCGCGTGGTCTCGACGTTCGGCATTCAGGCGACGCGCTCGACAAACAGGCGTCCGCCGGTGGTGCAGGGGAAGTCCGTAACGCCAGTGACGGTGAGGCTCTCGATCATAGCGCGGACGGTGCGCGCGTTGAGGGGCGACTGTCGGGCGATGGTCTTTGCGAGTCCGGCGGTTCCGGTGGTCGGGCTGAACGCGGTTGCGTTGGTGCGGAACTGTCGCCGGTTGGTGGGGACTGTGGTGGAGGTCATGTCCACATGTTGACACCATCTCCCGTGAGTGTCAAGAGGTTGACATGAAAAGTTGTTGCGTGGCGTTGTTCGCCGGCCCCGGAGGAACCAGGGCGTGATTGTGCCGCGCCGACCCTGCCGTGAGTGCGGCGCGATGTTCGAGGACCCCGGCGCGGGGAAACGCGACGCGCCGGCGGGCTACTGCTCGCCCGCCTGCCACCAGGCGAGCAAGCCCGCGCCCACACCGAAGCCCGCGCGTAACGCCTCGCCGCGTAAGCGCGCGTCGAACACGAAACGGTCCGCGATCAGCCCCGCAAGCCCCGCGCAACGCGACGCGATCCGGGAACGCGCGTGCATCGTGTGTCGCGCGCACGCGGGCAGCTGCCATCCGGCGCACCTGATCGACCGCTCGTTGTGCGGGGAGGGCGCAGACGACCCCAAGGCGGTCGTGGCTCTCTGCCCGTCGCACCACCGGGAGTACGACGAGGGCGGGTTGGATCTCTTGCCGTACTTGGAGCCGGGGTTTCGGGAGGAGCAGGCGTTCGCGGCGTTGCGCGTGGGGTTGTGGGCGGCGGTGCGCAGGATCACGAACGACAACACCCCGTAAACGTTTCGTCACGGACCCTTGACAGGGTACCGTGGTACCGGTAGCGTGGTACCTACTGTTGATTCGTCCCCTTGAGGAGGGACACATGCAGACCACGCACTACCACCGGGACCCGCGACACGGCAGGCTCCTGGTGCACCACCTGGCGCACGAGCCCGTCGAAGGCACCTGCCTGCACGACGTGTGCATCGAGGCGATCGACGGGCCGCGCATCGCGTACGTGACCGTGCGGCTCCCGGATCGCGGCGAGGTCGACCTGAGCGCCGGGGACCTGGACGTGCTGATCCGGGCGCTCACCGAGGCGCGCGACGCCTGTCGGCGCGCTGACGCCGATCACGCGGGGGTGGCGGCATGAGCTCGCATCGTCGCTGCCAGGTGGATGCGCTCTGCGCGCTGACCGCCGCCTACCGGCCCGCCCCTGTCCGGTTGACCGACGCGCAGGCCCGGTCGCTGGCCGCGTTCGCGCGTGACCATGACTGCACCTGGGTGGACCTGCACCTGGATGTGCCGGGGACCGCGGGCTGGTGTGAGGTCGTGGTGTTCTCGGTGTTCCCGTTGCGGGGTGCGCCGGTGAGCGGGCGGGTGGACGCGCTGGGGCGCGTGTCGACGTTCGGGGAGGTGGCGGC
>JBFIHF010000560.1:0-3474 GCA_041601915.1 Bradymonadaceae bacterium
ATGACGCACGCCGAGACGGTCCACGCCGCATTCCACAAGCCCGATACGCAGCTGTATCGGCGCGTACAGCGCACAATCTGGGGATTGATCCTCCTGTCGATCGCGATGTTGGTCGCGGAACCGTTCCTGCCCCAGGACCCGAGGGTCAGCCTGCCGTTCCGGATCGCGGACGGCATTCTGCTGGTCATCTTCGCGTGCGAGTACATGCTGCGCGTGCTCAGCTACAACCCGCCGGCGCTGGAGGTGTTCCAAGCGGGCCCGCTCATCACGCTGCGGACCCACGTGGTGGCGCGGCTGCGGTTTGCGTTCCGGCCGATGATGCTCATCGACCTGCTGGCGGTGCTGACGCTGTTCCCCGAGCTACGCAGCCTGCGGGCGCTACGGCTCCTGCGCCTGCTGCGCACGCTCCCGCTGTTTCGGTACGCGAACCCGTTCGCGTCGATCACGCGGGCGCTGGAAGAAAACAGTCTGCTGTTCATCTTCGGCTTCGCGGTGCTGTTCGCGGAGACGATGATCGGTGGGGTGAGCATGTACTTCATCGAGAAGACGGCCAATCCCGACATTTCGAGCGTCTTCGACGGCATCTGGTGGGCGCTGGTCACCATCACGACCGTCGGTTTCGGCGACATCACCCCCATCACCCCGCTGGGGCGCGTCGTCGGCGGCCTCTTGATGATCGCGGGGATGCTCACGCTGGCGATGTTTGCTGGTTTCGTTGGTTCGAGCCTGGTGCACGCCATGCTCAACGTTAGAGAGGAGCAGTTCCGGATGGGCGACTACGTCAATCACATCGTCGTGCTCGGGTATGACAACTCGAGTGAGTATTTGTTGGGGCTCTTTGGCACGGAGTTCGACATGGACGAGACGCGCATCGTCGTGTTCGAGGATCAGGAGCGCCCCCGCGAACTGCCGCCCAGCGTCCTGTGGGTCCAGGGCGACCCCACGAAGCAAAGCGAGCTCGACAAGGTGCGACTCACCCACGCGCGCGCCGCGGTGGTGGTGGGGCTCCGGCACGTGACGCCGCAGGTGGCCGACGCCCGCGCGATCCTCACGACGTTCACGATCCGCGCCTACCTGCGCGAAAAGGAGGCGATGACGGCCGACCGCCTGCGCCCGCTGTACGTCGTCACCGAGATCCTCGACGCCGAAAATGTCGACCACGCTCGCACCGCAGGCGCCGACGAAGTGGTCGAGACGCGTCGCGTCGGCTTCTCGATGATCGCGCACACCGTTCGCTACCACGGCACCGCCGACGCGATGAGCCGCCTGCTTCTGATGGGTTCGTACAACCCGTATCTCGGCATCATCCCCGACGGCGTCACCGAGGAGATCACCTACTCGGAGCTTCTCGTCCGACTGCAGCTCACCGCCAAAGGCGCCCTCGTCATCGGCGTGCAGCCGCCCGGCGAGGCCGTCGTGATCAATCCGGCGCGCGACTACAACATCTTGCCCGGCACCCACCTCGTCTACCTCGCCGAAAAGCAGGTCCTCGAGACACCGAACTGAACCACGTGGCAGGCTTGACGACCTGAGTCTCGCCGCCGAGACTCCTGAGAACGCACGGAGAGGTATGGGATTCGCGATCGGCCTTGGACTCGTTGCGCTGGCCGTCGGCCTCGGCAGCTTCGTCAGCTTCCAACGTTATCAGGCCGGGACACCGAACCCCGGCCCGTGGGAGCGAAACGACTACTTGCTCAGCGTGTTTGCGCTCCTCGGCCTGGCATGCTTCGCGTTCGTGTTCTGCTACTCATTCTTTGGTGACAACGAGACCGACTGGTTCTTGGACGCGATGGGGTCCATCTCGGTGCTCTGGTTCGTCCAAGTGCCCGGCTACGCGCTGCTCGCGCGTCGTCGCCCGACGAGCCCACGGAACGATTGCACTCGGACCTGACGGAGTCGCACGATGCTGGAGTTCTTGATCGCCTGCGGATTGATGTTGGCCCTGGGGGTCGGCGCTTATCTCTACCTCCGCGGGGAAGAGAACGAGATCACCGCCAACGTCGCGGCCAAGCTCGGCCTCGATCACCACGACGGCGAGCTCACTGGCACCTACCGCGGGCTGCTCGTGAAGGGCAGGCGCGTTCAGCATCGGCGACGGCTCAACGAGTCGGTCGAGCTCTACCAACTCAGCGTGCCCTTGCGAGGCATCGCACCGGGCGGTCTCGCGATTCGACGTGAGGGCTTGACGCAGAAAGTCACGAAGCTCGTCGGTGTGAAGGACATCCAGCTCCACATCCCCGAGATCGACGACGCACTCCTCATCCAGGGCCCCCGATCCGAAGTGAAGGAGTGGGCCGCCCAGCCCACCGTTCGCGAAGCGCTCGCCGCGATGGCCGACGCCGGCACCTACTCGGTCGAGACGGGGCAACTGCTGTGCATTCCGGACGGCGGCCCCGACGAAGAGCTCGAGGAGCACATCAAAGAGCTGGTGGCGATTGGCCTCGCGCTGAGCGGCGAGAACGCATGAAGCGACGAACACCGATCACACTGGTTGCGTTGATGGCCGTCGCCTGCGGCCCCGATCCGGGGCCGGCTCCCGACACCGGCGACACCGCGATCCTTGTCGATGCGGGCCCCGACGCACCGAGCGTCGTCGACGCGACGACCGCGCCGGACGACGGCTCCGAACCCGACGCCTTCGCCGACGCCGACCTCGGGACGGCGGTGACATGCGAGGTCAACGGACGCGCTGGCGTGTGCATCGACGTGGCAGCTTGCGTCGCACCGCAAGCGCCGACCCCGGGGTTCTGCCCTGGCCCGAGCGAGATCCAATGCTGTACGGATGTCCCCGCCGGCACGTGTGACCCGGCGGCGATGCCACGGCCCAACGAGGGCCTCACTGAGGCACCCGGGGTGGGTGGTTGCCCGGCCGGCATGACGCCCGTGGAGTCATTCTGTGTCGACGTGTACGAGGCCTCGCTGGTCGAGGTCGACAGCGGGACGACCTGGTCCCCGTACTTCAATCCCGGAGTGGCCCGCGTGCGTGCGGTGTCGATCGCCGCAGCGATCCCGCAGGGCTACATCAACGGCGACCAAGCTGGCGCCGCCTGTGCCGAAGCGGGCAAACGCCTCTGCACCGACACCGAGTGGTTGCGCGCCTGCCAGTCCTCCGCCGGCTTCACGTACCCCTACGGCGACACCCGCATGGACGGCGTGTGCAACGACGCGCGCGCCCAGCATCCCGCCGTCGAGTACTTCATGTCCTCGGACCCGTCCGTGTTTTCGATGATCGACCACCCGTGCCTGAACCAACTGGCCGACGGTCTGGCGCCGACGGGCTCGAACACCGGTTGCGTGACCAGCGACGGGGCGTTCGACATGATGGGCAACCTCCACGAGTGGACCGCCGACCCCGCGGGCACGTTCCGCGGCGGGTTCTACGTCGACACGCGGCTCAACGGTCCGGGCTGCCTGTACCGCACCACCGCCCATGATACGCGGCACTGGGACTACTCGACCGGGTTCCGCTGCTGC
>JBFIHF010000561.1:0-3454 GCA_041601915.1 Bradymonadaceae bacterium
GATCCGGAGGACGTGGGCCTTCAGATCCAGCTCGCCGAACGCTACGAAAAAGACTCGATGACCGATCAAGCGCGCGCGCTGTTTCGCGACGCCGCGGACAAGCTCAAAGAAGAGGGGCGCTTCGATGAGTACGTTCAAGTCGTCGAGCGCATGATCTACCTGTCGCCGCAGTCGGTGGAGATGCGCAAGGAGGTCGTGCGCGTGTATCTCGGGCGCGGCGACGAGAAGCACGCCCTGAAGCACCTGCAGTTCTGCTTCAAGCTGAACGCCCAGGACATCGACACCCTCGAGTTGCTGGGATCCACGTTTCATCGGCTGGGCGCCGAGGACAAGGCCGTGTTGGTCTATGCCGAACTGGCGGCTCTGTATGAACGCAACGGGGTGGAGGACCGCGCAGCCGCGGCGTACCGCACGATCTTGACGATCGACGGCACCCACGCCGACGCCCTCCGATTCCTCGGCCAGTCCGCGCCCAAGCCTCAGGCTGCGACGCTGCCGGAACGGACGATCCCGGAGCAGCCCGTCTACGAGCTCGATCTCGACGAGTTCGAGGAAGATGACGCGCTCGATGGGATCGAGTTTCTCGACGACGACGACGATGCCTACGAGGACCCGCCGGCCACCGACGAAGGCGCCGTCGACGGTGGCTTCTTAGCGTTCGCCGAGGATGCGATCCGCGACCTCGAGAGCGACGCCGATCTCAGCGGGATGGACGCCTATCCCGAAGTCGCGGTGGGCGGGGAGCACACGGCTGCCGCCGAGATCTCGTCGGCGAGCCTCGAAATCATCGAGGAGCCGCAGCTCGATCAGGTGACGTCGGCCTCGGTCGATGGCGACGATCAGATCAATCAGTTCCTCACCGAATCGGACGTCTTCCTGAAGTACGGGCTGCTCGATCGCGCCGAAGACGTGATCACCAAGGTGCTGTCCCTGTCCCCGAATAGCCTGGGCGGGCGCGAGCAGATGCGGAAGCTCCTCGTCCGGATGGGCGACAAGCGAGGTGCCGCCCACCAACTCGTGGAGATGGCGCGGATCACCAGCGGCAAGCCGGAGTCGGCGGTGTTTTTGGATCGCGCAACGGCTCTCGTGGATCCGCAGACCCTCAAGACGCTGGCGATCAGCGCTGGACTGCAGGTCGACGGCGACTTCGCGGCGTCCTTCCTGTCCGAGGTCTCCGAGGGGCTCGACGAGATCAGCTCCACGGTCGAAGGGCAGCTGCATGACATGGGCGCGTTGACGATCGATCTGCCGGAGATCGGCAGCGACAGCCGCGATGAGTTCGCGCTGTCCGGCGAGTCGGCCGTCGACGACGCACCGCCACCGTTGCCGGTGGGCGAGGTCTCCGAGATGGCGATCGAGCTCGACGACGAAGACATCGACTCCTTCGACGTGGCGGACTTCGACGACGTCGGTGAGCTGGACGCCGATGTCGAGATCGATCTCGGCACGTTCGAGGTGGGCGAACTCGACGACTTCGACGCGAGCATGTCGCTGGAAGGGGAGAGCGTCGTGGACCTCGACGTCGACGCGGCGAACTTCGACGCCAGCACGATGAGCGCACTTCAGGCGCTGGACAACGCGGCGCTGAGCGGCGAGGTCGATCTGAACTTCTCCGCCGAAGACGCCGACCTCATGTTCGACGAGTTGTTCGGCGGTCCAGGAGCGATGTTCGGCGATTCGGACGAGGGCATTGAGGAACTCGATCTCGATGATAGCGACGCGTTCGAACGGACGGCGCCGCCTTCGGCGTTCGGCGCTCGGAGCCTGACCCACACGTTCGACGCGCCGGGAACGAACCCGTCACTCGAGATCGACATGGGCGTCAACAACTCGAGTCTCGAGCTCGGCATGACGTACAAGGACATGGGCTTGTTCGCCGAGGCGATCGAAGAGTTCCGTCATGCCATGGACGACCTCGATGCCGCGCCGGCCGCGCTGTACAACATCGCGCTCTGCCACCTCGAGTTGGGGGAGAAGTCCGACGCGCAGACTCACCTCACGCAGCTCACCGAGGACGAAGCCGTCCCATCGCAGTGGCGTTCGATGGCGTCCGAAAAGCTCGGTGAGCTTACGGCTTGACCCGCGCGAAGCGGGCCCTTAAGCGGTCCGTGACGAACTCCAGCTCCGCGGGGCGCCAGAGGATGGTGATCAAGGCGAGTCCGACGGTGAACGCGAACGCTTGAGCCCCGAGCATCGCGAGGTGGGTCAAGAAGTCGACGGGCTCCAAAACCATCAGCATCAGATGTCGTCCGGCCATCGCGAGCGCTCCACACGTGAGCGCCACGATCGCGCCACGCCCGAGGCCGCCCAAGATGGGCGCGAGCGGCAACTCCCGGGTCCGCAGCCGATACGCCGTAACCGTCACGATGGCGTTGATCGTCATCCCGCACGACGACGCGAGAGCGAGGCCCACCACCCCAAAGTGGCGGTCCAGCACGAAGTACAGGGGCAGCACCACGATCACGACCGCGCTCGCCACAGCCATCGGCGTCAGCGTGTCTTTGCGCGCGTAGAAGCCGCGCACCGCCATGGTTTGTGCGGCCCATGCGGCGAGCCCGAGGCAGAAGCAGACCAGCAACGTCGCGGTCATGTCTGCGTCGTATGCGGTGAAGGCCCCGCGACGAAACACCAGATGCACGACGGACTCCGCGCTCACACCGAGCGCCGCTGCGCCCACGGCGGCCAGAAACACGACACGCCCGATGCTCTTCGCGAGCAGCGCTGCCATGTCCTGGGCCTTTCCCGAATGATGCAGATCGGACAGGAACGGTAACGCCGCCTGACCCGCGGCCTGTCCCGTCAGGGCGAACACCACCAGCATCAGCTTGCGCGAGTTGTTCAGCCACGCCAGCGAACCGTGGGCGTGCGACGACGCAAAGTACTTCAAGAGCCACTCGTCGACCGTCACGAGGCCCACGCCGATCATGAGCGGCAAGGCGAGCAGGACAAACTCGCGAAAGCCCGGATCGTTCGGCGCAAACCGCGGTGAGAATCGGATCTTGTGGCGGGAGGCGAACAGCGGGACCGCCAGCGGGCCTAGCGCGGCGCCGATCAAGACGCCGACGGCGAACCCCTGGATTCCCAGCCACGGGTGCAGCAAGACACCCCCCGCGATGATGCATACGTTGTAGATGAGCGGCGCGATCGCGGCGGGCCAGAACACACGGCGCACGAAGAGCGTCGCGTTGAGCAGACCGCCGACGTAGAAACAGAGCTGGGCCGGGATCACGATGCGCGTGAGCTGGACGGTCAGGGCCAGCTGATCCGGATCGACGAAGCCGGGGAAGAGGATCGGCACCAGATATGGCGCGAGGAACTCGAACGCGATCGTGACGGCCACGAGCGCGACGCCCATCGTGGTCGCGACGGTCGAGAACAGTCGCCATCCCCCCTCCTCGTCGTCGCGCGCCATGTAGGCGCTGAAAAGTGGGATGAACGTGATGGAGAGCGTCCC
>JBFIHF010000562.1:0-3397 GCA_041601915.1 Bradymonadaceae bacterium
ACTAGTTCAGTCCGAAGCGGGCCATCTTGTTCAGCAGCCCTTGCCGTGACAGGCCCAGAGCATCCGCCGCGCGCGTCCGATTGCCGTCGTGGCGCGCTAGCGCGAGTTCAATCTCGCGACGCTCGAGCGCCTCGATCTTGGCCGCCAGCGTTCCGTCACTGCCGGTTGGAACCGCGACGACGCGCGACGCAAACGAGAAGTCGCCCGCCACGAGCTCGTCGCGGTCTCCGGTCATGACCGTCGCACGCTGCATCTCGTGGCGAAGCTCCCGCAAGTTACCGCTCCACGTGTGCTCGAGCAGCGCCTCGATCGCACTCATGCTCAGCTGCTTCGCGGCCCCGGTTGGTGACAGCGCACTCGCGAGGTTGAGAAAGTGCGCCGCGAGCAGCGGGATGTCGCTCGGCCTCTCCCGCAGCGGCGGAAGGTGGATCTGAGCGCCGTTGATGCGCCAGTAGAGGTCCTCGCGAAACTCACCCGTGGTCTGCAACTGCAGCAGATCGCGATTCGTCGCCGACACGATCCGGACGTCCACCATCACGGGACGATCCGCGCCGACGGGCAGAATCTCCCCGGACTCGAGCGCGCGGAGCAGCTTGACCTGAGCCGGAACCGGCATGTCGCCAATCTCGTCCAAGAACAGCGTGCCGCCGTTGGCTTCGACAAACAGGCCCGGACGATCGGAAATCGCTCCCGTGAACGCCCCCTTGCGGTGTCCAAAGAGCGTGCTCTCGAACAGCTCTTGGGGCACCGCGCCGCAGTTCAGGGCCACGAAAGAACCCGACGCTCGCGAAGACAGCGCATGTACTCGCCGCGCCATCAGCTCCTTGCCGGTGCCGTTCTCACCGGTCACGAGGACCGGGAGTCCGGACGTCGCGAATTGTTCGCCCATCCGAAGGGCGGCCTCGAAGGCGGGGCTCGCGCCGATCATGCCCTGGGTTGGTGCCGCCTCGAGCCGCGTTGACTGCAGACGCTCGACCTTGCGTTCCAGATGCGCACGCGCCAGTGCGCGCTCCACCACGATGAGCAGGACATCGGGGTCGACCGGTTTCGTGAGGAAGTCAAAGGCGCCGTCGCGGACGGCTTGCACGACGAAGCGCTGGTCTCCGGCGCCCGATGCGACGATGACTTTCGTGGCGGGCGCGCGATCGAGGATCTCGGCCAGCTGTGCGAGGCCCTCGGTCACGCTGCCATCCGGAGGGAGCATGAGGTCGAGCAGCATGACCGGATACGTGGACGCGCTCAGCGCGGCGCGCGCGCTCGGCCGATCATCGGCCTCGTCGACGTCGATCCCGGCGCCACGGAGCAACGTCGCATAGACGTTCCGGAACGCTCGGTCGTCGTCCACCAACAAGATTCGATCCGCCATCACAACCTCCATCCGGCAACCGTATCGCGTGTCATCGCCCCGCGACGACCTGTTTCTGCGGCAACACCAGCACGAATTGCGCGCCGCTCGCGGACGCGACGTGGTCGATCGTGCCACCGTGTCGCTCGACGATCCCGCGCGCGATCGCCAGGCCGAGCCCCGTACCGGGTCGCTCGTCGCGCTTACGGCTCGTCACGAACGGCTCGAACAACCGATCCACGATCGCAGCCTCGATACCCGGACCGTCGTCGGCGATGCGCGCCGTAATCTGCACCCCATCGACATTCCAAGTCGTCGAGATGACGCTCGCTCCGGCGAGCAGCGCGTTCTCGTACAGAATCACAAACACCTGCAACAACTGGCTCTGGTCCGCCTCGAGGCGCGTGTCGCGGCCGTCGAACGAGAACTCGGCGTCACGCCCCAGCGCCTGACTCGCCGTGGATGCCGCGAGGGCTGTCACATCGCCAAAGCTCGTATCCCGCAGGTTCAACGGGGTCGGGCGCCCGTAGGACAGCAAGTCGTCCACGAAATGGCCGGCCCGGTCGATCTGGTCGCGCATCTCCTGAACCGTCTCGGGGCTCACCGCCTGGCGTTCGAGGAGCTTCAGGTGCGCCGCGAGCACCCCAAGGGGGTTGCGAATCTCGTGCGCGATCGCGGACGTGAACTGCCCGAGCTCCGCGAGGCGTTGCCCCTGCGCGCTGCGCTCCTCCTGGCGCACGAGTTCGCGGGCGAGGTCCGCCGCGTGCGCCCGATCCGGCTCGATCCGACGACCGATGACCTCGAGAAACTGCTGCCGAATCGGGTCGAACGCCCACGCGGCGAGGAACAGCAGAAACAGCGCACCAAGCGGATAGCCGCGCAGCAACTCCTGGTCTTCGACCAACCAGTACACGCCGATCAGGAAGCCGGCCGACAGGAACGCCGCCACCGCCGAGTACGCGATGCTTCGCTCCATGAGCCGTCGATCGGCAGCCGGCATCACGTCCTGCACGACCGCGCCGAGCACCAGCAGCGAGGCCAGAACCGCGAGCATCCCATACGGCAGCGCGATCCCGCTGGAGAGCATCAGCGCGTTGCTCCACGCGCCGATGTACCCGAGGACGCCCGCGGCCAGGAACATCACCAACGACCGCCGACGTGCGCCGTCCGCCCGTTGCAACTCCCGTCCGAGGTCGTATAGCGGCACGACCGCCGACGCGATCGCGAGCCCCATCCCGGGCCAGAAGAATGGCCCGGCATCCAGCGTCACCGGATTGTACAACACGCCCGGCACGAAGAAGCCCACCACCGTCAGCGTCAGCGCCACGACGTACGCCACCACGACGAGCCACGTCCGCTTCCTCTCCGTAAAGTCGTATGCGGCGTGCACATAGCTCGCGGCCACAAAGCTACCCACCGCGGCCGATCGCGAGCCGACCTCCCCCAGGTGCGGGAAGTACGAGACCAGCAGCGCGGCCGACCACACGAAGATCGCCCCGCAGTACGCCGCCACCCCGTAGTGGCGACGCACGCGCAACACCAACGTGAAGAACAACAGCAGCGAAATCGCCACAACCGGCAACAGGCTATACGCGTACAGTGGGTTCATCGCACAACCTTGGGACCCCCGCGTTGTATCAGCGCCAGCCGGCATACCGCAAACCGCCCGGGGCGAACGCCGCGAGCCGCCCGGGGCGGTCTAGGCGGTTTCGCCCTGGGCGACGATTGATGTGTGGTTGTGCGGTTTGATCGAACTATTGCGTTGAGTTGGGCGGGCGCGCAGCGTGTTTTTCGGGCTTCGGTGCGGTGATTTTCGTGGGGTGGGCGGCGTTGGACGCAGCGATGCGGTCCATCAGGAGATGGTCCGCGGGGTGAGTGGGTTGTGGGTGGGGTTAAGGGGCGCGGGGGAAGCCGTGCCAGCGGTGCATGGCGTAGGTGCCGCGGGGGAAGGTGGGGCGGCCGCCGGCGAGGACGATCTTGCGGGCGCGGGTGTAGCGGCGGCGGAAGGCGCAGAGGTGGGCGAGGGCGGCGGGGAGGTTGTCGGGGTGGCAG
>JBFIHF010000563.1:0-3392 GCA_041601915.1 Bradymonadaceae bacterium
AGGGCCAAGGCGGCCACGGAGCGCGTCGAGAAGCTGGAGGCCGCGCTGGAGGCGGCGACGGCGAAGGTCATCGCCGAGGAGGGGCGCAAGCAGGAACTGGGGGGCAGCGAGCTCTGGAAGCAGCGCGTCACCGTGGCGAAGACCGAGGTCGAACTCGCCCAGGCACAGCTCGAGGTCGCGACGTCGCAGCACAAACAGGAAGACGACCGCGTCGCGCTGCTGGAGGAGGGCGTGGAGTTCTACTCCAAGGAGGTTCGCGCGGTCGTCGGGCGCGCCTCCGGCAGCGGGCGCCGACTGGTCTATGGCCTCGGGAACACCGATGCATGGGCGGATGCCTTCGCGCGGCTCAATGACAAGCTCGAACTGACGCGGCGATTGATCGCGGAGCGGGTTTCGTCCGGGCGCAGCCTGCCCGATCAGATGATGGCGGTGGGGCTGTGGCTCGCGGCGCTGTTGTGGCGCATGTTCCTCGGCTTCGTGATCCCCCTGATCGTCGTGCGCCTCGTGCCCGCCTTCACCCGACGGCTGCTGTCGTTCGCACAGGAGATGAAGTTCTTCCGGCGTCGGCCCAGCCTCGCGGTCAAGCTGTACGAGCTTCTGCGCACCTCCGCGCGCCCCGCGATCCTGTACTTCGGTACGACCTACGTCATCGCCTACGTGGTGGCGTCGTTCAACGAGCTCGTGTTTCTGCAATGGGCGGTGGACGCGTTCTTCTTCTACTTCATCGGGGTGCGCGTCGCGACGACGCTCGCGTTGCCGCGTTGGCATCGCGAGAAGGAAGGGATGGCCGCGACGGGCGGCGAAGACGACCTGCGCCCCGACGAAGCCGCGATCGCAGATCTGCTGCGCCTCGACCTCGAGCTGGGCACGAAGTTCGTACGCAGCGCCCGCATCGTCCTCATCGTGCTGACCGTCTGGTATTTCGCTCCGCAGATCGTGGTCGCGATCACGGGCGTATCCGTGTTGTCGGGCCTCATCACGAACCTGACATGGGTGGCGATTGGCCTCGTCGTGTACTGGATGCTGTTCAGCTGGAAAGACGAGCTGAGCCGCCTCTTCACGAAGCTGGCCGGACAACGATTGCCCAAGGCGACCGCGTTCGTGGACCGCAACAAGGATCGCGTCTGGGGCGTCTTCGTGATCGGTGTGGTCTCCGTGGTCGTCGTGGCCGACGAGATCATCAAGTTCGTTCGCCGAATCGTGCTCAGCACCGAATGGTTCAAGGTCCTCAGCGCCTATGCGTTCAAGACCAAGATCGAGTTGCAGCAGCGCGACGAGCCGACCGACGACGAGCTCAGCCGCTTCCTGCCCGATGACCTCGAAGCGGCGTTTTCACCGCGCGAGGTGTGCGAGCTGGACGAGTTCGTCGAACGCGCGAGCATGGTGGAACTCAAGACGCTCGTCGACTCATTCATCGAGCGCGGTCACGGCGCGGTTTGCATCGTCGGCGACCCGGGCGTCGGAAAGTCCACGACGGCGTCGTGGCTCTGTGAGGGGCGCGACGTCGTGACGATCACGTTGCCTCACCGAATCTCGAAGTCCGACGAGCTCGTTCCGGTGTTCAGCACGGCGCTGGGCGAAGAGTTCGGTGCGCTGGAGGACGTCGTCGCGGCGCTCTCGGACCGACCCTCGACGACCTTCGTGCTCGACGGGCTCGAGGGGATGTTCGTGCGGGATATCGGGGGATACGGCGCCTATCGCCGTTTCCTCGACGCGATTCACCGTACGAATCGCAAGCATGTCTGGATCGTCACGGTCAATCGAATCGCCTGGGAGTTCCTGACCCGCGTCTACGACCAGCGCCACGTCTTTCAGTCCGTCACGCACATCCCGCGCTGGGGGGACGAGGAGCTGCGCGAACTGGTCGAGCGTCGGATGGCGGCCCTTCCGTACACGATATCGTTTACCGAGCTCGCTGACGCCGACGGGTTCGACTCCACCGAAGTCGTGAAGACCTCGCGGGGGTACTACCGGTACCTCGCCGAGTTCACGCGCGGAAATCCATCCACCGCGATGCACTACTGGATGCGCAGCCTCAGCGGCGGCATCGACGGGGTCTACTCCGTCGGCCTGTTCAACCGCCCTGCGGGCACCGCGCTGGTCGCCGCACCGTCGGCCTACCGCTTCATGCTGTCCGCGATCGCGCAGCACGGCGCGTTGACGGCTGCCGAAGCCTCGCGCGTCGACAACACGCCACTGGGAACCTGCGAGCTGGCGGCGAAGTACTTCGTCGACGCCGGCACGGTCTATGAGACGGACTGGGGGTTTCGGCTCACATCGGTCTTCCTGTCGGTCTCGCTGCGCCACCTCGAGGATTCGAACCTGCTATGACCCACTTCAGCCCCGTATTCTTTGTCGCGCAGGCGGCGCCGGAAGCCGCGCAGATCGCTCAGGTCCTCGAGGCGTTCGACTTCGCCAAGCTCCTCACCGCGATCATCTACATCATCGTCGCGTGGGTCGGGAACCGCTTCATTCAGACGTCGCTCGACAAGCTCGGCGAAGGCTCGCCGCGTCGGCGCCTGCTGTTCAAGAAGTTGTCGAGCTTCGCGCGCCTCACGATCGTCGCGCTGGCCGGGTTCTTGGTCACCACGACCCTGCTCGCCGGCCAGGAGACCGCGCTGCTCGGGCTCACCGGCTCGCTCGCCGTCGCCGTGGGTTTCGCGCTCAAGGACACCGTCTCCAGCCTCATGTCCGGGATCCTGATCCTCATCGACCAACCGTTTCAGGTCGGCGACCGCGTCGAGTTCGGCGGCACGTACGGCGAGGTCAAGGAGATCGGCCTGCGCTCGGTTCGGATTACGACCCTCGATGACAACGAGGTCACGATTCCGAACAACAAGTTCCTCACCGAAGCGGTGTCCTGCGGCAACTCCGGCGCCCTCGACATGATGATCGTCGTCGAGTTCCACATCGCCTCGAACGAGGACTTCCTCGAGGCGAAGGGGATCGTCTACGAGGCGTGCGCCTCGTCGAAGTTCACCTACCTCAAGAAGGCGATCGTCGTGCACGTCCGCGAGGTCGTCAAAGACGGCGTGTTCGCGACGAAGCTCGTGCTCAAGGCGTACGTCAACGACGTCAAATTCGAGTCCGCGATGGTCACCGACATCACCGAGCGCGTAAAAATCGCGTTCCGCGACACCCGCATGCAGATGCCCTACATGCGCGAATTCTCGGTGCGCGCGACTGATTGGGAGGACTAACCAGACTCACCTCAGTCAGCCCCGAAAGCTCCGCTGGTCTGCTGGTCCGCCGGTCTGCTGGTCCCCGATCAAACTCAAACTAAGACCCGCCCTCAGTCCACGGACCACCTCGCGAAGCGTGGGACAGCGCCGCGCTTCGCGGGCTGGTTCGGTGGCGTTGAGGGTGGGTCTTAGTTTGAAGTTGACCCGCGG
>JBFIHF010000564.1:0-3389 GCA_041601915.1 Bradymonadaceae bacterium
TTCGTCGCCGAGTAATGAGCGGAGCGGGTCCCGGCCCCGCCGAGCGACCGCGTCCGCCCGCCTGCGAAGCATCCGGCATCCCGGAAGCCGGAAGCCTCGTCCGAGTTACCTGACAGGAATCGGATATCCCGCCGCTGTCGCGCGATCGGCGAACGTGCTGCCGTCGCTGCCGATCGGACTCACGATGCCCGTCGCGGCCAAGTCATCGGCCTGAGTCCTTTCATCTCCGCCTCCCAAACTCTGATGCCTTCGCTGTCAACGCCCGCTGGCGCGAGCGCGCTCGACGCCTTCGGCCACGCTGGAGTTCGCCGACGCGGCCGCCCCCTCAACCCCGACGGCCATCGCGGCCTGGCAGAGACTCTCGCGAGGGTCCTGGCGGCGCCGAATCACGCGATCCTGCGCGCGGGAGCAGACCTCGAGCCACACCTCGCGGCTGCGCGTGTACTTCTCCGGATCGATGGCACAGCGGCCGAGGCTGCCGACGAACTCGCCGCCCAGGTTCGCGCCGGCCTTGCTCGCCGCGCAAGCGAACACAATCGCCATGCGCTGTGCGGGCGCGCCTTCAAAGCCGGCGCGCTTGACGATCTCCTTCTGCGCGTCACTGACCTGCGGGCTACCGAACGTGAGCGCGAGCAAGCTCGCCGCGGTCGGCTCATCGGGCACGTAGCTCGGCTCGGCTTCCACGCGCGCGACCCAGTCGGGGGTCCCGCCATTGTGCGCCGCGGCGAGCGCGTCCCCGCAGCACGTGCGGACTTCCGGGGGTGCCGTCATGATGCAGCTCAGCAGCCGCGTCTCGACCTCGCCAGGCGGCCGATCGAGCGCAGTCATCGACTTCGCCACCTGACAGGCGCCGTCGGTGGACGTGCGCTTGTCGGCCAGTGCCCCCGCCCAGATCCCCACGAGCGCACCGCTCACGAGCGGCGCCACGTCACCGGCCCCGGCGATGCATGCGCGGGCGACGTCCGGACGACCCACGAGGCCGGCCGCGAGCAGATCGGCGACACCCGCGCGCGGGTACGCCGCGATGATTCGTCGGCATTCGGCCATCCCGACCGCGTCGGACCGATCGCCCAGCACCTTCGCCGAAATCGACGGCGATTGGTCCGCGAACGACCTCATCGCGAGCCGAAACTCGCCGAGTTGCCAGGGCAGCGACGCGACGAGCATCACCAGCAGCGATGCGGCCAGCGGGCGCGCTAGGATCTTCAGATCGTCGATCCTGGGCTCGCGATCCTCGGGGCGCGATAGCCACCCGACGACGACCGTCGTGGGCAGGATCGACAGTAGTGCGAACAGGATCGCGTCATTCGGGTCCATCCACGACATCACGGCGAGGGCGATCAGCGCCACGATCCAGACGACGGTGGTCACGCCCGCGACCACGAACGCCCGCTTTCCGCGGTCGGCGAGCTCCGCGGGGTCGATCGGTACCGCGCTGACCGGCGACGCTTTGGTGTTGCCGCGTTTGCGCCAGAAGCCCGACGGGGCGACCCACGGCTTGAGCCCCGTCGCCGCCTTCGGCCGCACCGGAGTCGGGGCGATGATCTGGGCCCCCTGTGTGGGCTGCGAGAGCTGGGGCCGCGAGTCTGGCCCGCCCTGCGGCAGTTCGTTGGGCAGCACCGGTTTGGCGATGAGCAGCGAAGGACGGGTCGGGTCCAAGGGCGGTTCACGCGACGGCGCAACATTCGGGAGCACGACGCGCCGCACGATCGCGTCATCGCGGCGGTGCTCGACGCCGGTGTCCACGTCGTCGAACGCGGGCCGGGTCCCGCTCACCTCGGCCATGACCGTCGTCGCCGGAAGCTTCGTCGTCGCGCCATCAGGCGCTACACCTAGGCCGCGGGCATCGATGTACCCCGTCTCGTCGTCCGGAGCCGCCACGTCCGGGCGCTTCCGAGCTTCCATCTGGTTCGTCGTCTCCGCGTCGAAGTCGATCTCGTCCTCGACGGCCTGCGTCGGATTCGTCGGGATCTCGTCGTCGGACTGCGCCATCGGCATCGGGACGGTTCGATAGGCGGTCTCATCCGAGGCATTCACCTGCAGCGAGTCGTCGCTTTGCCCTCCCGAATTGTCCGAATCTTCGCCCACGGCCGGTTCTCCTCGTCGCCACAGGGTATGCGCGCCCCATTTGATCGGCAAATTCCGTCTGTCGTGTTTCATGTTCCCGAGGGTTGCGACTTGGCCGCGCGCGATGAGACTTCTATGTTTGCTCCAACCCACACGCTGAGCACGACATGGCACAAGACGCCCCCTATGCCTCGGACCTCGAGTACATCGAGGATGAGCTCGAGTGGATTGAACTTCGCTGCAAGCGGATCATCACGAAACGCCTGGTTAAAGACCTCACCGCCGATGACGAGGCGGGGGTCTACTACAACCAGAGCTACTACCACCACGACCAGTCGCTCGACGCGCTGATCGCCAAGCGCGACGCGCTCGAGAAGCAGGAGCGCCAGAAGCGGTTCATGATCGACGGACGGCTCGCGGCGACCCGGACCGAGGGTCGCCCGGTCGCACTCGACGAGCTGGTCGCGCTCTACGAGCTCGACACGTTCGACCGCACGATCATTCTGCTCGCCGCGTCGGTGACGTTTTCCCGCCGGTTCCAGCAGATGTACGGTCGCATCTGGGACGGCTACGAGGCGCTCGTCGTCGAGACGATCTTCAGCTTCTGCGAGCTGCCGTTTGCGGAGCGCATCACGCACTTCAAGCGCTTCAGCTCCAACGGTCGGCTGTTCGGCAACGAGCTTGTGACGCTCAACCTCGGCTCGCGCATCTACGCGCCGCAGGAGCTGCTCGACGCGCAGATCCGCATCTCCAACCGCACGTTCGACTTCATCGTCGGCGACGACCACTTCATGGACGAGTTCATGGAGTTCTCGTCGGTGGAGGAGCCGCGGGCACGCTTCGACCAGGTCGTGCTCGACCCGCGCGACAAGGAGCGCATCCGGTCCGTCGTCGACCGCCACGACCACTACCTCAAGTGCCGTGCCGATTGGGGATTCGACGACATCATCGGCTACGGCCGCGGCGCGCTGATGCTGTTCTACGGCAAGCCGGGCACCGGCAAGACGATGATGGCGCACGCAGTGGCGCACGAGATGCAGATGCGCGTGCTCAACGTCGACATCCCGACGTTCATCAACCACTACGACGCGCAACGGTTTCTGCCCGCGCTGTTCCGCGAAGCGAAGATGCAGAACGCGGTGTTGTTCTTTGACGAATGCGAGGCGCTCTTCGCCACGCGGGCGACCGGCAACCCGCTGATGACGATGCTGCTCACCGAGATCGAGCGCTTCGAGGGGGTCGCGATCCTCGCCACGAACCTGCCGCAACAGCTCGACGAGGCGTTGGATCGCCGGATCCTCGTGCGCGTCAATTTCCCAGAA
>JBFIHF010000565.1:0-3382 GCA_041601915.1 Bradymonadaceae bacterium
AGCGATCAGCGTGGGCAGCCTGCAGGAGTCCTGGCACGACACGCTGCAATCACTGGAGGAGGCGCGGTCAAAGTTTCGGTTCGGGATCCTGTCCCTCGAGGATCTCGCGCACGTCGAGGAGCTCTTCAGCGCCTGCTGCGCCCGGATCAGCGCCGCGACGAAGACCGCACAGAACGTGCCCGAGGAGCTCGAGCAGCTCGATGACCTGCTCGGCGACATGTACTACTGCAACTTCTCGCTGTTCCAGAGCGCGCCCGATATCTGGGCCCTGGACCAGCTGTTCCCGATCATGCCGATCCATCGGCTCGACGAACAGCCGACCGTCCGCGCGACGCTGGCCGACCTGACCTGCGACAGCGATGGCGTGATCAAGCACTTCATCGATCTCGCCGAACCGCGCGACTCGCTGGACGTGCACACCGTCGAAGACGGCGAGCGCTACCTGCTGGGCATGTTCCTCGGCGGCGCCTACCAGGAGATCCTCGGCGACCTGCACAATCTGTTCGGCGACACCAACGCGGTGCAGATCCGGCTGGGCGACAACGGCGGCCACACGGTCCGCGATTTCATCAAGGGCGACAGCGTCGCCGACGTCCTGCGCTACGTGCAGTACGACTCCGAGAAGATGATCGAGCGCGTCCGACGCCAGGCGGAGGCCAGCGTGGTCGAGGGGCGCATGACGCTGGAAGAAGTCGGCCTGTTCATGCGTCATTATGAGGAAGCGATCCGTGGGTCGACCTACCTCAAGCGCGAGAACGGCGATGACTGACGAAGACACGCAGAATCCGGCCGTTCGCGGCGCGATCCGCCTCGGCCTCAGCGGCATTGCCTTTGTGACGTGCGGCATCGTCTGGGTGTTCGTGCGCCCCGAGGGCGCGATGTTCGGCGCCGCCGAGGCGTTGGCCGTCGCCGGCATGCTCATGATCATGGCCGCTGCGTACAAGGCCGCCGAAGCCCAGAGTCACGGTGACTGAGTTGGCGATGCCGGGCTGACGCGGTATCATCGGAACATGTCCGTCCTCGACCATCCCATTATCACCGAACGGTATTTCTTTCCGCGCGACGAGACGCTCGATCGCCCGCGCTACGTCGACGTCGATGGCGCACGCCTCGCGTGCCACGACCATCGTGCCGGGCACCCGCTCGTCGTCGTTCACTTTCACGGCAACGGCGAAGTGTGCGCGGACTACGTCCCGCATCTGCCGCAGCTGTGGAGCGCACATGGGGCAGACTGCTTCCTCGCAGAATACCGGGGTTACGGCGGTTCGACGGGCACCCCGCAGTTGCGGAAAATGCTCGACGATATCCCGGCGATCTTCGACGCCGTCGGTCGACCAGCGGCCGAAATCGTGGTGTTCGGCCGATCGGTCGGTTCGATCTACGCGATCGAGTTTGCCCGTCGATACCCGGTGGCGGGACTCGTCCTGGAGAGCGGCATCTCGGATCCCGGTGAGCGCGTCTTGATGCGCGCGCGCCCGGAGGAGCTCGGCACCACCTCCACGCTGCTCGATGCCGAGTTCCATGCCTACTTCGATCACCGCGCGAAGCTTGCGGGGCGCAACCTGCCGACCCTCGTGATGCACGCCCAGCACGACTCGCTGGTGAACGCCAGCCACGCGACGAGGCTCGCGTCGTACCCGGAGTCCAACGTGCGCCTTGTGTTGTTCGACAAGGGGGATCACAACTCGATCTTCGCGGCGAACGAGACCGCGTACATCGCCGAGGTATCCCGGCTCATCGGCCTGTGTCGGGACGATGAGGCGTATGACGACCGCGAGCGGCCGCACGTGAACGACACGATCGAGGGTGGAATCGCGGTGTTCGAGTCGACCCGCGAGTACGACTCCCCCGTCGTTCGACGAACGGGGCCGGGCCAAACCGCACCGTTCACCGTCCCCGCCGTGCTCGCGAAGCGCCGGTTCGGACCGGGCGACACGTCCGAGGACGACGCCTACACGGGGCCTGAGGAAGAGTAAGCATCGTCGGCGGCGCGCGCCGCGTCGTCGAGCGCCTCAGCGCGAAACTTCTGCGCCCACGATGTCGCCTCGATCGCCTCGGCGATCCCCCCCGGAAGGCGCACCGACCAGTCCGGCGGCGCATCACCCCGGTGGTCGTGCAGCTGGGCGACGACGCGAAACGCTTGTTGCGCCAGATGGGCCACCGCCGACCGCGGCACGATCGCGTCGATCGCGGTCCCGGGCTCCGTGTGCGCGCTCAAGCGCAGCGCGAGCGGCTCGCCGGTCAACGCCAGATCGCCGAACCCGATATGTCGCACGCTGCGCAGCGGCGCGACCTGGCTGACGTTGCTGTGCTCCCAGGCCCGCAGCTCACCAAACTGGGCCGTGGCACCGAACCCGAGCAGTTCGCCGCGGCGCCGCAGGACAGCGATCGCGCCCGCCGCGGGGAACGCCAGCAGCGCGACCGTCACGACGGTGAGAATCCACAGCATCCACGAGGCGGCGCCGCCGACCAGATTCGGGACGGCGACGATCGTGGCCAGCAACAAGACGCTGCGTACGAGGATCGACCACGGCAACCACGGTCGAACGCCCCACATCACGCCACGCTTCTCGGGGATGAGCTCGATCGTCCCGGTGGGCGCGGGCGCGGTCAGTTCCGCGGTGCCGCGAGCTTCGAGCACACGCTGGAGCTCCAGCAGCTCCGCGTCAGCGGGCTCTTCCTCATCGTGCTCCGACCAGATCAGCGTCCCCAGGATCGTGAACAGCAACACGAGCCACGGCGCCTCGGCCCCGCGATCGGTGCCGCGCTGCACTCGCGCATCCAAAACGAGACCGGCCGGCAGCCGCGTCGTGCGCGTCTGACCGCCATAGGCATCGCGTTCCTCGAACGTCACGCCGTCGGGGTCGAAGCGGACGGCGGCCAGCCGGTAGCGCCACAACCGGCGATGCCAGTAATCCGTCGCGGCGAACACCAGCCGCTCGAGGCCCACCCCGCCGACGACCAGCGCCGCCCACAGATTGCCCTGCCAGATGCACCACACGGCGTCGGCGACCAAGAACAGGCCCAGCCCCACGGCGAACCACGGGACGACCCGGCCGACGGTCCGAAACCGGCGCTCCACGGCGGGGCTCAACGAAGCGCCTCACGCAACTGAAAGACCTGCACGACGACGAACGCCGGCAACCCGTTCTGCAAGTACATCTGCGCGCCGATGCCCTGCTCCAGCGCGTCGGGTGCCAGCAGATTGCGGCGGTGGCCCGCGGAGTTCATCCAGCCCTCGACGACGACGGCCCCGAACGATGCGTAGGTGTGCGCCTCGATCGGCGGCCCGTCGGGCTGACGTGAGATCACGAAGTGCTTGGCGTCGATCACGTAAAACGGCTCGCCGGATTCGACGCGAAACGCGGGGACGTCTGCGATG
>JBFIHF010000566.1:0-3372 GCA_041601915.1 Bradymonadaceae bacterium
ACACAGGACCGCTGGCGGCTCGCCGTGACGGTGAGCTTTACCAATCACGGCGACGCGACGTTCGAACTCGACAAGGCGACGGCATGCGAAGGCGGCGAGCTTCGAAACAACGTGTTCGAAGTGCTCGTCGATGGGGCGGAGGTTCCGTACTTGGGCATCATGGCCAAGCGCGCGCATCCGGGGCCCGATGGCTTCTTTCGAATCGCTGCGGGAGCCACCCATCGCGTCGCCGTCGATCTGGGAACGGCGTACGCCCTCCCTCGCCACGGCGGCCGGCTCTCACTGCGGTTTGACCACTACAACCACTTCTCACGCGACGCGGTGCAACTCACGTCGGATGTGGTCGCTCAGCGACTGTAGGTCGTGGTGTTCGTCGTGGCGACTGTCACGCCCACGACATCAGGGGCCTATGAGCGTGCCGTGCGGCATCCAGTTGCGGATCTCGTCAACCGTGAACCAGCAATCTCCCGTCATCTCAACAGTCTCGACGAGGCGACCACTGTGGATGCGACTGACGACGAGGCGCTTCATCCATCGGCCTTCCCACTCGACGTTCGTGATGGTCGATTGGTCGTACGTTTCGCTCGCGAAATCCGGCTCGCGAGACACGCTCAGGACGCGCCCGTCGGAGTCATAGGTTGCCGCACTGAGGACTTCCCGTCGCTCGCCGGTGTCACGGTCGATCGACACATGCGCGACGAACCGGTCATCGTCATGATCATACTCGGTCAACGGATCGCCGAATGCTGCGCAATCGGGCCAATCTCGGCCCGCGACGTAGCCGTCGGCATCCAGAGTGAGTGTGCTCCGATCGGGACATGGCGAAGTGTGGTCGGTGTGCGTGAGTCCGTCCTCGGACCACGCCACATCGATCCCATCGGTGTCGCCGTCTGAATGCGTCCAATCGACGCGGCTGATGCGGCCCAGTGAGTCGTGCTGATAGGACACCTCACGACTCCCGTTAGGGCCGGACTCCACCTTCCGCATGAGGCGACCGACCGCGTCGCGCTCGTAGACGGTTTCATGGGACGTCGGGCTGGCTGGGACCTCGAACACGCGCGTCACAAATCCGCCCGCCCCATACTCGTACTCATGCGCGGAGGTTCCACCCATCGGGGTCGAGCGCAGCCGCTTCCCGGTGTCTCCGAACTCGATCTGCATGGCTCCGCCAAAATAGTTATTCGCGCCGACCGAACAGGTTCCGGATTGCTTCGGTCGTGCGACGGCTCCGCGTCCAAGCTCCCAGTCGCCGGTGCCGAGCTCCGGATCACGCACCGGCGCGCTGCCCGGCACATTGCAAATCTCGACCGCTGCGTCGCATTCATCGACCCAGGGTTCGTCGTCCTGCGGGCGACACTGGCCGCGCGCACAGACGTACGAGCTCTCGCAGTCATCGGATTTGGCACACGGCAGCCAGTGGGATTCGCTGCCCACGGTGCCGCCGCGATCACCGGAGCACGCTCCGAACAGCCCGAGGGTCAACGTCAATGAAAGGGTCGCAAGCTTCATGGTGATTCTCCGTCGCGCCATCGAAAGATCAGGCGCGCTGAAAGCGGGTTCTAATTTTGAGAGTCGAACGCGAGGGCGTCGACGTAGCGGTCACGGTGACAAGACCACGCCATACGGCGTCCAGTTGCGGACTTCGTCCATCGTGAACCAGCAGTCTCCTGTGAGTTCGACGGTGTCGACGAGTCGTCCACTGAGGATGCGTGTGACGACGAGCCGCGTCATCCAGCCGTCTTCCCATTCGATCTGAGTGGTCGTGCCCTCGTCGTCACCGCCTTCCGCACGATCAATTCCGTTCGAGATGCTGCGGAGTCGCCCGTCCGGGTGATACGTCGCGTCGCCTATGACGCTTCGCTCGCCGGTCTCGCGGCCGATCGACACGATCGCGACGAACTTTTCGCCATCGCGGTCATACTCTCGGATCGGGTTGCCGAACGCTTCGCAATCTGGCCAATCACGGCGGACAATGTAGCCTTCGCCGTCTCGCGTGACAGTGCCTTGCGTCCCGCACTCTTGGGTGTGTTCGGTGTGGGTGAATCCGTCGTCGGACCAAATCACATCGGTTCCCCAACTGTGACCGTTCAGATACTCGGCATCGACGCGTTTGATGCGACCCAGTGCGTCGTAACGATATGCGCGCTCGCTGCGGCCCCAGCGCTCATCGAAGTACGTGTAGTGCACAAGGCGACCGACGACGTCCCGCTCGAACTTGGTCTCGGCGATGGTCGAGCCTTCGGCCACGCGGCGCTCACGGGTCACAAATCCGTGGGCGCCATACTCGTACTCGGTAGCGTCTCCCGCCGACCACGTTCGACGCAAGGGCTTCCCGTTGTCGCCGTACTCGATCGTTCGGCCCGTTCGGTCAAAGTACGTGCTCTCGCCGACAAGACAGGTACCGGCTTGCTGCGGGCGCGCGACCCCACCGCGCCCCAGCTCCCAGTCGCCGGTCTCGACCTCGGGATCGCGGACCGGGGCGCTACCCACCACATCACAAATCTCGATTGCTCCGTCGCACTCTGCGACCCAGGACACGTCGTCCTGCGGGCGACACTGGCCGCGCGCACAGACGTACGAGCTCTCGCAGTCATCGGATTTGGCGCACGGAAGCCAGTGGGATTCGCTGCCCACGGTGCCGCCGCGATCGCCAGAGCACGCGACGAGGACGAGGGTCAGCGTCAACGCGAGGTACGTGATCTTCATGGTGCATCTCCGTCTGGCTCAATCACCGATTGGCCGAAGTAGAAGGTTACCTTCGAGGCGTCATCCGGACGCGATACTTTGTCGTTGTAGGTGTCGACTTCCTCGCGCAGCTTCGACAGCTCGCGGCGAGTGTCCGCCAACAGCGAGAGCACGCGCGCCTCGAACGGGTGCCCGTCCCAGACTTCGAAGGAGTAGGTACTGCCGCCGAGCACGTCGTCGGGCAGCGAGCGCAGCCGCACGTTGCGCAGCTTGATGCACAGCGCGGTGACGACCGCGTTGTAATGGTCGAACAGCGCGGCTTCCCACCCGCTGGGGTCGTCGTGCGCCAGAACGAAGACATCACAGCTGTACTGATCATCCTGCGACGACACGCGACCCTCGTCGACCAGCGGCGCCAGCGCGGCGGCCACGTCTTTCTCGTCGACGACGAGGCGCTCGGCGATCTGGGCCGGCGTTGTGGGCCCGTGCAGGTAGACCTGCAGCCACACCACGGCCATGAGGCTCGACTTCGTATCGCCGGGCGTCGCGCGCTCGAAGTCGTCGGTGGACGCCAGCCGGTAGACCGTCGCGTCCTTGCTGCCTTTCTGGAATACGAGGCCCGACTCCACGAGGTCGAAGAGGATGCCGCGCACCAAGTCTTCGTCTTCGCGCGAGAACCGGCGAAGC
>JBFIHF010000567.1:0-3371 GCA_041601915.1 Bradymonadaceae bacterium
GCGGCGTTAGCGCGATCTCGGGCAGCAGCACCAACGCCGATCGCCCTTCGTCGATCACGGCGCGGATCGCCTCCACGTAGACCCGCGTCTTCCCGCTGCCCGTCACCCCGTGAAGCAGGAACGCGCGAAACGTCCCCCGAACCCGAGCGTCGTTCAGTGCGGTGAGCGCGAGCTCCTGATCGTCGGTCAACGCCCCATCGGACGCCTCGACCGGCGTCACGTCGGCGAACGGATCGCGGTACACCTCGCGCTCCTCGAAGCAGATCACCCCGCGATCCACCAACCGGTTGAGGCTCGAGTGCACGGCGCCAAACGAGTCGCGCAGATGGGCGAGCCCGACCTCCCCCTCATCCTGCAGGTAGTCCACAACACCCTGCTGGCGCGTCCCCAACGCCGCGCCGTCCCCCCCACCGTCGACAAGTCGGTAAAACCGCTCCGTCTTGACCGAGACGCGCTGCTCCTCGGCGTACCCGACCTCGACCGCGCCGACGTCCTCCAGCGCCGCCAGCTCGGTATACGTGAAGTTCGAGGACTCACGAATCGACTGAACCGCGACCGGCTCGTACTCGAGGCTCGCGTACAGCAACTGCAGGTGCGCAGGCACCGCCGACGCATCGAACTCGCGGAGGCGCGTGTAGTGCTTGGCCCCCTCGAGGCGCACCGCTGCGGGGATCGCGAGGCGAGCCACATCGCCCAGCGGTGCCATGTAGTAGTCGGCCAGGAACCGCAGAAAATCGAGGCCTGCGGCACCGAGCAGGGGTTCGCGGTCGATGATGTCGACCACGTCGCGCACTTTCGGGGCGAGCTCGTCATCCACCTCGTCGGTCAGGTCGACGACGAGACCGATCTTACTGCGATTGCGGAACGGCACCTGGACCAGTTGCCCGCGCCGCAGCTGGCCGCGAAGTTGGTCCGGAATCGAGTAGGTCAGCGCCCCCAGGATCGGCACGTCGAGCGCGATCTGGGCAAACGACGGACCGGCGGGAGGGGCTACCAGCGATACCACAGGCCCGCCATGGCCGTAGAGTTCGAGCCGCCGTGGCCCGCGTCTCCGCCACCGCCGCTGAGGACCAGATACAGCCCGATCCCCGTGAGGGTTGCGCCCCCGATGATACCGATCGGGACCAGCCACCGCGAGGTCCGCGCACGGCGTGTCGCCGCATCGAACGCCGGGTCCATCGGCGAGATGTTACGCGACATGTCGCGGTCTGGAATCGTCAGCAGCCAGTACACCAGGGTACCTCCGACGACCGCCGCCCCAGACGCCACCATGATCCAGCCGACCGGGCCTGCCCGCCGACCGGTGGAGGCCCCAGATGGTGACGACTTGCGTTCCGAGAGTTCAACCCGCGCGATCCCGATCTGATCGAGTGCGTACTGGTCAGGTTGCAGGCTTTCCGCCTCATCCAGCAGCGACTCGGCCAGCTTCCAGCTCCCGGTTTCGAACGCCCCACGGGCCATCTCCACGCGACAATTCGCCAGAATCGACCGCGCCTCGAGGCGGTCTGAGTCGCTCGTCGCGGGCGCGATCAAGAACGTATTGGCGGCGGGCATCGCCTCGCCACAATTGCCCGCCTTGAACCACGCCACCGCCTCGTTCTTTCGCAGATTGGGGTCCGGGAACGCCGCGTACGCTGCCCGAAAGCGTCGTGCCGCCTCGGCAAATCGACCGGCGCGAAATTCTTGAAATCCCTCGTCGTTCAGACGGCTCATTTCGGCACTGTCGCCCTGTTGCGCGGCAACGGGCCCCGCCCCCAATGTCGTCAGACAGACGATCGCGGCCACGACGGCCCAGCGCGAGTGCGGGATTCGGTGTTTCAAGAACGTCATAACGCTTAGTAGGTGAGCTTCAGGGTCTTCGCACGGTCTGCTTCGTTCTGCACGGGGGCTTCGGGGACGGGCGGCGATTCCGACGTCGCCTTCTTCGCCCGCGCTCGCTTACGGACTTTCTTGTCCGGCTCCGCCGGCGGCGCAACCTTGGCGACCTCGAGCGGCTCCCCGGTAGCGGCCTCATCGCGCATTTCCACGGGATCCGCGACCGCCGGCGGCACGGTCTCTTCGAGCGCCGGTGACGCATCGGCCATGCTCGCCGTGTCGCCGGTCAGCACCATCGCCGCACCAGCCAGCGCGAGCAACCCCACGATCACCGCCGCCACCACCGCGAACTTGTTGGACGTCTGCGCCGCCCGCAGCTCGTCGTTCGACAGGTCGAGCGGAGTGACCAGCTCGGGTCGCGCGCGGTCCTCCGAGGTCGGCCCTTTCAAGACTCTGATTTGCGCGGGGGTGAGCTGTTTGAACTCCCCCGACGTCGTCGGCAAGATGCGGAACTCCTGGCTCGCATCCAGGCGCACGAACGACAACAACGTCACCAACACCTCTTTGGCGGACTGAGGACGCGCGGTCGGGTCTTTCGCCATCATGCGGTGAACCATGCCCCGAATCTCGAGCGGGACATCCAGTCGCGTCATCGCCGGCGGATCCTCGGTCATCTGCATCAGGATCAGCTCCGCCGTCGACTTCGAAAAGAACGGCAGCTGTCCTTCGAGCAACTCAAACAACATCGTGCCCAACGCGTAAATGTCCGTTGCCGGGGTGAGCTCGCTCTTGCCCCGACACTGCTCGGGACTCATGTACGCCGGCGTCCCGTAGACCTGACCCGCCTCGGTGATCTGGCGGTAGCGGCCCGACGGCGCCTCATCATCCTTCTCGAGCTTCGCCTCGTAGAGGCGTGCCAGACCGAAGTCGAGCACTTTCACCGCCAGTCGTCCCGTGTCGGGCATCTCCTCGATCATGATGTTCTCGGGCTTCAGATCCCGATGCAGGATCCCCTCCCGATGCGCGTGCTCCAGGGCGTCGGTGACCTGGTAGGCGATCGAAAGCACGTCGTCGATCGGAAGCACCTCACCCATCAAGTCCGCGAGTTGGCTGCCCTTGATGTACTCCACCGCCATGTAGAAGACGTCGAAATCGGCGTCGTAGCCGAAGTCGTACAGCGTGATGCAATTCGGGTGGTTGAGGCGCGCGATCGCCTTCGCCTCGATCTCGAAGCGCGCCTTGAAGTCCTCCCGTTCCTGCAGGAACGGGTGCAGGGTCTTCACAGCGACGATGCGGTCGACGGACGTCTGTTGAGCGCGATACACCGAGCCGGTCGCACCGGTGCCTAGCACTTCTTCGAGAACGAACCGTCCGGCAATCGTTTTTCCGATGAGTTTATCGGACATACAGATACGAGTTGGGAGGCGGGATCGCGACCGGTTCAGTATACCCACTCGGCGACAGGCCAAACAAGGCGAACTTGCGATCCGCCTTGAATGGAGCGCCTGTCAACGTTTTGACACCGCGCCGACTCCGCTCGCTCCGAGGTCGCCGAA
>JBFIHF010000568.1:0-3333 GCA_041601915.1 Bradymonadaceae bacterium
CCAGGAAGTCATCGGCGGATGGGCCGGCGAGGCGATTCTCGGGCTGCTGCAGATCAAGCTGGTGGTGCATCGTGACGGCGACTGGCCCACGGGTCCGTGTTTCTACATGTCCAACCACTCTTCGGCGCTCGACCTGCCGGTTCTCATGGCCTTGCGACCGCCCAACGCACGCTCGTTCATGAAGGAGCAGTACCGCTGGTATGGGCCGCTGGGGCTGGTGACGATGTTGACCGGCACGCTCTATACGGCGCCCCAAGACGACCATGAACGCCGCGTGGCCCGCTTCAAGCACGCCGAAGAGCTGCTGCGGCGCACTGGCGAGTCCGTGTACGGCAGTCCGGAAGGGACGCGGGTCGAAGGGGGCGAGTTTGGACCGTTCAACCGCGGCGTCTTCCACATCGCGACGAACCTCGGGATGCCCATTGTTCCCGTGATCATCTTGATTCCGCAGGAGACCGCGCCCGGGCGTGGCGTCGCGGTGAATCCCGGTGAGATTCACGTGCACGTGGGCGAACCCATTCCGACCGACGACTGGCGCCCCGAAGACGTGGACGCCAACAAAGAGAAGGTCCGTGACCACTTTGTGGCGTGGAAAAAGGAGCTGCTGACATGAGACCACCCAGACCCCGAGGGCCGTCGGCCGAGGTCCTGAATGCACGGCGAATCGTCGATCTCCTCCAGCTCAGAGCCGCGGAGAAACCCGACGAGGTCGTCTACACGTACCTGCTGGACGACGGCGGCGAGCGGACGCTGACGTACGGCCAGCTCTACGACGACGCCCGGCGAGTCGCGACGCGGGTGCTCGAGCACGTGAAACCCGGTGACCGCGCGATCCTGCTTTTCGGGTCGGGGCTCGACTTCGTGCTCGCGTTCATGGGGTGCCAGGTGGCCGGTGTGGTGCCGGTGCCGGTGATGCCGCCCCGAAGCGCCACGCCGTCCGAGGGCGGACGGGTGATGGCGATCATGGACGACGTCGGCGCGACGCTCATCGTGACCAGCGAGGAGCTGATCCAGATGGGGCGAGCGTTCTTCCCGACTCCCAGCCTCGCCTGGCTCTCCGTGGAGGACCTCGAGGGCGTGGCGAAGGCTACCCCCGTCACGCTTGAAGACGCGGGGGACCTCGCGCTGCTGCAGTACACGTCCGGGTCGACCTCGAGGCCACGCGGCGTGATGGTGGGCCACGACAACCTCATCCACAACCTCGCCGACATCTACTGGGCCGAGGGGAACGGCCCGGAGACGATCTCGGTGTCGTGGTTGCCGATGTCCCATGACATGGGACTCATCGAGGGTGTGCTGCAGCCGTTGTATCGCGGCAGCCCGGTGTACCTGATGTCGCCGATGGCGTTCCTGCGGCGCCCGCTGTGCTGGCTGGAGGCGATCTCGAAGTATCGCGCGACGGTCTCCGGCGGGCCCAATTTCGCCTACGACCTGGTCCTGCGACGGCTGGGCTCTGACCTTCCGCCAGATCTCGACCTGAGCAGCTGGCGGTTCGCGTACAACGGCTCCGAACCCGTCGCGGCAGAGACCATCCAGGAGTTCACGAGTCGTCTGGCCTGTCGCGGGTTTCGTCCGGAGTCCATCCATCCGCTGTTTGGCATCGCCGAGGCGACGCTCGGGGTCACCGAGGGTCGCCACCAGGAGCTTCCGCGCTACCAGCAGCGGGTTGGGCCGGGTGGCGTGCGGACAGTCGTGTCCTGTGGAGTGACCGCTTCGGATATGGATCTTCAGATCGTCGACCCGCAGACACATCAGGCCCTGGCCGACGGTGAGGAAGGCGAAATCTGGCTGAACGGACCGTGTGTCACGCGGGGATACTGGCGCCAACCGGAGCAGACCCGCGAGGTGTTCGAGGCCCGGATCGAGGGGCGAGACAAGCCTTACCTGCGCACGGGCGACCTCGGTTTCATCGTGGACGGCGAGGTGTACATCAGCGGGCGCATCAAGGAGGTCATCGTTTCGCGGGGGCGAAACATCCACCCGCAGGACATGGAGCTGACTGCGCAGAAAGCCCACTCGATGGTGCGACCCGGAGGCGTCGTCGCGTTTGCCATCCCGGGCCACGAAGAAGCCGCGGGGGTCGTCGCGGAGATCGACAAGCAGCTGTGGTCGGAAGGGCCGACGACCGCCCAGCTGGAGGATATTGCGCGCGAGGTTCGTCGGGCGGTCACCATCGCGCACGGCGTCCCGATCGAGGTGATGGCGCTGGTGAAGCCAGGCACGCTGCCCCGCACCACGAGCGGCAAACGACAGCGCTTGCTCGTGGCCAGGATGTGGGAGAGCGGCAAGCTCGAGGCGTTGTTCGCGGTCAAACAAGGTGATGCGGCTGTGGGCTCGCTGGACGGATACCTCAAAGACCGCGTCGCCGCTCTGCTCGGCGTCGACCCGGAGTCGATCGACGATTCGCGAACGCTCGCCGAGCTCGGCCTCGACTCGTTGCGCACCCTCGAGCTGCTCATCGACCTGCAGGCCCGCTTTCCCGGCGTGTCGCTCGCCGAAATGCTCACCCGGAGCCTCAGCGACCTCGACGGTTCGCGCGGCCCCCGGACCGAAGCGCCGTGGTTCGACGACGCCACGCTTCCGCCCGATGTCCGCTGCGACGTCCCCATCCGGGAGACCTCGTCGGGCAAGGTGCTCGTGACCGGCGCGACCGGGTTTCTGGGGGGCAGCATCACGACCCGTTTGCTGGAGTCCTCGGACACGATAGTCGTGGCGCTGGTCCGCGGCGAAAACGGCCGGGAACGGCTGCTCGAGACCCTGCGGCAGCACCCGGATTGGCGAACGGATTGGGACGGTCGCATCGAGACCGTGGCCGGGGACCTCGCGCAGCCGCGACTTGGACTCGAGCCGGCGGTCTACGATAACCTCGCCGGTGATCTGGACGCCATCTATCACAGCGCCGCGATGGTCAACTGGGTCTACCCCTACCGGGCGCTGTCCGACGCGAACGTCGCCGGGACCCAGGCCTTGCTGCGCCTGGCATGCCAGGGGGCGACCCCGTTTGTCTACGTCTCCACGTCCGCGGTGTCCTGGTCGCTCGGGGCCACGGACGAGTTCGACGAAGACACGGACCCGATGAGTCACATCGACGGCATTCACCTCAACTACGTGCGCACCAAGGCCGTGGCCGAAAGCCTCGTCCGGCAGGCCGGCGCGCGCGGACTCGCCGCGACAGTCGTGCGACCCGGACTCATTTTCTCGCACTCCAGAACCGGCCACCACAGTCCGGGCGACTTCCTGTCGGCGCTGTTCAAGGGCTGCATCGAGATGGGCGCCGCCCCCGATCTGGACTGGTCGTTGGAGGTCTGCCCGGTGGACGACGTGGCGCGAGTC
>JBFIHF010000569.1:0-3314 GCA_041601915.1 Bradymonadaceae bacterium
CACGTGGACCGGAAACGTACGGCCGGTCGCGTGCAGCACCTTGGCCCCGAGCACCGTGGCGGCGCCGTCGGCATCGATCGTCGCGGACGTGAGAATCAGTGGGACGTCGCGGAATCGCTCCACACTCGCCGCGACGGCGACGATGAGGTCCGTCTGCCACGACCGTTCGTGGAATTCGTCGACGACCAGCGCGCCGAGTTGCAAGTCCTCGCTCGCCAGCATTCGCAGCACGACGCCAGGCGTCGCAAACAGGACCCGCGTCTGCGGTCCAGACTGATCCGAGAAGCGCACCCGACTTCCGAAGAACTGCCCGACTGGCTCGCCGCGCTCCGCGGACAGGAACCCCGCGAGCGCGCGACACGCGAGGCGCCGCGGTTCGACCACCACGATGAGACCCTCGAAGCGTTCCGCGAGCCAGACCGGGATGCGCGTGGACTTGCCCGCACCCGTCTCCGCGGTGACGACGAGGCGTGGCACCTCGGCGAGCGCGGCTTCGAAGTCACCTCGTATGCTGTCGATCGGCAGGTCCATGCCCTCGCTTATCGCTGAGTGGTTGGGCGTGGGCAAGGACGACTGCGGGCCTGGGGGCCTTCGGTCTCACGAGCGAGGTCAGATCGCGAGCCCTGCGCGATGCGTGCGGACCAGGTCGTCCACCAGATCCTTGTGCTGGTGGATCAGTGGCGCCTCGTCACCAGCATCCACCATCCCGATGTGCAGCATCACGCCAAGTGCGGCGCAGTGGGCGAGGAAGGCCGCACGGCGTGGATGAACGTCGGGCGAGACGATTCCTGCGGCTTGATCGGCTCGAATCAGCTCCTCGGCGCGCCCGTAGTAGCGGTCGTTCAACGGACGGATCCGTTCCAGAAACACCGGCTCGAGTCGGGCTGAAGCTCCCACCTGGCTCGCCATGTAGATGAGCCGCAGTTCGTCGAGGCGCGTCTCAAAGTGCGTGGTGACCGTTCGAATGATCCGCTCGATCGCGTCCGGCCCGTCCTTGGCTTTCGCGACGGCCTTCTCCACCGCTTCGGTCTCCGCGGACATGAACGTGTACAGCAGCTCGAACAGCAGCGCGTCTTTCGACGGAAAGTAGTGGTAGAGCGCAGGCTTTGTCAGCTCCAGCTCCTCGGCGATCGCGGCCAGGGTGAGGCTACCGACGCCGACCTTGAACAGCAGCACGCGTGTCGCGTCGAGGATGTCCTCCTTTACGCGCTCGCGCCGCCGGCTGACCCGCTTTTCTTTCGGTGTCTTCATCGCCTCAATCTACCACGGGTCAATCAATTCTAGCGACGGTCTATTTACCTGTTCGGCGGTAAAACAAATCTATCGTCGTTAAATTTCTTCTATCGATGTTAAAACAATTTGACCGACGGTAAATTTGATGACAGTTTTGGACTTGTCAGTACCGAACTACTACTCGTCAGACAGGAGGCGCACATGGCACCCACTAATCAGAAAGACATCCGATTCTTCGCGTTTTGCTCCGGCTGGGGACTCCCCGTGGAGACCTCCGGCCCGTTTCCTCTCAAGCTTGCGACTTGGATGCGGATGGTCGGGCTCGACTACACGTATGTGGAGGAGAACAACACGACCAAGGGGCCCAAGGGCAAGTCGCCGTGGATCGAGCACGACGGGGTGGCGATGGGCGACTCGACGCTGATCGCGGAGTACCTGCACGGCGAGTACGATCTGCCGGACCTCGACAAGCATCTGACGAAAGAGCAGCGGGCCCTCTCCGTGGTCGTGCAGCGGATGCTCGAGGAGCACTACCACCAGTGCTTCGAGCACCAGCTCTTCTTCGGGCGCGGTGGGCGAGCGCGTCTGCTCGAACTGGCCGGCCGCATGCCACCGGTGGTCCGGACTCTACTGCCCCCGATGCTCACGCGAGCGTTCGGCAAGCAGCTCCACGCGCGTGGGATGGGCCGTCACCCGGAGGACGTCATCATCGCGCAGGGCAAGTCCGACCTCGACGCGCTGTCGGTGTTGCTGGGGGACAACAAGTTCTTCCATGGCGACAAACCCTCGTCGATCGACGCGTGCATCTTCGGGTTCCTCGGTGTGTCGGTGTACGTCGAGGGTGACAACCCGATGTACAACCACGCGGCGTCACTCCCGAACCTCTACGCCTACTGCGAGCGGATGCGCGAGACCTACTTCCCCGAGACGGCGGAGAAGTTGGCGTTTCAGACGTCGACGGCGCGAAAGCCCGCTCAGAGCGCAGCTTGAGACCGCTGCAGCTCTACAGCGACTTCGGGTGTCCGTACGCTCATCGCGTACTCGCGCTCCTCACTGAGCTCGGTCTGGAGTTCGACCACCACGAAAGCCCGATCGGCGCGCACCCCGACGGGCTCGAGCCGCACTCGCCGAGCGGCCGCCTGCCGATCCTCGTGCATGGCGACCTCGTGCTGGGCGAGTCGGTCGTCATCCTAGAGTATCTCGCGGACACGTTTGGTTTCGACGCGCCGTTTCATGCGGACCCAACCTCACGGGCGCGCCAGCGTGAAGTCCTGGCGATGGTCGATGTCCACCTGACGCCGCTGGCACTCACGTCAGGCGTGCCGCCCAACATGGCTCGGTTCGAGGAGTTCCTCGACGTGCTGACGCGTGCGGTGTTGCCGGGTCCGCCGTCGCTGCTCACGTTCGCGCTCGGCCCGATCTGGCTGCGGCTGCGCTGGAAGGGCGACGCGGCGGAGTTCATGCGGTCGATTCGAGCTCGTCCGCTGCTCGAGCACTGGCTCGACGCCATGGCGGATCAGCCATCGGTCACCGCCACGGCCCCCGCTCAGACCGCACTCAAGCGCGCGCTCCAGTCGGCGCGCGCCGCCGGGCGCATCAAGTAGCTCGCGGGCGGGTCCGACCGCGAGTGCTTCGCTGGAGCAGGGTTATTGGATGGTCGTGTCGGGCCGGCTGCCGGTGGAGGCGGGCGTTGCCGCAGCCGGCGCCCCTGAGGCAACCTGCAACATCCCCCGGCGGATGTCCGCGTTGAGGTTCTTGACCCAGATGTTGTAGTTCCGGTGAATCGTGTTGCCGTTTTCGCCGAGGTTGACGCTGTCCTCGTACCGGATCGAGTAGCTGTTGTCGGCATACTGAATCAGAACGCGGGCTTCGTGCGAGCGGACCAACAGGGTGCCCAGGATCGTGTCGGGTCCCGTTCGCTGGAACACCCAGCCGCGCCGCGTGGTGGACATGACGACCTGCGCGAACCGGTCGCTCGACACGCCGTCGGCGATCGGTTGGCTCTCGAAGTTTCGGATCGGATGGCCCGTCGCACAACCGAGCGAGAACAGCAGCACGAACAAGATGGTCAAGGTTCTGAG
>JBFIHF010000570.1:0-3311 GCA_041601915.1 Bradymonadaceae bacterium
GTTGTTGGGGCCCTTCGGCAACGGGTTCGTGGGATTGTAATCTGCTGGAGGACGAAATCGAAACGGTCCTGACTCGTTTCGCCCGCCCGGCAGACCGTGCTGGGTGCCCGGACCCGCTTCTCGCAAGCGGCGCTTCTTCGACCATTCGGGCGGACTGCCCGGCCCACCATACTCCTCGACGTGGAAGCGCTTGGCCAAGGCGTTGAACCCGGCGGCTTTCGCGATCTTGGCGACGATGCCGGCGCCGCCGAGGTCGAGCACCACGCTGAGCAGCGCCTTGTAGATATGGCGGCCCGCGTCTTCGAATCGACGCTGCTTCAACGCCTCTTTGCCAAGGAGGCCCTCGGCGCCCAGCTCGCCGAACGGCAGCACCTCCAGCAACTGTTCGGGGTTCTCCGCAAAGTACTCGAGCAGCCCTTTGACGAGTGCCGCGTCCTCGAGCTTCCGCCCGATGGGATTCGAGAACAGCGACTCCGACAGCCAGTTTAGCCCGTTCCAGATGTCCCCGAAGAACTCGCCGACCTTGTCCTCGAACCCGAGCTTTATCCCGGCGAGGAAGTTGCCGGCGAGGCCGTACGGATCCCAGTAATTGATCGGGTCATGTACGCCGTAGCTGTACGGATTGAAGGCGTCGATGTAGCCGAGCGGATCGTGGGTCAGAAACTGCCCGAGCTTCGGGGCGTACCAACGATTCCGCATGTAGCTGATCGCGCTGACTTCGCTGCGGTACGCCGAGGCGAAGCCGAACGGCGGCAGGCTCCACAGTTTCGCGCAATCGTTGCCGGTCCCCTCCTCGACACAGCGCTGCGTCCCGTCCGGCGCCAGCACCCGCAGCCGTCCCAGCGGCGTGTACTCGAGGATATGCTTCATCTGGCGCGTATCCGCGTTCCACCACCCTACGATCGAGTTGCGGTGGTCTGTGACGGGGATGAACAGGCCGCTCAGGCCGAGTTCGAAGCGTTCGAGCTCCAGCAGCTGGTCGATCTGACCGCCCCACACGGCCTCCCACTGCGGGGTGAGCAGCCCGGGCTCCATCGCCGCGATCATCTGATCGCCGTCGTGCACGATGTGCTGGGTCTTGCCGTCCTCGAGCCGCGCGAGGCGCCCCGATGCATCGTAGGCAAAGTCTTCGGTCAGATTCCCGCGGGTCACGGAGACGAGCCGCCCGCGCGGCCCGTACACGAACACCGACTCCGCGCCAGTCGACGGCGAGGATCGGCTCGGCCGTGTCGTCGTTGTGCTCGATGAAGAGGTCCGCGATGTCCGCGTTGCTGATCTCGTGCCTCGGCAGCAATTCCGCCACCGACTCCGTCAGCCCCGCGCACGGCGTTCTATCCCCGAGAAGATGACGCATTTGACGTGTGACGGATTTGGGCCTCAGGTTAGCGTTCGGGGGCAGAGTCGCGTGCGCGTCATCGTCGGGATGAACGGCAAGATTTGGACTCATTTCCGGTACATACTCGATGAACAGCGACTGTTCCCTGCGCTTCACAATCGAAGAGACGCCCACAGACGTCCAGGTCTTGAGCCTAGCTGCTGATGTGGAGGGGCGCCTCGTGATCGCGTCAGCTCAGTCAGAGCTCAAGCTTGAGGGTATCCTACTGGTGGAACTCGCGTTTTTTCTTGCGCATTGGCTTCGCGTAGGTGGCGAGTTTAACTACGCCGCAATGGATATGGAGGAGCAGCCCGTGCTCGCATTCATTCCTCAGACTGATGGGACGGCCTTGGTTCGATCGGTTCTTTCGGAAGAGAGCTTGCATGTGCCCCTCGATGGTTTGACACTGGCGGCGAAGAGCTACATCGAGCAGTTGTCTGAGGAGTTGTCTGCCAACTACGGGATCGACGTAGCGCCGGTCATCGAGAGGAATCTCAGATACTTGGCGAACCGACGTACTTGACCACCTGAGACTTCACCGATCACATCGGTGACATCTGGAACGGGCGAAACGGGCTGTCGGAGTCGCTGTTCTCGAAACCAATCGAGCGAACCTTGGAAAGAGCGTAGATTCGTGCAACTTCGAGGAGAGCGCAAATTCTACCTCCGCGGCGCAGACCCACTAGAGAGTTGCCCGATGGACGCAGCTCGGCGCCGACGGTCACGAGGAGGTGCGCGAGCGGCGTAGCTTACAGCGAAGTGAGAACTGGATCTTTCCAGGGAGTTGCGGCAGTGGTCGGCATGGAGTTGCGGTCCGCGCGAGGAGACGTTGATTAATGCCTCAGCGACCAGTCAGCAACCCGATCCTTTAGTCGCAACCAGCTGCCCCGACGCATCTTGGGCGAAGTCTTCGATTCGATACCCGCAAGCCAGGAGAGGAGCCGACCCCGCGGCCTTACACAACACCGACCCGAACCATCAATCAGCCACGCCGACGCGCTGGCGCGCTTTGCGAAGTTGTTGCCCTCACTCCGGATCGCCGAGCAGATGGCTCTCGAAAATGTCTGGGTGCTCCGAAGTCCAGTAGACTTGGACATCACGGCCTGGACGTACAACTTCGACGCGACAGGAGTCCGCGCATTGCTCCTGCGCACGAAGCATTGCCGTGGAGAGAGCATCGATGTCGAACTCGACGGTCGTCCACTCCTCGGACGAGTGCCGAACTGAAATCGAAAAGCGATTCCCAGCTTTAGACGCGGCCCAATCGTCATCATCGGAGGCATGTACGAAACTCGCGGTTCGGCGCAGGAAGACGATGTTGTCGATCACGATGCTGTTGAACAGATCAGCAGATGTCGAACTCCAATACCGAAACGACTCGCGATCCCGCCCGGAAAGAAGCCATACGGAACACTCGTTGGCAGTGGATTTATAAGCAGAGGCTAGCGCGTTGGAAAGATCGTCGTACTCACCGACGAGGAGCCATTCCCCACGGGGTTCATCTCGTTCTTTGACGAGACACGCTATCTGCTGCTCAGCGACTCGCCTTTGGTCGTCGGGTGGTAGCTGGGGCTTCATCTTGCGCGCTCCGATTCGCTCAGTGTGACAGATGTCCATCTGGGCGCACGTTCAAGTAGAAACCGCCTCCCTGCGCTGGCACCGCGTCGCCACGCTTGTTCCAGTGGCGCACGCCTTCCGGAGTTAGCTGCACATCCCACTCAAATTCGAAGCCCAACTTTGGGTCTCCGTGATAGTCTCCTCGGACCCATTCGTTGCCGAAGCGATCCAGATAGCCGTTGTTGGGGCCCTTCGGCAACGGGTTCGTGGGATTGTAATCTGCTGGAGGACGAAATCGAAACGGTCCTGACTCGTTTCGCCCGCCCGGCAGACCGTGCTGGGTGCCCGGACCCGCTTCTCGCAAGCGGCGCTTCTTCGA
>JBFIHF010000571.1:0-3303 GCA_041601915.1 Bradymonadaceae bacterium
CAGGTCGGCCGAAACGACCCGTGTCCGTGCGGTAGCGGCCAGAAGTACAAGAAGTGCTGCATGAACGCGGACCGCGTTCAGAAGGAGGCCTCGAAGTCGTCGCGCGAACCCCATGAGCTGATCGGCGAGCACACGTCCCCCTGGGACATGTACAAGCTGCTCGTCACGGTTCGTGAGAGCAACATGCCGAAGTTCTTCTGGGAGGCGACGCACGAGCTCGGCCCGTGGCGGGCCCGCTACCCCACCGCGGAAGGCTACTTCGAGGGACTCGGGGGCGGATCGGTCGACATGGTTGCGCGCGAAGGCACGGATCTGTTGCGGATCCGACACGATGGCCCCGACGTGATGCTGCTGCTGGTACGCAACAACACCGCCGAAGTCGTCACGCTGCGCCCGAACGAGGTCGACGCTGCCGGTGCGTCGCGCGAGGTGGAGCATTGGGGCTGGCGGGTCTGGGACGTCGCGTATCACCCCTTTACGAAGTCGACCGATGAGCCGACGTTCGAGTCGCTCGGCTACACCTGGGCGCCCGCCGCCGCGAAGTAGTCGCTACCTACTTTGGATTCGGGGCCGCAGACTTCTGCAGAAAGTCGGGCGCGAGGTTCGAAACTGGACCAAAGCTCGTCTTGTCCCAACGCTCACGCAGCGGGCGGAACGTCGCGAACGTGTCCGCGAGCCATCGCTCGGCGAGCGGCTTCTTCCCCGAGACGTCGGTCTGCTCGGTCGGGTCGGCCTTCCGATCGAACATCTCGTAGCTGCCCTTCTTCGAGATCATCTTCCACTGCTGCATCTGCACACCGTACCGCGAGGTGTAGTGCGTCGCGATCGCGGGCTCCGGGTAGTCGCCGCGAACCTTGTGAATCAGGTTGAGCAGGCTGTGGCCCTGCAGATCGGCGGGCACCTTCGTGGCGTCGATCGCGTCGAGGATCGTCGAGTAGATGTCGAGCACGTCGGCGCCCGCCTGCACGACGGTGCCGGCGGGGACCAGCGCCGGGTAGTAGATGATCAGCGGGACGTGCACGACCTCTTGGTGCACGCCGGAGCCGTGGCCGACACCGCCGTGCTCCCAGAACTGGTCGCCGTGGTCGCCGGTCACCACCACCATCGTGTCCTTCCAAGTTCCGAGCGCCTCGAGTCCGGCTCGCAGCTCGCCAAACGCCTTGTCGTTGTAGCTGATCTCGTTCTTGTACAGCGCGCGGACGCGGTCCTTCTCCCGGTCCGTGAGAGTCACCTTCTTGCCCGCGATCTCGCCTAGCGTGCCGCCGGGGAGCGAGCCGGAGAACCGCCCGCTGTAGTTCTCGTCGTCGTACAGACCGATAAATTCGGAGTGCTTCCGGTAGGTCACGTGCGGGTCGATCGTGCCGACGTACATGAACATCGACTCCGCCTGATGTTTCGTCATCCAGTCGAGCGTGTGCCCGCGCATCGCCGCGGCGTCGATCCCGAACCCGGACCGTAGATTGTTGCGGTACATGTCCCAGCCCTGGACGAATCCCCACGGCTCGGAGACGTAGCCGTTGGAGATGAAGGCGTACGTCTTGTAGCTGTTGTCGCCCATCGCCTCGGGCAGCAAGTGATGGTGGGGCTTGAGGTGCCCTTTGACGAGCACCCTGTGTTTGCTGGGGTACATCCCGGAGAACAAGGACGCGTGACTGCTCTTCGACTCGTTGCCCTGCACGTAGCTGAGTGCGAAACTCGCACCCTCGGCCGCCAGTTTGACGAGATTGGGCGCCTGCACATCGGTCTCGAAGTGGATGGGCAAGTGGTCGGAGCGCAGGGTGTCGATCATCCAGAACAGGACGTGCTTCGGCTTGTGCGATGGGACCGTCGGACGCGTACCGGGCAGTACCAGTACGGCCTGCGAGAGGTTGACTCCGTCGGCGCAGGTCGCGGTGGTCGGTACGATCGACAGGCGCACGAGCTCGCCTTTGGTGCCGAGGTCGATCCACGTGTCCCCGGTCTTCACGGCCTTGCGACCGAGCTCTACGAGCGCACCGTCGCGCTCATGGGACCACACGGCCTCGGCCGCGCAATCTGGGGGCGCTGTCGCCGTGAGCTTCACACGGGCGCCGTCGAGCGCCCAGACATGCCACATCGCGCCGCCGACCGTGCCCGCAACTTGCAGCGCACTCTGCGCCGCGGCGACGTCGCGCGCGTCACGCAGCGTGGCATCCGAGGGTCCGCCGAGGCGGAACTTGGCGATCGCGCCGCCGGAAAGGTCTCCATCGAGGCGCCCCATCGACGCGAAGTCGAGTTCGAGCGCGTTCTCGGCGCGCAGCACGCCGTCGGGCAGCGCCGCCTTGATGAGCTGCCACCCCGGCTCGATGCTGATCGGCTCGAGCTTCGTACCGTTGGCCTCGATCACAAGCTTGTTGGCTTGCGCCGCCGGGTTGAAGATTTCCGCCTCGAACACGGCGGGACGCGCCGCCGGAGCCGGGACCCAGAGCATCGCCTGGCGCGTCTTGCGCAGCGCTGAGGCGTTACGACCGTCGACATCGACACCCGTGGTCCACTCTCCGCCGTGGTTGCCCTGAATGTATCGCATGAACGATGGCGCACCGCCGTCGCCGACCACCGCCGACGAACCATCGCTGGCCAGCGTCTGGGTGTGGGCGAGCGGACGGTTGGCCAACAAGTCGTACGCGGCGAACGTGTCGCCGCGCAGCAGCGCGGGGTCCGGGGGAGGAGGTACGGGCTCGGGCGTGGTTGCCGCGACCTCGACCTGCTCGGGCACGACCGCCGGCGTGGCGGTCGTATCGGACGCCTGCTCCGGCGCTTTGTTGTTGCAGGCGGCGGGCATCGCGCCAGCCAGAAGTACGGCGAGGAGACTCTTCTTCATCGCTTGCCTTGCTGTTCGGCCACCGCATCCGTGCGGGGCGGAGTCCATGACTACCTAACTACACTACGATTATACGCCGATGTCACCAGTCCGGCATTCTTGAGGCCGACGCCGCTCGAACTCACGAGGTCGTCGATATCGACGTTGGTCTGGATCGCATCGATGAGAATGCGACCCGAGACAAAGAGGTCGGTTCCGTTCACGGGTGGCGCGGGGACCTGAATCTGGGTCCCGAACTGCCCCATCGAGCCGGGAGGTCCGAGCGACCAGACGTCCCACGTGCGGTCCGCACCGACCATCCGGACGCGGAACATCGGACCCGCCGACGAGGTGACGGACACTTGCCGGGTCGCGTCGGTCACGAACGACTGGCTGCCGTCAGGGAAGGTTCCCAGCGACAAGGAGGTCGGATATCGCTGACCGCTCCAGAGTGCGACGGAGAACTCTTCGGGGAGTTCGAAGCC
>JBFIHF010000572.1:0-3296 GCA_041601915.1 Bradymonadaceae bacterium
GCGCCGCTGCCCGACTCCAACGGCATCGGGGAGCCGAACGTGCTCGAGGTGTGTGGCGACGGGTACGTCGCGGCCTTCGAGGCTTGTGACGACGGCGATGCCGACGACACCAACGCCTGCTCCAACGCGTGCCTGCTGAATCTCGATCAGCCGTGCTCCACCGATCCGAACTGCGTATCCGGCATCTGCAACATGACGCTCGGCATCTGCGCGCTGTGCGAAAACGACAGTCCGGGAGTCCTCACCGACACCGGGTGCAGCGCCGGGCTCCCGGTGTGTGACGAGACCGCTTCGCCCATCTGTGGCGCCTGCGCCGACGATACCGCCGGTGGGACGGACTCCGGATGCCTGGCGTCCGCTCCGGCCTGCGACTCCTCCGGTGCGGCCTCGGTTTGCGTGACCTGCGAGGACAACGTCGCGGCAGGAGCCGACAACGGGTGCAACGTGGCGAGCCCGGTCTGCGATGCCAGCGGCGCTGCGCCGATCTGCGTCGAGTGCCTCGGGAACGCCGACTGTCCGGGCGCTTTCTGCAGCGCGACAAACACCTGCGTGGAGTGCTTGCTGGACGCCGATTGTCCAGGGGCGAGCGTTTGCGGTCCCGCCAACATCTGCGTATCGACCTGCTTCAGCAACACCGACTGCACCAACCCGGCGACCCCGGTCTGCGAGGTCGCTCAAGGCGTTTGCGTGGCCTGTCTGGGCGACTCGGACTGCCCGGCCACGGCGCAGTGCTCGCTGACGCGCTGCATCCCGTTCGACTCCGATGGCGATGGCTCCCCCGACGAGGTCGACCTTGATGATGACAATGACGGCATCCCCGACCTCGCCGAGTTTGCACGGCCGTTCCCGACCGATCCCTCGGCGGACGACGACAACGATGGACTGCTGAACTGGCAGGACCCCGACTACCTCGCCGCCGCTGGTTTGACGGCGGCGGACGTCGACTTTGATGGCGACGGGATTCCGAACCACCTCGACGTCGACGCCGACGGCGATGGGATCACGGACCTCGTTGAAGGCGGCGGCACCGACAGCAACGGTGACGGCCTCGTCGACGGTTTCGTCGATGCGAACAGCGATGGCCTCGACGACGCGATCGCCGCCACACCATTGGACTTGCCGGACTCGGACCTCGATATGGCGCCCGATTTCCTCGATCTCGATTCGGACGACGATGGGCTCGCCGATGCCGTCGAGGGGCACGATGCCAACCATGATGGCGTGGCGGACGTCCTCGCCAGCGGCGTCGACACTGATGGCGATGGGCTCGATGACGCGTACGACGGTTCGTGCCGCCGTATCGGGGATTGTGGCGCTGTGATCGGGGTCGTCGCGCCGACGCCCGATCTCGATCAGGACGGGGCTGCGAACTACCGCGACTCTGATGACGATGAAGACGGCCGAAGCACCGCCGATGAACGCGCGGACGCCGCAGCATACACGGGCCCCGCCGCCGACCCGTCCGACGTGGACGGCGACGGGCTGCCGAACTGGTACGATGTCGACTCCGACGACGACGGCCTGACCGACGCCATGGAGACCGCGATGGGTCTCGACGGCGACGGCAACGGGATCCCGGACTACCTTGATCCGCTCGACCCGCTGGTCCCCGGGGACTCTGATCTCGACGGAATTCCTGACAGCGACGAGTGCCCGCCGCCAGGTTCGGTCGCGAACGGAACGTGCCGCGACTCTGATGGCGACGGAACCCCGGACTATCTCGACGTTGACGACGACAACGACGGCATCCTGACGCGCGATGAATTCTTGCGCCACGGACCCGAGCAGAACCCGGTCGCGGACATGGACTGGGACAACGATGGCGTCCCGAATCACCTCGACCTCGACTCGGACAACGACGGCATTCCGGACATCACCGAAAACGGCAACGGTGCGCTCGACGCCGATGGCGACGGCCGCGTCGACGACGCGCTCGACTCCGACGGAGACGGCCTCGCCGCGGTGTTCGACCCCGACGATTCGGACGCGACAAGCTTTGCCCGCGGCCCGTTGCGCGACACCGACAACGACGGCAAACCCGACGCCTACGATCGCGACGCCGATGGCGACGGGATCCCCGACACCCTCGAAGCAGGCGCCATCGATGCCAATGGCGACGGTGTCGTCGACGACACCGCGGACGCCGACGGCGATGGCCTCGTCGATTCGGCCGACCCTGACGCGGCGGGCGGACTTCCGATTCCAGATACGGATCGCGATGGCGACCCCGACTTCCAGGACACCGACAGCGACAACGACGGTGTGCCGGACCGCTTCGAAGGCCATGCTGCCGGCACCGTTGGCGCTGGCATCGATGCCGACGGTGATGGCCTTGACGACGTCTTCGACCCGACGGCGGGCGGCACCCCCGCCACGCTGCCGGACACCGACGGCGACGGCACACCCGATTGGCGAGACCGCGACGACGATGGGGACGGCGTTCCGACGTCGCAGGAGAACCCCGATCCGGACGGCGACGGCGACCCGTCCGACGCGCAGGACACCGACGGCGACGGCACCCCGGACTATCTGGACCCTGACGACGACGGTGACGGGATTCTGACGCGTTTCGAGAATCCGAACCCGGACGGTGACGACACGACCGACGACGCGATCGATACCGACGGCAACGGCGTGCCGGACTACCTCGACCTCGACGATGACGGAGACGGGGTCCATACGCGGTTCGAGCAGCCCGACCCCAACGGCGACGGCGATCCCTCGGACGCCCGCGACACGGACGGCGACGGCATCCCGGACTACCTCGATCCCGACGATGACGGAGACGGCGTGCCGACCATCGACGAGGGCGCCGATCCCAACGGTGACGGCAACCCCGACGACGCCACCGACTCCGACGGCGACGGTATCCCCGACTACCTCGAGGACGACGCCGACCTCGCCGGGCAATACACGCTCTCCGGTGGTTGCGACGGTTGCAGTGCCGCGGGGACGAGGTCCGCCGACCCGAGCTGGCTGGTTCTCGGCCTCCTCGGTGCGTTCAGACTACGGCGTCGGCGGCGCTAGTCGTCATCACTGAGGTGTGTCCGTGTCCGCGCGGTGTCCGTGTCCGGGCGCGCGGTGTCCGTGTCCGTGCGGTGTCCCGGTGTCCGTGTCCGGGTGTCCCGGTGTCCGTGTCCGGAAGACCTCCACTGGCCCGGGTCCGGGACCTCCACTTGCCCGGGTCCGGGTGGGTCCACGGGTGGGTCCAGTCGCGTCCGGAAGACCTCGGCCCGAGCCGCGTCCGGGACCTCGGCCCGAGCCGCGTCCGCGGCCCGAGCCGCGTCCGGAGGACC
>JBFIHF010000573.1:0-3296 GCA_041601915.1 Bradymonadaceae bacterium
AACGCGAGCCGGAGGACTTCGCCCGCGTTGTCGAGTCGCACCGCGACAAACACGTTCTCGATGCCCGTGAGCTCCGAACGCCGCTTCGAGGCGCCGACGCCCGGGCCGCGGACGTCGAGGGTCGGCTCATGGGTCGGCCGATTGAGCGCGACGGCGATTTCGGGCCGTGAATGCAGGTCGTCGAGGTGATCGTCGGTCGCCAGCGAATCGAAGAGGACGACGCCGGTCGGTCCCAGATACGTGAGGCGCTCGACGTGCAACTTCTTCTGAGCGCCGAGCAGCGCGACGCGGCCATCGCGATTCAACGGGCGGAGCTGCTCCGCGAGCAACGCGGCGCGGTGGGCCGTCTCTTCGACGCGCGCGGACGTGAGCTGACCGACAAACGACGTCTCGATGTAGATGTAGGTCGGTAGGGCCCCCGCCGCGACCACGACGAGCAGCGCGAGGAAGACCTTGATGGGGAACGGAATGCGCATTTTCGGCTGCTCGCGGGAGTGACCGCCCTCGGGACAACTGACCCTTCATTCTGTCACACCTTGAGGACTCCACAAGCCAGACGTTGCTCCGAAGCGCCGAAGCAGGTAGATGGGGCCCCTAGAGTTGACTGTTTGCACATGAGGATGCCGATGAAACGTTTGTTCCTGTTGTTCATGATCTCCGGTTCGGTTGTCACGTTGGGCTGCAAAGGCTGTTCGGACGCCGCGGGCTTCGCCGAAGGCGAGGCGTGCGAGATCTCCGATGATTGCGCCGATGGGCTCGCGTGTGTGGGCGGAATCTGTGCGCGGGACTCCGATGGCGACGGCGTTCCCGATTCGCAGGACAACTGCATCTCGGTGTCCAACCCCGACCAGGCCGATGCCGATGGCGATGGTCGCGGCGATGTCTGTGAGGGGCTCAACAACACGACGAACAACACGACCAACAACCTCACGAACAACGCGACGAACAACAGCACCACGCCGACGAACAACAGCACGACGCCCACGAACAACACGATGGGGCCGGACAGCGACGGCGACGGAATCATCGACGCCGACGACAACTGCCCGCTGATTCGCAATCCAGCGCAAACCGACTCCGACGGCGATGGGATCGGCGACGCGTGCGACGACGACCGCGATGGCGACGGCACCAACAATCCGCAAGACAACTGCCCCGACACCGCCAACCCCGATCAGGCCGACGTCGATCAAGATGGTGTCGGTGACGCCTGTGACCCCGATACGACGCGGCGAGACGGTCGACCCGCCGATGCGGCGTGCGTGTACCGCGCCCCGGTCGGCGTGTTCGCGCCCCAGATTGAGTGGGAGTTCGCGATCACGGCGGCGGACAAGTACCCGACGTTGAAGCAGGTGATGATGACCCCCGCGGTCGCGAACCTCACCGACGACAACGCCGACGGCATCGTCAGCCAGACGGACATTCCCGATGTGATCTTTACGAGCTTCGCGACGATCGCGCGTGCGGACAACTTCGACTTCCTCAACTTTGGCGCGGTGCGCGCGGTGACCGGTGACGGCAGCCGGCTCCTGTGGAGCGTCGGCCCGGACGAGGGCTACCAAATCCAACCGGCGGGTTCGCTCGCGGTCGGCGACATCGATGGCGACGGCTACAACGAAGTGATCGCCGGCCTCTGGACGGGCGGGATGATCATGATCAACCACGACGGCAGCGTGGCGTGGGAGACGAACTACACGCGGGGCGCCGGCCAAGAGCCCAGTCAGAACTACTTCTGGTGGGGAGGCGCGAGCCTCGCCGACATTGACGGCGACGGCGATGTCGAGATCGCGATCGGTTCGATGGTGTTCGACCATCTCGGTCAGATCGTGTGGGATGGGCGTGACACCGCGGGCGTGACAGGCACCCCGGGCACCGCCACGAATCACTTCCAGGGGAATCCGAACTCCAGCTTCGCGACAGGTGCCCTCAGCGTGCTCGCCGATGTCGATGGCGACGCGACGACGCTCGAGCTCGTTACCGGGACTCACGTCTACAACGCGGACGGGTCGCTCCTGTGGCAGAACACGACATATCCGGACGGATTCGTCGCGATCGGCGACTTCGACGAGAACGGCACCCCGGAAGTCGTCGTCTCCGCCTTCGGAACCGTGCGCATCCACAACACCACCGACTTCTCGGTCGTGTGGGGACCCGTGGACATCGAGTCGATGACCGGTGGCTACGGCGGCCGCGTGGGCGCACCGACCGTCGCGAACTTCACCGACTCCGACCCGGGCCCTGAAATCGGCGTCGCGGCGGCGAGCCAGTACGTGACGCTCAAGGTCGACCTCGCGCAACCGAACCCGACGTTCGCGCAAGCGAAGCTGTGGGCGGCGGGGACACAGGATGTGTCGTCGAACCTCACCGGCTCGTCGGTCTTCGACTTCGAAGGCGATGGCCGCGCGGAGGTCGTCTACAACGACGAGCTCTACTTGCGCGTGTTCGATGGCGACACCGGCGCGGTGTTGTTCGAGCAGCAGAACACCTCGTTCACAGCGCTGGAGTACCCGTTGATCGTGGACATCGACAACGACGGCGCCGCGGAGATCGTGGTCGGCGCCAACGACTTCGAGTGTGAGGACCAGCTGATGAGCTGCATGCGCGGACTCACCGGAATCCGGGTGTTCGGCGACGCGCAGGACAACTGGGTCGCGACCCGGCGGATCTGGAATCAGCACACCTATCATATCAACAACGTCAATGAAGACGGCTCGATCCCGCCGAGCGAGCGGGCGAGCTGGGTCGACCACAATACGTACCGGCTGAACAAGCAGACGACGGTCAACCCCGAGGCGGCCCCCGATCTGATCGGAGAGGACGGCAATGCCTCGGCGGACGGCTGCAACATCAGCGCGAGCGCGTGGGTTACCAATGCGGGCGCCGAGCGCGTGGGCGCGGGCCTGCCGGTCAGCTTCTTCGCCAACGACGGGACGACGCGCACCTACCTCGGCACCGTGGCGACGCTGCTGCCATTGGAGCCCGGCGAGTCCGAGCGGGTCACGCTGATGGCGATGCTGCCCGCAGCGGGCACCTACTCGATCTCCGTGCGCGTCGACGATGCCGATGGCAACGCGACGAGCACCAAGAACGAGTGCAACGAGGACAACAACGAGCTCGTGATCGCGACCGGGCTCATCTGCGCGATCTGACGTGCCGAATCCGTGGTCAGACCCTCGGCCCTTCGCACTCGGTCCCGCTGACGCCCACACGGCGTTCGTGCTGTTGCACGGTTTCACCGGCGCCCCCGCCGAGATGCGACCACTGGGCGAAGAGCTCGCCCAGCGTGGCTACCGCGC
>JBFIHF010000574.1:0-3294 GCA_041601915.1 Bradymonadaceae bacterium
CCCGGCAACTGCGGCCACTGCAAGGACGTGCGGGTCGCCAACGCCGCGAAGGGCGAGCAGCTCCCCGACTACCGGATGCGCGTCATCAAGCCCCTGTGCGGCGAGTGCGACGAGCGGTGGATCGACACCCCCAGTGGCCTCGCCAAATGCCCCCGCTGCTACCCGACGGAGATGACCGCATGACCGACAACCAGCAGCGGGCGGCGGAGTTGCTCCGCAGCGTCAACGTGCAACCCGAGTTCGTCCCGACGGTCCGCACTGCCATCGCCGACGCCCTGGACAAGGCCGAGGCGTGGGGGCGGGCCGAGGCGCTGCTAGATGCCGCTGACGCCTGGCAACAGGGGGCGTGGGCCGTAACGCCACGTCGTCGTGACTGGATCTCGGACGGCACCGGGGCTGCGCAGTACGTGACCGACTGGCTCCGCGCCCGCGCCCTCGGCGTGGACCCGGCATGACCGCCATCGTGCGCCCGCTCCACGCCGTCCCCAGCCCGTCGCGGCGCTGCATCGTCCACGACCAGAGCTTCACCAACGTCTGCTCGGGCTGCCGCGCCGACGAGATCGCAGCGGAGGAGACGGCATGAGTGGGCACCTGACCTGCCAGTGCGAACGACGCAACCCGGAAGCCGCCCGGTCGCTCTGCGGGCTGGGCGTGCTCATCAACAGCCCGCTGGCAGTGCGCGATGTCCCCGTGTCGCTGAACCCGTCAGTCGCAGGCGAGTGCGTCGTTTGCCACGACCTCGCTCGGACCGCTTTGACGGCCGGGGGCTGCGAGCGATGCAGGGCGAACCGATGACCGCGCCCCGACTGACCACCGTCAACGTTGACAACGGGGCGCCCGTCTACGAGTGGCACATCGAGGTGAGGCGGCTCAACCACTACGGCGACCGGATCGAAGAGCGCACTCCGATGGTCGTCGTCGCTGCTACCCGGTACGAGATCACCGCGAAGGTTCGGGCCGCGTTCGGGGCCACCTACGACGACTTCCGCAGGTTCTGGTCACACGACTGGACGCTGCGCGAGGTCCGCGAGGTGACCCCGTGAGCCCGACCCGCGACGAGATGCGGCAAGCCGTCCTCGGCCAACTCCACGCCCACGCCGACGTCACCTGGACCCAACCCGGCAGCGCCAACGCCTACGCCGACAGCGTCCTCGAACTCGCCGACCGGATGCGACTGGCAGCCGAAGCCGAGATCCCCGCGCGAGGCCCCGGGGCCAGTCGCAAATCCATCGACGCGGCGAGGCAGGCGCTGGTGGATGCGCTGAAAGGAGCGGGGCTGTGAGCACACTGACCGTCACCCTCGCCGGCATCGAATACCGGGCCGACACCGACGACCCGCACACCCTCGCCCGCACCGTTGACGCCACCCTCACCGCCCTCGGCTTCGAAGCGTGGGTGCAGGTGCCCGCCGACCTGTTCGCACCCAACCTGGCGCGGCTCACGACGTGGCGGGCCGATCGGTGACCCTGTGCGCCGGCCGCCTCGATGTGGACTGGTTCTCCGATGACGAGGCCGAGCAGCAGCGAGCAGCAGCCCTATGCCGCCGCTGTAGTGCCCGCCAGGGCTGCGAGGAGGGCGCCCGGGCACGGGGAGAGGGCTGGGGCATTTGGGGAGCGCACAACGCCGCTCAGGGCTTCCTGGAGGTGGAGGCGTCGCCGGTCGAGTTCATGGTCGTCGAGGACAAGCCCGTCGCACACCTCCGGGTGTCGATCCCGGCGGCTTGTGGTTCGCGCGGCAAATACAACGCCGGATGCCACTGCGAGCCGTGCACCGAGGCCAACCGGCGCTACAAGGCCAAGCACGACGAGAACGACGAGAACGGGCCTGTCACACCGAGGCCGATCGTGGTCGACAACCGAATCCCACTGTTCGAAGGAGTCGCATGACCACCGCCCTCGTTTTCCTTGACACCGAGACGACCGGTCTCGACCCCGTGCTGCACGAGGTATGGGAGATCGCTTGGGCCATCAATGGGGGGTCGACCACCAGCCGCGTTGTGCCGCACTCGATCGCCACTGCCGACCCGAAGGCGCTGGAGATGAATGGCTACGTCGGTCGCGGCCTCGGCGTGCCCGGAGACCCGTGGGCCGACATTGAACTGAGGTCGGACCTCGCCAGGGCCACCATCGTCGGCGCCAACCCTGCGTTCGACACGGCGTTCCTCCGAGCCCGCTGGGGTGTCGCGCCGTGGCATCACCGCCTCATCGACGTGGAGTCGATGGCGCTCGGCATCCTCGGCTACGAGCGACCCAAGGGCCTGCACGCCCTAGCTGCCGATCTGCGCGATCGGGGGCACGAGATCCCGGAGCCCGACCACACCGCAGCCGCCGACGTGGCGACCACCCGCGCCGTCTACGGCGCCCTGCGCAAGGAATCGACCCGATGACCGCACAGGGATTCACCGCCGCCGAACAGGACGCGCTCGCCCGGATCGAGGCGGCACCCGAGGCACCCGAGGCGCTGCGGGAGCGTGTGGCGCGGGCGATCCTGCACGCGGTCCTGGGCACGGACGACGGCGACCTCGTGGCCGACGACTTCGAGATCCACGCGAGCGAGATCGCGCGGCTGATCGTGGAGCACGCAGCCGACGCTGCCCTCACCGTCATCCGCCCGTCACTGGCAGGCCCCGACCTAGGCGGAGTCCGGTGAGCGCCCCGGAGTGGCGGGACCGGCTGGCCGACGCTCTGGCGGGTCGCTGGTTGAGCTACGGCGACGACAAGGGCGCTGACGACCTCACCGAGCACCCGGACCGTGACGGTGCCCGCATCACGACCACGCACGCACCGCTGCTAGCGGCTGCCCTGCTGCCGGTGGTCGCCGAGATCGTCGCCGAGGAACTGGAAGCGCGTGCCGCGATGGTCAGCGCCCGTGCCGCCGAGGAGGAGCGCACCGGCGAGCGGGATGCCGCCGACGCGCTCGACGAGGTCAGCGCCTGGCTTCGTGCCCATGCTGCTGCCGTCCGCCCTGCCGCCTCTGGGGGTGCCACCGACGGGGAGCGGTGCGAGTGCGCTATCCCCGGCTGCCTGTGCCTCATCCACGACGCGCCCTCCGCCAACCTGACCCCCGGCACCGTGTGGACGGAGGCGCAACTGATCGTGGTCCGCGATCTGCTCGCACGGGCAGTGAAGGCCGAAGCCGCGGTCGGGCGGGTGCGGGATCTGCACGTTCCGATCCCCGGCCACCGCGACCTTTGTGAGATGGACGGCCACTGCCCCACGCTGGCCGCCCTGGACGGCTCGTCGTGAGCGCCGCGCGTGTCGTCCTCACCCTCGGATGCACCGGCCTCCTGTGCGG
>JBFIHF010000575.1:0-3292 GCA_041601915.1 Bradymonadaceae bacterium
CGAGCCACCCGCATCACATCCTTCTTCCACGCCTTCACCGAGAAGGTTCGGCGATACAGGTCGAAGTAGAACTCCGTGTCACCGCGGTCACGCGCGCACTCGGCGGTCTTCGTGTACTCGAACTCGTGCCACTCCAGGCGGTCGAGGCGCCGAATGAGGAAGTCCTTCGCGACGACCGGATCCGCTTGATACAGCGACAGCGCGAAGTCGTCGTCGATGTCGAACCAGAGGCCGTACTTCTCGATCACCGTCCGGCGGGCACCGCGGTCCGGCGCGCTGCGGAAGGCCGTGATGAAGTCGTTCTCCCAGTACTTCGCCCGCCGGCCCCAGTCGGACTGGCTCGCGAGCGAGCACTCGTAGAGCGCGCGAAACAGCGCGTAATCGCCGTTGGCGTCAGCCTGGGCCATCCACGGCTCGATCACCTTCGGGTCGCTGAGCGTCCACGAGGACACCGAGCGCAGGATGATCGCGGCGAACACCTGTCGATTCCGGGCGTAGAGCAGCGGTCCCCAATGGCCGACGTTCTTCGCAAGCTCCCAGTCCGTCGCAGCGAGCTCACTCAGCTTGATCGCGAGCTCACCGTCATCGGGGGTGGACATGATCAGGAGCTGAATGTCTTTCCGAATTCCCATGGCGTGAAGCTACGTTGGCGCCGGACATCGCGTCAATCGCGCACACCCAAGGTCTAACCGAGCATTTGGTCGGCAGTGATCAGGAGGAGGTCGCCGGCCGCAGCGGCTGCGACGACCCCTTCGTCCGCTTGGCCGTTCGCCGTGAAAAGCACGAGGTGAGTCTTCGTGACCGCGCCGTACTCTCGCTCCACGAACCGTGCGCGCTGTCGCAACGCGAGCATGTGGTCGACGGTGACTTTGCCCCATTTGCACTCGCCGATCAGAAGCTCGTCGTCGGATGAAACGGCGACGAGGTCGACCTCGTTCTGGGCCTTCGCGTCCCACCACCCGCCGATGCGAACCGGGGCAAACGGGTGCTGCTCGCGGATCACCCAGTCGCGGCAGATCTGCTCGAACGCTTCGCCCATCAGATCGTCGAGGCGAGGTTGGATCTTGGCGACCCAGAGGTCGGCTGAATCGGCGAGACCGATGCTGCCGGCTTGAGCGAGCGGTGCAATGAGCGCATACCAGAACCGGAGGTACGGATCGGCGATGCGGTACTGGGCGCGCTTCGACTTCGCTGGACGCTTTTCCGTGATTGGCACGACGCGCTCGACGACCCCCATCTCCTCCAACCAGTGGACGGGCCGCATCAGGGATCCTCCCGAGTGGCCGGTGCGAGACGTGATGGCGCTCCACGTTCGGTCGCCCGTCGCGATCGCGGCGAGCAGCGAGTAGTGCACACTGGCGTTGGGTACAAACGCGTCGAGGCTGTGCTGTGCCTCATCGACGAGACGACCACCGGGTTCGAGTGCGAGCGCCCGCAGATTGTCGGCCAGAGACTCCTCGGGCTCGACGAGGGCGAGATGACCCGGCAATTGGCCGACCGTCCCGTAGAGCAGCATCTTGTCGCGCACCGACCATTGCGGCACGAACTGGCCCGCGTCGATCGCGTCGAACGGTCCGAATTCGATGCGTGTCGTCCGCCGTCCGTACAAGGGCTGATCGACCTCCTCGATGCGACGCATCGCGGTGATCAGCGAACCGGCGAGCACGAGACGAATTCGGGTGTCCTGCCATTCGTGATCCCAATATCGCTGAATGAGCGATGTCAGCGCGGGAACGGCGTCGGCGAGGTAGGGAAACTCGTCGAGAACGAGCACAAAGGGCGTCGTCGTAATGCGTCGGGTGAGGTAGGCGAGCAGCGCGTCCCAGGACGGCAGTGTCGCGCCCGCGATCAGAGCTTCGTCGCCAAAGTGACGGCCGACCGCCTTGCTCAGCGCCGCGAGTTGCTCGGTGTCTGTGCGCCGTGTGGCTTGGAAGTACAGCCCCTTCGCGGCTGCCGCGAATCGCGCCAGGACGAAACTCTTTCCGACCCGTCGACGGCCCACCACGAACGCTAACTGCGGCCCCTTGCGGGTCTGCATCCTCGTGAGTGTGGCCCACTCTTGGGTGCGGTTGATGATATCGACGGGCTTCTTCACACCGTCATCCTACCATGGAACTTCCAGGCGTGGAAGTTCCACTAGTGGAAGTTCCACCAGTGGAAGCTCCAATAGTGGAAGTATACTAAGGAGCGGCGATCTCGCCCGCGGACACGTGGAACGTGGCGACTTCTTCGTCGAGCAGGATGTAATCGCGATGGGTCGTCGTGATGAAAACCTGCCCGTCGGTGCGGCGGCGGAGGAAGTCGAACAGGTAGCGATTGCGCTCCTGATCGAGCTCGCTGGAGACGTCGTCGAGCAGCAGGATCGGCGCGAAGTGGAAGCGCTCCTCCAGATACCGGATCTCGGCGATCTTCATCGCGAGCACGAATGCGCGGTGCTGACCCTGCGACGCAAACGTCTTGACGTCATGCCCGTTCAGCGTCGTCGTGAGGTCGTCGCGATGCGGCCCGACCACGGTGAATCCGCGGCCGCGCTCTTCCTCGACGCTCGCGGCGAGGCCCTCAGCGATCAGGCGCTCGAGCGTTGCGCGCGGCTGAGAGTCGGTGAATGTCCGATCCGCCCACTTCGAGAAGTACTGCACGTCGGCCTCGAAGCTGTCGTCAAAGATCGACTGAAACGTGGCACGCATCACGGGGCGGAAGTCTTCGAGGAAGTCGAGCCGTCGCCGCATGACGTCTGCGCCAAAGCCGATGAGCTGTTCGTCGTAGGTCTCCAGTAAGGTCGCATCGACGCGGCGGTCTTTGAGCAGCGCATTACGGTGCTTGAGCACCTCTTCGTAGCTCTGCGTCTCCACCGCAAATCCAGGATGGGCGTTGAAGATCGCCCGATCGATGAACCGACGGCGATCGGATGGCGAACCCTTGAGGATCTGGATGTCCTCGGGGCCAAACACGACGACGTTCACGGTGCCGAAGAAGTCGGTCAGATTGCGGACGGCGTTGCCGTTCAGCGAGACGCGCTTGCCGCGGTCGGTGATGTCGAGACGCACGATGCGGTCGTAGCCGCCGCGATCGACGCGGGCTTCGAGCATCGCCTCGTCGGCACCAAAACGGACCAGCGACGAGTTCGTCTGCGGGCGGAAGCTCTTCACCGCACTGAGCAGGTAGATCGCCTCGAGGAAGTTCGTCTTCCCCTGGCCGTTATCCCCCCACAACACATTGAATCGCGGATGCGGTTCGACGAGGACGTCTTTGATGTTCCGGAAGTCCTTCAGCCGGATCGCATCAACGCGCA
>JBFIHF010000576.1:0-3283 GCA_041601915.1 Bradymonadaceae bacterium
GACGTAGATCTCCTCCAATCCGCTGGTCGACTGGACCACGGCAATCGCCTCCGCGATCGTCCGCACCGGCGCAGCCATCGTGCCCGGGAACGCGTCGTTGCCGTCCGACGCCACGAACACGGCGCGATTGATATCGCCATCGATGCCATCGCAGTTCTGGTCGCCGAACAAGTCGTCGGGCGAGTCCGTCGCACTCTGGAACACACAGTTGTACTCGCACCCGTTGGCGACGAGGTCATTGTCGAGGTCATGCCAGTCGGGATCGCAGCCGTCGAAGTTGCACATCCCCATCGCGCAGGTCGTCATCGCCTGGTCGTACGCGCACGGCGAGTTGCAGCCGCCGCAGTGGTCGAGGTCTGTGCCGGTGTTGGTCTCGCAACCGGTGGTCGCAAAGGTATCACAGCTCTCGAAGCCCGCGTTGCACGTCACGACGACGCAGTCACCCGCGTTGCACGTCGACGACGAGTTGGCCAGCGCACACGCGCGATTGCACATGCCACAGTGCTCGGAGTTCACGAGCACGTTCGTCTCGCAGCCGTTCGCGGCGTCGCCGTCACAGTCGGCCGTGTCCGGCGGACAGTCCTGCACCGTGACCCGGTAGGCCAGCGGCACGCGCTCTTCATCGTCGGCGCCCCGCGAGACCCACATGTCGATCGAGCCGCCGAGTAAGCCGGTCGTCGTACCCACCGCGATCTCGATGCGCAGAAACAACGTCGCGTTCGGGGACAACTCGAACGCCAGCGGAGCATCCGTCCACACCGGTGGCGCGGACATGTCGTAGATGCCCGGCGTCGTCGTGACCTGCAGGTTCAACGTCTCCACACGGCGCACGATAATGTTGGTGCGGCTGAGGTTTGTGAAGCGCGACGTCGCGTAGAGCACCGCGTTCTGGCTCGTCGTGCCGAAGTCGAGTTCGTCGGCGATCACACAATCGCCCCACGGATCCTCGGTCTCGAGCACGCAGTACTCCCACGGGATGTCCGGTCCGAGGTCCGCCGAGACATCCGGGCCCTCCCCCAGATCCTCAGGTGGCGAACCCATGTCGACGACGACCTGCCCGCTGTCCGTCGACGTGGAGGTGTCCTCGCCGGAGTCGAGCACCTGCGCAGTATCGCCGGCCGTGTCGGTTGCGCACGCGCCGAACAGCGCGAACGTCGCGATCAAGATAAGATGTTTCATATCGGTCCCTGGTCACCACACAGCGTGCGCGACATCGCCGGTTTTTACAACTTTCCGGGGGCCGGTCTCGGCCTTGACCGCCCCACAACCCCGAACTACTGTCGCGCCGATGCGCCTCCACTCGCCCCAGATCGCCGACCAAAGGCTCACTCAGTTCCTGGGCGAGCGCCTCGTCACGGTTGGTGTCGCGCGAGCCGCTGCTCCGCCGCAGCGTGGGTGCATCGAAGTACCAGACACGTCTCTCGACTTGGTGGGCAACTCATGGGGAAGCTGATGGGCACAAATCTCGACAAATACGGCATCGACGTCGCGCGAGTGATCCGCAACGCGCCCCCGGCGCGCCTGTACGAAGAGGCCATCGTCCACGAGCCCGGCACGGCCATCACGTCCACCGGCGCGCTCATCGCGCGATCCGGGGAGAAGACCGGCCGCTCCCCCAAGGACAAGCGCATCGTCCAACACCCCGATTCCGAGGGCGACATCTGGTGGGGGGACATCAACATCGGTCTGTCCGAGCACGTCTTCCTGCTCAATCGTCAGCGCGCCCGCGATTACATGAACACCCATGACCGCATCTACGTCATGGATGGCTACGCAGGGTGGGACCCCGACCATCAGATCAAGATCCGAATCATCAGCAACCGCGCCTATCACGCGCTGTTCATGCACAACATGCTCATCCGCCCCACCGTCGCCCAGCTCGAGACGTTCGGGGATCCGGACTTCGTGATCTACAACGCCGGCAAGTTCCCGGCGAACCCGTACACCGAAGGCATGACCTCGCCGACGTCCATCGACCTGTCGTTCGAGCACGGCGAGATGGTGATCCTCGGCACCGAGTACGCCGGCGAGATGAAGAAGGGCGTCTTCACGCTCATGCACTACCTGATGCCCAAGAAAGGCGTGCTGTCGATGCATTGCTCCGCGAACGAGGGGCCCGATGAGCACGATGTCTCGATCTTCTTCGGCCTCTCCGGCACCGGCAAGACGACGCTGTCCGCGGATCCGAAGCGCAACCTGATCGGCGATGACGAGCACTGCTGGTCGGACAACGGCGTCTTCAATATCGAAGGCGGCTGCTACGCCAAGACGATCAACCTGACCGAGGAGCAGGAGCCCGAGATCTACCGGGCGATCCGCTTCGGCTCGATCCTCGAGAACGTGCCGTACAATCCCGCCACGCGGATGGTGGACTACACGGATACCTCGATCACGCAGAACACGCGCACCTCGTACCCCATCGACTACATCGACAACGCCAAGATCCCGTGCGTCGGCGGTCACCCCAAGAACATCATCTTGCTGACCTGCGATGCGTTCGGCGTGCTTCCACCCGTCAGCCGACTCACGCCCGAGCAAGCGATGTACCACTTCATCAGTGGGTACACCGCGAAGGTCGCGGGCACCGAGATGGGCGTCACGGAGCCCAAAGCGACGTTCTCGGCCTGTTTCGGCGCCGCGTTCCTCGTCTGGCCTCCGACCAAGTACGCGGAGATGCTCGCCGAGAAGATGCGTGAGCACGGCTCCAAAGCGTGGCTCGTCAACACTGGGTGGACCGGCGGTGCGTACGGCACCGGCAAGCGCTTCTCGCTGAAGTACACCCGCGCGATCATCGACGCCATCCACAGCGGCGAGCTCAACGACGTCGCCACCGTCGAGGACCCCTACTTCGGCGTGCGCGTCCCCGCGAGCTGCCCCGGCGTACCCACGGAGCTGCTCACCCCCCGCAATACCTGGGCCGACCCGGTCGCGTTCGAGACGACGGCCAACAAGCTCGTGGCGCTGTTCGGCGCGAACTTCAAGCAGTTTGAAGGCTACGCGAGCGACGAGATCAAGAGCGCCGGTCCCGCCTAGCTATCGCTCATCGGTGATCACTAAAGGGCCACGAATCCGCTGGCTCGCTGGTCCGCTGGTCCGCTGGTCTGCTGGTCGCCGGTCAAACTCAAACTAAGACCCACACTCGGTTCATGGAGCCACCACGCGAAGCGTCGAGCAACCTCGCGCCTACTGGTGAACCGGCGGCCTCCCGTGAAGCGCGAGTGCCTCGGGCGCTTCGCGTCGTGTCTCTAGTTGGTGTGTGCGTCTTAGTTTGAAACTGACCAGC
>JBFIHF010000577.1:0-3273 GCA_041601915.1 Bradymonadaceae bacterium
ACATCGGCGTGCTCCCAACCGACGGTCACGAACACGCGATCGATGTTCGCCTTGGCGAGCCAGTGGGCGAGATAGCGATGCAGGTGGAACGCGAGCACCGCGCGCCCGGCGTCCGTCATTTCAGGAGGTCCGACGGTCTTGATCATGGCAATCTCACTCGACGAGAGGCACCGACATACCACGCGGCCGGTCGCGGTGTGAATCAGAAGGCGGCCGGCGTTGACAGGGTCGCGCCCGGGTTCTACCCATCAGTCGCTCACGACTGTGAGCGTTCGTTACCGAAGGAGATTCGATGAAAGTCGCCACGCTGAAAAATGGGACGCGAGACGGGAGCCTGATCGTCGTACGCCGCGACGGCACGGCCTACGCGCGCGCCAACGATATCGCGCCGACGTTGCAGGCAGCGCTGGACGATTGGGATCGAACCGAGCCGTTGCTGCGCGCGCGCGCAGCGGAGCTGGAAGCGGGCACCGCGGATCATCACCCCGTCGAGCCCGATCAACTGATGTCGCCGCTCCCACGCGCCTACGAGTGGATCGATGGCTCGGCGTACATCAATCATATCGTGCTCGTTCGCAAGGCGCGCGGCGCGGAGCCGCCGGCGACCCTCGAGACGGACCCCCTGGTGTACCAGGGCGGCTCCGGCGTGTTGTTGAGCCCGACCGAAGACGTCCCCCTCGTCGACGAGAGCTGGGGCCTCGATTTCGAGGCCGAGGTCGCCGTCGTATTGGGCGATACGCCGCTTGGCGTCCAAGCCGCAGACGCCGACGCGCACGTGAAGCTCGTCATGTTGGTGAACGACCTGACCTGGCGTCACCTGATCCCGGCCGAGCTCGCGAAGAGCTTCGGGTTCTTCCAGTCCAAGCCGGCCACGGCGTTCTCGCCGTTTGCCGTGACGCTGGACGAACTGGGCGACCACTGGCGCGAGGGTCGCATCCATCTGCCGCTGAAGACCTACTACAACGACGAGCTGTTTGGAGATCCCGACGCCGGTCCGGCGATGCACTTCTCGTTTCGGGATCTGATCCAACATTTGTGCAAGACCCGGGCGTACACGGCCGGCACGATCCTGGGCAGCGGCACGGTATCCAACGAGGATCGGTCGCGCGGGTCCTCCTGCCTCGCGGAGAAGCGCATGATCGAAAAGATCGATACGGGCGAGTTCTCGACGCCGTTCATGAAAGTGGGCGACACGGTTCGCATCGAGATGCGCGATCCGGCGGGCACCAACATCTTCGGGACGATCAGCCAGCGCGTCGTCGCGCCATGAAGCTCTACGGCTACTGGCGAAGTTCGTCGTCATGGCGTGTCCGGATCGTGCTCACGCATAAGGGGCTCACGTACGACTACGCCGCCGTGCATCTGCGCGACGGCGTCCAGCGCGAGTCGTGGTATCGGGAGCTGAATCCCGCGGAGCAGGTCCCGCTGTTGGAAGTCGAGATCGACGGCCAGACGCGACGCGTGGGTCAGTCGATGGCGATCTTGGACCTCCTGGAGCAGTTGCATCCACAACCCGCGCTCCTCCCGGCCGACCCGTTCCTGCGGGCGCGGGCGATCCAGCTCGCCGAAATCGTGAATTCTGGGACTCAGCCACTGCAGAACCTGCGTGTGATTCAGAAGCTCAAGGCACTGGATCAGGACGCGAAGGCGTGGTGTCAGGACGCGATTTCATCGGGGCTCGGCGCCTACGAGGCGTCGATGCGGGACGTCACGGGCCGCTTCTCGGTCGGCGATGCCCCGAGTTGGGCCGACGCGATGTTGGTTCCGCAGCTGTACAACGCGCGCCGATTCTCGGTGGACCTCGCGCTGTTCCCGAACATCCTGCGGGTCGAGGCGAACTGCCTGGCGCTCGAAGCGTTCAATTTGACGGCGCCGGAACGGATGCCGGACGCCGAAGTCGTGTAGGCCGAGTCTGCCTAGTGCCAGCGCATCATGACGTGGGGGATTTCGGCCTCGACAAACTCCTCGCCGAATCGGCGCCAGCCGAGGCTCGCGTACCAGCCTTCGAGGTACGCCTGTGCGTGGAGCTCGGCGTGGCGATCGCCCAGCCATTCTTGGATGAAGAGCATCATCTCGGTCCCGACTCCGGAGCGCTGAACGTCGGGGTGTACGGCGACGCGTCCGACGATGACCGGACGTTCGTCGACGAAGAGGCGCGCGGTTCCGACGAGGCGGTCGTCCGCGAACGCGCGGGCGTGGGCACAATCGGGATCGAGCCCGTCGACCTCGGCGACCGCCGTGATCTTCTGACCGACGACGAACACGAGGTCTCGCAAGTGCATGAGGTCGTAGACCTCGCGGGCCGTCAATTCGTCGAAGTGCTGAATGTCGAAGCGCAACATCACGGAGGGACCCCGTCGGAAACGAACTGAGGCGCCTCGAAAGGCGCCCCAGTAGATTACTCGTTCATCGTTTGGCGTGCGATTACTGCGCGAACACGTTGAGCGTGTAGTCGCCGTTGCCGCCGCACACATCGGGGTCACCACAGTACGGGGTGACGACGACGAAGTAGGTTCCGGCGGTCGCGGCAGTCGCGACGACGGCGCTGAAGAACGTCATCTCCTGGCCATCGTAGTCGTCGTTCGACGCGAGGACCGTGGTGCCGTCGGCGGCGTAGATCGTCACGATCGTGTCGGCTGGCTCCGCGGCGGCGTCGATGCCGTCGGTCGTGTAGGCACCGATCGTCTGACCAGCGGTTGCCGTGACGGCAAACCAGTCGGGACGCAGGTCCGCGTCGCCCATTCCGTCCAGGGCACCCGTCACACCGGCCGGCGTGGTGATAGCTTGTGCGTCGGCTATCGCGTCGTTGGGCTCGACTTCGGCGGCGGCGGCGAACGTAATCGCGGCCACGTCGAACGACTGGAACGACGGCGTGAAGTCCCAGCCCGCGCCACCGCGGAAGAACTGGTCGCGCACACCCATCGTCACCGTCGTCTCAGCCTGCGGGAACAGCGAAGCCGAGCCGAAGTCAGTCGACGCGGTGCCGCCGGCGCCTTGGGTGGCGATTCCGGCCTTGAAGTCCGGGTTCGTCGAGGTCGCGGTGGCCGAGAAGAGGTGGCCGGCCGGGATCGTGAACGAGTACCAGACGTAGTTGCCGACTGCCGCGAGGGCACCGGCTGTGGTGTACGGCAACGTGACCGGGGTCGCGGTCCAGGTCGTCGTCGATGCGGTGATCGTGTACGTGAAGCCCGCGCCGCCTACGTCAGCGGGCGTTTCGGCGTTGATGTTGCGGACGTCGTCCACGAGCACGTAGTAGTCGCCCGGATCGGTGGA
>JBFIHF010000578.1:0-3262 GCA_041601915.1 Bradymonadaceae bacterium
ATTCTCTGCCTGTCCGCGCCCGCGTTTGCGGCCACAGTCAGCGGGAAGATCACCGGTCCGGGCGCTGCGGCGCTCGTCGACATGGAGGTGCGCCTCTGGGCCGACGACGGCAAGGGGTTCACGATCGCCCAAACCGTGGTTTCCGCCGCCGATGGGACGTACAGCTTCGCGGCGGTCCCCGCCGGCACGTACAAGCTGGACGCTCGTATGGCGCCCATGATCGAGGGCAACTACGGGGATCGGTGGTACGACGTCGCGGCGCCTACGGCCAACGGCTACGTCGGCGCAGATGCCGATGAGCTGGTGATCGCGGACGCGGATGTGCTGACGGGTATGAACATCACGCTGGAGGTGCTCGGCGGGCTCGACATGCGTGCGATGGCCGGCGCGAATCCAGTGCAGGGCCTCAAGGTTCGCGCCGAGTCGAAAGCCGACGCGCGGATCCACCACAACGACACCACGCAGGGGCCGTGCTGTGGCACCAACCCGCACCTTGGGCGCGCGTTCTTCCGCGGGATGGTGCCGGCGAACTATCGCTTCCTCATCTACGACCCGACTGGCGTGTATCGCACGGTCGTCGCGTCCGGCCCGTTCACCGTCACGTCGGGCAACGACGCTGACGCCGGGAACGTGACCGTGAGCGCGATGGTCGTCGACCCTAGCGAGCCCAACGGTACCGGCGCTGCGGCGGGTACGCCGACGATTACGATGTTCCCATACGCCCCGACCAACGCGTCCGTCGCCCCGCGAGGCGACGTCGACTACTACTGCCTGAACGGACTCGCCGGCGAGCGCTACAAGGCGAGCGTGACGTCCATGTTGACGGTCGAAGGTACGGAGCGCCGCCATCCGTGGTTCGATCCGATGATCGGCCTGTCGGATGGGACCTCGATCGTGTTGTCCAACGACGACGTGACCCCCGGTCAGTCATGGGATGCGGTGCTCGACACCGGTGCGCTTCCGAGCGATGGGCGCTGGTGTTTCGTGGTGTCGACGTTCGGCGATGCCGCGTTCACCGGTGCGGGTCAGCTGTCGGTCGGCGAGTATCAGCTCGAGGTCGGCTACGGAAATCGCCCGCCGACGTTTGCGGTCAACTACCTGGGGGTGCCGGCGCCGACGCCGCCCATGGAGATCCTGGTCGACGAGGACGTGCCGATGACGTTCGAACTCGTGTTCGCCGACCCGGATGGCGACATGCTCGGCCTGCAGGTTCGGCACTTCGACAACGCGTCGATGCCGGTGGGCACCGGCGTGCTGACGGAGCTCGTCGGCACGGCGACCTACGAGTGGACTCCTAACCAGCAGGACGCGATGCGCTCGCCGTTCGAGCTGACGTTTCGTGCGCGCGATGCCGAGTTCGACCTGCGCATCCCCGTGATCGTTCGCGTCGGCTCCGTCAGCGTCCCGCCGACGGTTCCGGTGCTCGTCTCGCCGCCGGACGGCACGGCCGTCGACACGCTGGACGTGACGCTGACGCTCGCGAACTCGACCGACGCGGATGGCGATGCGCTCACCTACGATTTTCAGGTCGAGATCGGCGAGCCGGACGCCGCGCCGGAGTTCGCGGCGACGGAGAACGAAGATGCGTCAGGCATGACCTCGACGCTGATTGCGGGGCTCACCGAGAACGACCTCGTGAACTGGCGAGCTCGGGCCTACGACGGTGGCGACTACAGCGCGTGGAGCGACTGGTCGCAGTTCGTGGTCGACGCGCAGAACGACCCGCCGGACGCTCCGACGATCATCAAGCCGACGTCCAACGAGCGGCTCGAGGAGCGTCAGCCGACCATCGCGTCGAGTGTCCCCAGCGACCCGGAGGGTGACGCGCTCACGGTGCTGATCGAGCTCGCGCGCGACGAAGAGTTCGAGGACATCGTGGGCACCAGCGGAGCGGTCGAACCCACGACGGACATGACGATGGTGAGTTGGCTGGTGCCGGATCTGCTGGACTTTGGCGGGCGCTACTACGTGCGCGCCTCCGCGACAGACGTCCGCGGCGCGACGTCGGCGTTCTCCGAGGTCGTGACGTTCACGATTCGATTCGAGTCCGAGCTGATGCCGCCGTCGTTCTCCGCCGACTTCGCCCAGTGCGAACCGGTGACGCTCAATGCGTTGCCGGCCGAGCTGAGGGTTCTCAACGTCGATAACTCGGGTGCGGTGGTGACGTTCGAAGTGGAGCTCGTCTCCCAGGAGTCGTCGGAGACGCCATTGGTCGTCGGGACGGCGCCGCAGTCCGAGGCGATCGAGACGATCGTAATGCTCGACATCACGGGGATCGAAGCGCCGGCCGGGGCCTACCTGCTACGGGTACGCGCAGTCCGCGATGGTGACGCGACCGGATGGACCGAGTGCCCGTTCTCGCTCGCCGGTGGTGGCGGCGGCGGAGCGGACGAGAACATCGAACCCGACGGTTGCGGATGCGGCACGGCGGGCGGCGCCCCGGGCGGGTTCCTGCTGCTGGCATTCGTCGCCGTGATCCGGCGTTCTCGTCGCCGATGAAATGAATCGGGCCCCCAATCGGGTACACTCCGCACGAAAGTCACAGCGAAGGAATCGCCGATGGTCGTCCCGTTTGGGGTAGGAGCATGATTCGAAACCCTCCCGTCGCCGGCCGATGTCCGCGGTCTTTCGGCTCTCTCAGCCTCGACGTAACCGCTGGGATAGCCGCCATATGCCTTGCATCACTCATGAGCTGCGCGACGAAGAAGCCGATCGCCGACGCTCGTGCGAATCCACCGCTCACCGACGTCCCGGTTGAGCCCGTGGCGCCGTCACCACCGGCGTTCGAGTGCAACGACAGCAACCTCGAATGGCCGATGTTTCAGAGGTCTCCCGGACGTCTGGGGACCAGCGAATCGCCGTCGATCGCGGCGCCGCGCGTGGCGTGGTCGCGGTCGATCGGGATCGCGAGCTGGCTCGACAATCCGACGATCGCGGATGGTCGTGTGTTCGCCCCGTCGTCGGGCCAAGTGTGGAATCGCGCCGATGGCGGCGACGGGCTGTACGCGTTCGACCTGAAGACCGGGGATCCGCTGTGGTTCGCGGCGACGGCGGACGACGCGAACGGCGCGGCGTACGACCGCTGCCGGGTGTTCGTCGGCAGTGACGCGGGCACGTTGACGGCGCTCGACGCGCGGACGGGCCAGCAGCTCTGGGTGAGTGAGTTCGCGGGCAAGGTGTACTCGAACCCGCTGCCGATCGACGACGTGGTCATCATCACCGCCGCGCCGGATCTCGTCGCGGCCGTGAACGCGGCGACGGG
>JBFIHF010000579.1:0-3250 GCA_041601915.1 Bradymonadaceae bacterium
GAGGCGAGGTTTCGAATCAGCTTGGGCACATCGGCGGCACTTCCGTACGCATGGTTCATCGAGGCCCAGTCGACCTCGTCGAGTTGCTCGAACATCGCATGCTCCTGCCTGTGGGGACCCTGCAGGTTATCCCCGCTCTGGTCCGGGATGCGCTACGGACACGTCATCGTACAGCCGCACTCCCACTGCGCGTCGATGGCGTCGAGCCAGACGCGCGTCGCGGCGTCGGCGGTGAAGCAGCCGTTGGACGCGGCCTCGAAATTGTTCACCTGCGACGTCGCGAGAGCCGCGGGCAGCGGCCCGGAGAGCTCGTTGTTCTGGATGAAGAGCGTCTCCAACTCTGGCTTGATCAAAGACGCCGGAACCTGACCGGTAAACGCGTTGCCATCCAACCGGAGGAACCTCACTACAGTGGCGTTGGGCAGCTGGAAAAGCGGGCCACTCAGCTGGTTGTCGTTGACGTAGAACGTCCGCAAACCACTGAGGGCCAGCACAGCGGGCGGAAGCGACGTGAGCTGGTTGTCTCCGACGTCCAACAGGTTCAGGTTCACCAGATTTCCCAGCTCCGGCGGCAGGCTCGTCAGCTGGTTGGACTTCACGTTCAGCCCGGTCAGCGCCGGCAGGCTGCCGATCGCGGGCGGAATCGACGAAATCTGGTTCCCCAACAACATGACGGACTTCAGAGCGGGCAAGCCATCAAGAGCCCCGTCCAGACTGGTCAGCTGATTGTAGTGGGCGCTGAGGCTTTCCAACGATTGTAGCGCCGTCAGGTCCGGGACCGCACCGCTGAACTCGTTCGATGCGATGCTCAGCGACTCCAGCGAGACGAGGTTCCCCAATGACGCTGGCAAGCTGCCCGACAGCCTGTTTTGCGCGACATTCAGCCGTTGGAGCGACGTCAGCCTGCCGAGGTCCGGCAGCGGACCCTCGAGTTGGTTCGACGGTAGCAGCAAGCCTTCGAGCCTCACCAGATTGCCCACCGATGCCGGAATCTCGCCGGTCATACCGGAGCTTTCGAACGACAACGAGATCAGCGTCTCGAGTTCGCCGACGCGGGGCGAGATGGGACCATCGAAAGCGCCGTCGCGAAACTGAAGTATCTCCAGGCCCTCGAGGTCGTACAGACTCGGCGGAAGCTCGCCCGTCAACGGCCCCGCGAACGAGATCCACGTCAGGTTGGGCAGCGCGTCGAAGACGTCAGGCAGCGTCCCACCCGTCACCCGAGGATAGATGCGTACGACGTGGCCGTCCTGGCACTCCAGTTCCACGAAATCGCACACCGACCCGGTCGTGAACCACCGGCCGCTTCCGATGACGGATTCGTGGATGGCGGCGAGCGCGAGGCACTCCGAGAGCGGCACATCAACCTGCGCCGCGCAGAACGCATCGTAGTCGGTCGGGTCGACGGGGTCTGGCGGCTCGCCAATCGTGTTCGTGTCCGAGCAATCGAGCGCCCGTTCGACGCCTTCGTGACAGAACACATCGCAGTCGGCCGCGATCAGACACCCGTCGGCTTCACACGACGTGATCGACACCGGGAAGTTGGGCGATGCGCAATCGCAGGTGACCTGGCCACAACCGGTTGCCGGGCATGATTCGCCGCTGACGCGAAAGTCGAAGTCCGCGCACGTGTATGAGACCGGCGCGTCGGGACCGACGGAGCCATCGGCCCCAGCATCGGCACAGTCGAGGCACACCCCGACATCGTCACCTCCCTTCTTCGCGGACTTGTTTCCATTGCCGCAGGCCATCACGAGAGCCGCGGCGAGGAGCACACAAAATGTATAGAGTCGCATCTGTGCATGGTAGGCGAGGAAAGCCGCCTACACAAAGCGCCCCGCCGTCTCGCTCCCGTCCTCAGGGCGACGGAACCGCCACAGCTGGGAATCCGCGACCTACGGCTCGCCTGCGGGCTGGAGGGTGACGTTCAAGCGCGACGTTTCGTAGCCCTGCGCGGTCAGTCGGTGGAGGATTTCGTCATACACGGAGGGTGCCATCTGTCGGTCGCGGCTGAGAATCCACAGGTAGTCCCGACCGGGATGCCCGACGACCGCGTACTCGTAGTCATCGCCGAGATCGATGATCCAGTAGTCGCCCCAGAAGGGGCGAAAGAAGGAGACTTCGAGCTTCGCGTTGGTGGTGGCATCCACCACTCGTGCGCGCCCCTTCGCGGACTTCTCTTTGCCGTCCAGCGAGTCCTTTCGGCATTGATTCAGCACATCGATCTGGCCGTCGGCCCGCATCGAGTAGGTCGCTGTCGTCGCGGTGCAGCCCTCCTGAAAGGACTGCGGAAAGCTCGCGATCTCGTACCAGGTGCCGAGATAGCGTGAGAGATCGACCTGCTGAACCGTCTCCAGCGGCGGCAGATTCAGGCGCTCCGTCGACGTCGTGCCACAGGCGCTGGACAGCAACCCGGACACCAAGACCAGCAAGCGAGGAATCGTACGACGAGGTTTCATGGTGACTCCGAAGCGGGTTGGGCGCTGCGTGAAACGCGCCGGACGACGTACTCGAACGCCATCGTGGAAAGCAACAGGGCTCGCTCGTCGTTTCGAGACCGTCGACGAGCTCCCGCGCGACGCGGTTGCACCGACGAATTCGATGTCCAGTTCACCACCCGCGACTCCCCGGTCCGCCCTTGAACGGACCTTCGAGGTTGCCCGTAACCCAGCCACCGTAGAACCCACCCGGCTGCGGCGTCACGCGCTCATCGCCGACCCAGCATTCCAACGTCCGCGCGTAGAACGCGACATACCCCGCGATCGCGGCGAAACCCGCTGTCGGCTCCTCGTACGACCACGCCTCTCGCCCCAACACCATGCCGTCGCCCAAGACGTCGAAGTACGTCGCCATCCCCTTCCACTCACAGAAACTCTCGCCGGCGGCGCGCCGCAACATCGAGGCATCCACGTCCCCGCGCGGGAAGTAATAGACGGGCGGATGACTCGTCTCCAACACGCGAAAACTCGCACTAGTCCGTGCGACCTCTCGCCCCTCGAAGACGACCCGCAGCGTCTCCGCAACCGGCTCGAGGCCAGGCGGGCGAGGGTAATCCCAGACAGATTCGGGCTTCAGCATCTCAACCTCCGATGTATAGATGCCGCACGAAGGCAGATGGTGCTCCGGACCCGACATGATCATCGGTCAAGCGCGACGCGCAGACATGAGCGTCCTCGCGGCTTCAACGAGAAATGCCGGACGGGCGGGGGTTCGTCGGTCCCGCGCCTCGGGAACTTTCCCAGAACGTCTA
>JBFIHF010000580.1:0-3243 GCA_041601915.1 Bradymonadaceae bacterium
CTGCGACGAGGAGGCCGGGCTCACGATCCATCGCTGTATCCTCGCATTCCGCCGGAAGGTTCTAGAGCGCCAAATCGCTACACGCTGACCTACTGGGTGGCTTGCACGACCGCTTGGAGGAAGCTTGCCACGTCATCGAAATCTGGGGCGTAATCCGCGTTACAGCTGGAGCAGCACGCGCGGAACGTGAAGTGCTCGTCCACCGTCAGGATGTCGTTGACGCAGGGGTCGCAGCTCCCGCCCGACTGCTCCTCCTTCGCTGGTACTGCCAAGACCAGGCGCTGGAGTTCTGCGATCTGCAACGCGTCCAGCACACCATCAATCGGCGTTTCTACGCGCGCGCCAGCCTCCTGGGTGATCAACAGTCCGGTCCACGAGTCCCCCTGCAGCTGGAGCTCTCCCTCGAACTCACCGGGCTCCACACATGGCTCATCGTCTGCACCGCTGCGCGAGTAGCGCAGGCTCTTGATCCCATCGCGCGCCTCCGGAAACTCTAGGCCAAGCGCGATGCGATCCAGATCCGTCTGCCCGAAATCCGACGATGTCGCTCGTGCGTCGGCACCCCCGTCCGTGCCGTTGGCGGTATCGCCTGTCGGCGCCGCACGCGTACAAGCGGGGACGATTGCTAGCACGAGCGCCAGAACGGAGGATTTGAGGAAGCGGAACTTCATCATGGCGTTTGTCCGTTGAGGCAATTCTGGGTCAATTCCGACAGAGAACCAGACTCCCGATACTTGTAGTCCCACGCGTTTACGCCTGCATTTCCGCTCTCGGCCGCGTCGCGATTCCCGACGCCGTAGGCGAACTCCTCCCATTGGGAGATGATGAAGCTAGGCGTCCACGTGGCATTGTCGTTGCCGTCGTCCCCCGTCGTGGTGGAGTCGTAGAGGTCCCAGAACCAGCGCACGACATTCCCGGCACGAAGGTGCGGACTGCTCGTCTCGTAGATACACGCTTTCGCCACACTGCCATTGCCGAGGATATCGTCACCTTCCAAGATTCGGTAGCTATTGCTCCAGAGCGGATTCGGTGAGCTCGCAGCCCAGAGCGTCGCTGCTCCAACGAAAGAAGCGAAACCCTCCCGGACGGCGCACTTTTCGGTCACCACGTCCGTCCAGCTGCCGCTGCAGCTGCCCGTAAGTGGGTCGAACCAGTTGTATCCTTCGCCCGTTCCATACGCTGCCAACGAGCGCGCGTGAATCAGGTGTCCGAGTTCATGAGCAGTCGCCGATGCTGCGCGCGCGTTGCCGAGAGTACCCATGCAGAACGTATCCCGGCCAAATGCGTGCCCGGTCGTGCAGTCAAAGCCCGGCTTGTCCGGATAGTAGCCCGTTACCAGGTGATTGTATCCGTGATAGCCGTCGAGTCCGACATTGTCGTCAACCTTGCGAATCGTCGCGAGGATGTCGGCGCGTGGCTCTTCGAAAGCGAAGTAAGTGTCAACGTCCGTCTGACTGTCGCAAAAGCCAGACGTAGAGTTCACGTACACAATCGGGACGCCGTAGGATGAATAGAGAATGTCCTCGGTGCACATAAGGTTCCAATTGACCCATGTTGTGCCGGTCAGATTGTTTGCGAGCACGTTCGACGCAACCCAAGCCTGACTGTTGTCTGCCTCGCGCACGAGACCTGCGTCGTTTTGAAAGGTGGCGACCATGTAGACATCTGGCTCGTCCGACGGGTTCGACGCAACGGTGGAGCAGAAGGCTCCGGCCCCGTTTGTGCTAAACGTCGTGAGGAAGTCGTCATCCGTCTCGGAACAGCCGGCCGAGAAGTCCACGCAGAACCCGTCTTTATCATACAGATACCCGACGACGTTCTCCGCGACCCGATTCCCGTCAGAACCATTGAGACGGCTGCCGGTCCCGTTGATCTTCGGTGTGCGGCTGTCCCAGTAACGTACGAAGCCGCAAAAGCTCGCCGCGCTCGCAAGGGACGGCACGGCCAGGGTGGCGAGGATCGTCATGCATATCGTGAACCACTTCATGGCTGCCTCCAACTGTTTCGACCACGCGCCGGGCATCTGTTGTTGTTCCCCACACAGCGTCCTTCTTTCTCGAACGGCCCGAGTACACCCTCGCCAGGAACGTTGCCGACCTCGAGATCCTCGTTCTGCGAACCGACCGTGGGAACTCCCTCCGCCTTGCTGAGGGCGTCGAGCAGCGCACGGCCTCGTAGTATTGTGGGGCGGCCATCGACCAAGCTTAGCCAGACCCGGTCCGTCCACTCCGCCACGCTGCCATCGCGCACCAAGTAGAGCGTCACCGTGAACGGGACAACCCGATCGGAAGGCAGTTGGACTGCAATCGCTGTACTGAGGTTCGCGTAAGGAGCAGCGCAGCTGCGGTCCACTACCTGGAGCGCCCCGTACCCCGGAGCCACTCCCGGAGCCTTGACTTCCATCCAGATCGCGTCGGCACTGACGCAGGCGCGGCCGAGCGCGCTCGTGACGTCGCTCTCGTCAATGGAGATGTCTGCGGTGAGATCGAGTTCACCCGTCGTAAGCGGCCCCGCCGTGAGCGCGACGGTCCAGCCGGTCGATTCGCTCGCCGCGACGTCGACCGATATGGCCAAGACAACGAGTATCACGATCGCTTCAATGGCTCGCATTTCCCCTCCCACGTGTCTAGATGTGTCTGATTCGTAACAGAAAAAAGGGGAGGGGGGCAAGGCAAGAAAGCAAAGAGGCCAGCGCGAATGCGCTGGCCTCTGGTTGCTGCGATTTATTGGTGACTACTTGTGGATGCTGGTCACGACGCCGGCGCCGACGGTGCGGCCGCCTTCGCGGATCGCGAAGCGCAGACCCTGCTCCATCGCGATCGGGTTGATCAGCTCGACCTTGAAGGTCACGCGATCACCAGGCATCACCATCTCGATCCCTTCCGGCAGCTCCACCGACCCGGTCACGTCCGTGGTGCGGAAGTAGAACTGCGGGCGGTAGCCGGCGAAGAACGGCGTGTGACGTCCACCTTCTTCTTTGGTGAGGATGTAGACCTCGGCCGAGAAGCCCGTGTGCGGAAGGACCGAACCCGGCTTCGCGAGGACCTGGCCGCGCTCGACGTCTTCTTTCTTCACGCCACGAAGCAGGCAGCCGACGTTGTCGCCCGCGCGGCCTTCGTCGAGCAGCTTGCGGAACATCTCGACACCGGTCACGACGGACTTCGTCGATTTGGCGTTGAGGCCCACGATCTCGATCTCTTCGTTGACCTTGATGATCCCGCGCTCGATGCGGCCGGTGACGAC
>JBFIHF010000581.1:0-3238 GCA_041601915.1 Bradymonadaceae bacterium
CCGGTGGGTCCCGGGTTCCCAGATGGTCATTCCCTCGCAGCCAGCAGCGTTGCGCCCCAGATCAACCTCGCCGGCCGCGTCGACCACCAGCGCCGCGGGTTCAGGTGTCCGCTGAGGCGGGCGACCGACGTCGTTCGCGGCAATCAAGGCCGCGACGCGACTCGTGGATCGCTGCGACACCACCGGCGGGGCTTCTTCTCCGGGGCCGGACAGCACCACGATCGCGCCCACGAGGCCCAGCACGAGTACGCCCACGAGCACCGCGACGCGGCGTGGCACAGCTGGGGTGGTCGGCGCGCTCGACAGCGCGGTCGCTCCAGAACCTGACAGGATCTCGCGTAGCTCATCGGCGACACCTGCCGCGGTCGCCGATCGTTTCGATGGCTCCTTCTCCAGCAGTCGAGCCACCAACGCGCGAAGCCGAGGCGGGACGGCACGTCGCAGGGGCGGCGCCGGGTCGGCCAGGTGTTGCATCGCGATCGCGAGACTCGTCTCCCCGCTGAAGACGGGGACTCCATCGAGCATCTCAAAGAGCACCGCCCCCAGGCAGTACAGGTCCGTGGCGGGCCCGATCGACTTGAGCCCGCGGAGCTGTTCCGGGCTCATGAACCCGGGCGTGCCGAGCACTTCTCCCGTCTTGGTGAGGTCGCCCTGTTCGCGTCCGAGCAGCTTCGCCAGCCCGAAATCCAAGACGCGAACCTGAGGCCCGGACTGCGTCTGCTGAACGATCACATTCGCCGGTTTGAGATCGCGGTGAATCAGTCCTTCGCGGTGTGCCGCCGCGAGCGCGAGTGCGATCTGCGTTGCGACCGTGAGAATCGCCTCCAGCGACGGTCGCCGCTTCATCCATGTGGACAGCAGGTCCCCATCGACGAACTCGGTGACGAGATAGCGCTCACCGTCCGGCGTCCGCCCCATGTCGATCGCGTGGACGCAGTAGGGGCTTCGGATGCGCATCATGGCGCGCGCCTCGAGCTCGAACCGCCGCGCTGCGTCTGGACTGGGTTGCGTGAGGAACTTCACCGCAACCGCCCTCCCCGTCGCTTGGTCGGTCGCCAACCAAACGGTGCCGAACCCGCCTCGGCCGAGCACCCGCGCCAGCCGATATTGAGCTCCGATGTCCTGTCCAGCTTCCATTGAGCCAACGATCAGGGGCTTGTCGCGCGGGCCGACCTCGGCAGGACGAGACGGTCACCGAGAGCGAAACAAGCAGTTAAGCGCGTCGATTCAGGACTCTACACCAGCGAACCGTCGAACTCGATCGTTTGTCCAGCGAAGCCGTCGCCCGCGCCGAACCGTCGAGAGGATGGATTTGGCGCGGGGCGCTAGCCGGAGTATCATCGGCGAAACTCTCAAAGAGCACGACATGATACGAGCGGTGGGGATGACAATCGTGTGCCTGGCATTGTGCGGGTGCGAAGCGGGTGCGGTCGGAGATCGGGGACCCGAAGGCGCAGCCGGTGAGGCGGGCGCGACGGGCGAACCGGGCGAACCGGGCGCCCCCGGCGGCCCGGGCGAGCCCGGAGAGGCCGCCGAGCCCGTGAGCATCTCGGAGCTGGCCGTGGGGGACGTGAACTGTCCAGAGGGCGGTACCGCCTTCATGGTCGGCGAGGACCTCAGCTATGCCTGCAACGGAGGCCCCGCCGCCACCGCGGGCAGGGAGGACTCGATCATGATCATCGGGATCGCCGGTGCGAACGTCGAGTTCGACGGGTTCGACCGCGTCGGCATCGGCGTGGAGGTCATGGAGATCGTGTCGGCGACGGGCGAGGTCACCTACCGCGCAGGGGCTTCCAGCAACGGAAACATCACTCTCAAGCGCGGCCTCTTCGAACCAGCGTCCGCCCTTCTCGACGTGAACGCCACCGGACAGACGGCGGCGATCGACGTCCTGCTGATCATCAACCGAGCCACTTCCGCGACGCTTCTCGAATTCACGGTGACCCGTGCCACCGTGCCAGACATCGAGATTGTCGCGGGCGACGACGGCGTTTGGATCGAAACCGTCACGATCGCCCCGGGGCAACTCAGTCTGGCGAGCGCCGCGCCAACAGTTCGAGACGGCGATGGCCGCATCCGGGTGAGTACTTCGGCTGGGATCTGGGGCACCTTCGACGTCATGCAACTCCCCGGACGCGCCACAGGCAGGCCCCACAAACCGGTCACGCTGACCAAACGCGTGGACCAGGCCACGCCACACTGGGCGGATGTTCTCGATGTCATGCAGAACGGCTCACAGCCGGCCCTGCTCACCGTCGAGGTGCTCGACGCGAACGACACCGTGGTCCAACGGTTCCAGCTTCAAGATGCCTGGCCGTCCGAACTGCAGATCAAGCAGAACCCCGCCGGTGGACTGCTCGAAGAGATCAGCATCGTCACGACGGGTGTCACCGCGATGTGAGAGAGGCGAGCGCGTCAGTCGCCGTTCCCGGTGGTCATCGTCCACGTCGCGCGCGTTTCGTTCGTGTAGCCGATCCCCATCCGGTTGACGCCGGCATTCATGATGTTGGCGCAGTGTCCGTCGCTGTTCATCCACCCGGTCATGACCGCATCAGGCGTCGAATATCCCGCGGCGATGTTCTCGCCGCGCGGGCTGCCGGTGTAACCCGCATCGCGGAGCCGGGTCACGAAGTTCCGGCCATCCTGACTGGTGTGGCTGAAGTAGCCGTTGACGTCCATGTCGAGGCTGTGACAGCGCGACGCCTGCCGCATCTGCGGGTTCATCGACACCGCGCCGGCCGGGCCGAAGGTGCCCGCGGAGCCGCAGTTCGCCCCGCTCGCCCGGCGCTGGTTCACGAGGGTGAGAACCTGATCCTCGTAGTCGATCCATTGCTGGGGCCAGCTGCTCGGATTCGTGCAGTCCAGGGCCGGGGGATTCGGGGGCGGCGGCGGCATCGGGCAGTCGGTGTCGTTGTCATAGATGCAGCCGGTCGGGCAGCACCCGTCTCCGCCGACGCACTGACTCACGGCCTCGTACTCGCACACCGCGTCGCAGGTCGACGCGGCTCCGGCGAGTGTCGCTGTCGTGCACGCGTCGGGGGAGCTGCACGCGGTCGGGCAGTTGCCGTCACACAGCTCACCGGGGTCGACGTTTCCATCGCCGCACGACGGCTCGGGGGGCGCGACCATCGGACAGTCGGTGTCCGTCTCGTAGGAGCACGCGGAGGGGCAACAACCGTCTCCACCCACGCAGGCCGTGACATCGACGAGCTCGCAGACCGCGTCGCAGGTGTCGGCG
>JBFIHF010000582.1:0-3212 GCA_041601915.1 Bradymonadaceae bacterium
AACCGGCGCGGACCCGGTGTACTTCGAGGGCACGTACGCGGCATACCCAAGACGCTCGAGCCCCACGACCTCCGTCTGCATTCCCCAGTCGGTCGTGTGTTTGATGCCGCAGCCCGTGGGCACTTCGCCAAGGTCCAGCGCTGCCGCGTTCAGGTCGATCGCGACCGCCGGAATCAGCGACGGGTCGACCGGCGGCGCGATCGGATTGGTGACCGGAGTCTGGGCGGCCACCGCGCCGGCCCGTCGACGCAGATCGTCATTGTTCGGTGGCGAGCGCGCGTACAGGACCAGCCCGGTCAACGTCAGGGCGAACACGACGGCCAGGGCGATCGCGCCGACCGCCATCCACCCTGAGACGCGGTCTTCCTCGACCACCGGCGGCTTGGGCCGCGGGCGCCCGCTCTCGGAATGCCGCGACTTCGACTTCGAGCGCGACTTCGATTTGGAGCGCGACTTCGATGACCGCGACTTCGACTTCGAGCGCGACCGCCGTTCCGGATCTCGCCGCTCGCGCGGTTTCGCCTTGGCCTTGTCGGGGCGCTCATCGGTCGGTTCGTTCTCGGTATCGTCTGCGGCGGGCTTGGCCGGCGACTTGTTCGCGGCCTCGTTGGTGATGTCGTCGACTTCGACGTTTGTCGGCGTGAGCACCTCGGCGCGCCCCGGCTTGCGCTCGGACGTCTTGTCCTCGACGAACCGCTCTTTGGTGGGCTCGCCGGTGTCGGGGTCGACAAACGAGGAGTCGATGATCGTGTCCGCCGCGTTCGTGCCGTCGTCGGCACTCGCCTCCAGCTTCTTGACCATCTTGGCGACTTTGAGCTTCACGCTCAGTTGCGACGGCGCGCGCTTGGCTTCGCTCACGGCGTCCAGCAGCTCGTCGATCGACCCGTAGCGGTCGCTCAGCGACTTCGCGATCATCCCCTTGAGCAGCGGAGCGACGGCCTCGGGGACCGCGTCGGGGAGCTCGAACTCGGTGGTCGACAGATGGGTGGACAGGATTTCGCGAGACGACGTGGCGGTGACGCACGGCTCGCGCGTGATCAGCTCGTAGAGGACCAGTCCGAGGCTGTAGATGTTGGACGCGATGCCGACATCCTTGCCCAGGATCTGCTCCGGCGACATGTAGCGGGGACTTCCGAAGCCCACCGCTGCTGCGCCGATCGGACCATCTTGCTCGACGTACTTCGTGATGCCGAAGTCGCGCAGCTTCCCGCCCAGGATCCCGCGACGCAGGGGAATCGCGATGTTGCCGGGCTTGAGCTCGCGGTGGAACACGCCCTTGGCGTGCGCCTCCCCGAGGCTCTCGGCGACGCGTTTCACCAGCCCCAGCGCGTCCTGCAGCGTGACCTCTTCCTTCTCCATCACTTCGGCGAGCGAATGCCCGGAGATGTACTCGGTGATGAGATAGAGCACCCCGTCGGGCGTGGCGCCGTAGCTCTCGAGTTGAACGGTGCCGGCGTGGCGAAGCTTCGAGACGCGCTTCGCCTCCGCCATGAAGCGGTTCTCAAACCCCGTGGGGTAGCCGGCTTCGGGCGGCGGCAGCAGGATCCGCACCACCACGTCACGGCCCGTATCGAGCGATGTCGCGCGGTAGACCACGCCGAACTCGCCGCCTCCCAACTCGGAGCGGACTTCGTAGCGCTGCTCGAAAATGTCGCCGGCGGCGAGGTTCATACGTCGAGGATCACCGATCCGAACGCTCTGCGCAATGCCGCCGTGCGGGCTGCCGCTTCAGGTTCCGTCACTTTTTGGACGCGATTAGATCCGTTTCTCGGGTCCTGTCGTTGAACCACCATCTGCAGGAGGTGAACGATGGACCGCCAGAAGCTCAAAATCGCCAGTCCGTGCTCGCAAAACTTCGACGAAATGGCGGGGGAGGGCCACCGCCGCTTCTGCGACAGTTGCGAGAAGCACGTCCACAACCTGTCCGACCTCACCAAGGCCGAGGCGTTGGCGCTCCTCAAAGAGAACACCGACGGCGGGGTGTGCGTGGTCTACACGTTCGATGCGTCGAACCGCGTGCGATTCCGCGAGGAGATGGGATTTCGGCGACCGTCCAAAGCGCAGCTTCGCGGCGTCAAACGGCTGCTCGCCGCCGCGGCGATCATTCCGATTCTGGCGGCGCTCCCCGCGTGCGACCCCGCGCCCGACGCCGAGGAGATCTCGATTCTAGAGGGCTACGGCTCGGTCGCGCCGTGTGACCTGCCCAACCAGAGCGGCGCGCGACCGATCGACGCGATCATCGCCGCCGAGCAGCGCTTCGTCGCAAACATCAAGGAGCTGCTGGGATTCGTCCCCGAGTACGAGATGGTCGCGGGGGCGCCGATGGTCGACCCCTCGGTCTACGAAATCGTGGACGGAGTCCCGCAGCTGCAGGAAGAGCCGGTGTTCGAAGAGCCGTATCCGACCATCGTCGGGGAAGTCGCCTACGAGCCGACTCCCGAGATCCTGCCCGACGTCGAGCCGGAGCCGGAGCCCGAGCCGGAGCCGGGCCGCGCCGTTCCGATCGTCGAGCGCCCGATCGAGCAAATCGTCATGGGCGATATGGAAGCGCCGACCGAGGCGATCGACGCGCTCGAGCGCGACCTGCACGGGCGCTACACTCGGTAGCGCTTCAGCCCATCAGCGCGGTTCGAACGTCGATGATGGCGCGCTCGACCACGGCGTCCACGGCGACCTTCTCGAAGTCGTCCGCCGTGCGCGGCTTGTACTCCACGATCCCCTCCTCGAGGCCGCGGCCGCCCACCGTGATGCGCAGCGGGATGCCGATCAGATCGGCGTCCTTGAACTTGAAGCCCGCGCGGACCTCCCGGTCGTCGAGGATCACTTCAATGCCCGCGGCGACGAGCTCGTCGTGGATCTTCTCCGCCGCCGCGACGACCTCGTCGTTGTTGGTCTGCAACGGCAGCACGATCACGTGGTAGGGCGCGATCGCCATCGGCCACTTGATGCCGTTGTCATCGTGGTTCTGCTCGACGATCGCGGCGAGCATGCGCGTGACGCCGATGCCGTAGCAGCCCATCTCCATCGCGACTTCTTTGCCGTTCTCGTTGAGGACTTTCGCGTTCATCGATTCGGAGTACTTGGTCCCGAGGTAGAACACGTGTCCGACCTCGATGCCGCGGTGAATCTCGAATCCGGCGCCGCAGCGGCCGCACGCGTCGCCGGCTTCCGCCTTGCGCAGGTCCGCGAACGCCGCGACCTCGAAGTCGCGG
>JBFIHF010000583.1:0-3200 GCA_041601915.1 Bradymonadaceae bacterium
ACCCCAGCACGAGACGGCGCCGGTCGATGCCAGACCGCAGGCGTGGAAGTCGCCGGACGTCACCGCCGCAAAGTTGCTGCCGCTCGGGCTCGGCACGTCGTAGTCGCGACCCGCCGCCATGAAGCACGCGATCGTCCCATCATCCTTCAGCGCGCAGGCGTGCCCACGACCCGTCGAAATCTGGACGAAGCCTCCTCCGGTCGGCGGAACCGGCGCGTTCCAGCCCCAGCACTGAATCGTACCGTCATCTTTGAGCCCGCAGTCGCTCCACGCCCCCGCGTCCACCGCCACGAACCCGGTCGTGGTCGGCATCGCCGTGATCGCCGGCGCGCAGTCCGCGCATTCGGGGTCACGCAATCCCCAGCAACACACCGCGCCATCGTCGATGCCGCACGAGTAGACGCCGTGTCCGGGGAGTGTCGTCGCGAAAGAGGAGAACCCCGTTACGCCCGTCGCCATCTTGTTCGGGTCGCCCGAATCCCAGAGCCCGAGGTTCGGGTCGTAGTCGGAGCCGGAATCACCAACCTGGTCCCACAGGCCGAGGTTCGGATTGAACTCCGAGCCGGTCGGTCCGTGCTCATCCCACAGGCCGAGATTCGGATCGAACTTCGAGATCGCGCCCGGCGTCGTGTACGAACCGGCGGGCAACGACACCCGCAGAGTCGCGGGCTGGCTGAACTGCAGACCGTCCGGGCCGAATTCGAAGATCGGCCCTCGGACGACCGCATTCGCGGTGGTGTCCTCGGCCTGCTTCACTTCGACCGTGATCACGGTGTCCTCGGCGAGCGCCCCCGGCGGAATCGTGAGCGTCGCCGCGTCGCCGACTTTCACCTCGCCGCCCTCGTCCGCCTTCACGAGCTGGCTGAACTGGGTCGTGCTGGGCGTGGGCGTTCGGGGCTTCGGACTGTCGAGACAACCTGCCGCCGCCAATGCCGCGATTGCGGCGACGGTGATGAGTTTCGGGTTCACGCGAATCTCCGATTTGGGACGCCCGGAGTATACCTCGTTGTGGCGCGCGGGAAACGGGCTTTCAGGCCCGATTTCGTTTTGACCCCGAAGGGAACCGTGTGTTGAGGTGCCGCCATGAAGGTGGGATCGTTCGAAGTTGGAGAGGAGATCGGCCGCGGCGGCATGGGCGCCGTCTACCGCGCGCGCCACGAGTCCGACGAGGTCGATGTCGCCCTGAAGGTTCTGGGCGGAATGCAACCCGACATGGAGCACCGCTTCGATCTCGAGGTGCAGGCGATGGCGCGCCTGAACCACCCCAGCATCGCGATGGTCGTCGACGCGGGCCGCCTCGAGGAGGAGGCCGCGGACCTGTTGGACGTGTTCCCCAACGCGCCGTGGATCGCGATGGAGTTCATCCCCGGCCAGGAGCTCACCGAGTTGCGCGGCGAACTCGGCTGGCAGGAGATTCGCGACTTCACGCTCGGCGTGCTCGGCGCGCTCGCGCACTCGCACTCGCTGGGCGTCGTGCATCGGGACATCAAGCCGCAGAACATCATCATCGAGCGCACGATCGAGGACCGCGTCGCGCCGAAACTGGTCGACTTCGGGATCGCGCTGCCGATCGAGGACCTCGAGCTCGAAGGGGGCGACCCCACGGACAAGACCATCGCTGGCACCCCGCGGTACATGGCGCCGGAGCAAATCACGGCGGCGTGGGCCATTCAGGGCCCGCCCACCGACCTGTATGCGCTGGCCTGCGTCATCTGGGAACTCACCACCGGAAAGCCGCCGTTCAAGGGCGGAAGCGCCTACGTATTGATGCTCTTGCACCTCAACGACCCGCCGCCCACCTACATCCCCAAGGTCGCGGTGCCCCCCGGTCTGGAAGGGTGGTTGCGGCGCCTGATGAAGAAGCAGCCGATGGAGCGGTACCGGCGCGCCGCCGACGCTGCCCACGCGTTCCGAAATCTCGGCGAGGTCGTCGCAGCGGCCGACGAAGAGGCCACCGAGGTCGAAGACGACGGCGCGACGATGCACGCGCTCCCGCACGAAGTGACCTTCGAGGCGCTGGACACCCAGAGCGGATGGAAGAGCGACTACGACCGGCCACCGATCCCCGCCTCCCCCCGCGAACGAGATGAGTCACGCATGACCCTCGTCGGCGCGGGACTCGGCCTCGTGGGGCTGCGCACGATGCCGCTCGTCGGGCGGTGGGAGGAACGCGCGGCGTTGTGGCAGGCGCTGCTCGACGCCGACCGCACCGGCGCACCCCGGCCGGTGGTGCTGCGCGGCCCCGCAGGCGTCGGCAAGAGCCGCCTCGCCGAGTGGTTCTCACGGCACGCCGACGAAGTTGGCGGCGCCCAGGTCCTGCGCGTGCTGCACAGCGAGAACGGCGGCGCCGCCGATGGCCTCGCGCCAGCCCTCGTGCGCCAACTGCGCTGCAACGGGCTCGCCCCGGCCCAAGCCTACGAATTCGTGGAACGCTGGCTCGCCGATCGAATGGCAGACGTGCCGCGCTCCCTCGTCGACTCGCTGTTCGCGATCGTCACGGCGGGCTACGGCGAGGTGACGACCTCGGCGTTCTTCATGGAGCCGTCGGAGCGATACCGCATCTTCTCGGAGCTGATCGAGGTGTTCTGCCGCGAACGCCCGGTCGTGCTCTGGATCGACGATGCGCAGTGGGGTCGCGACGCCGTCGAGCTGGCCCACCACCTGATGGCCGCACATCGCAAGCTCCCGGTCGTCATCGTCCTCACGCTGATGGACGATGTCGAAGAGACCCCATCGGACCGGCGAGTCGTCGAGCTCGGCGAGATGGGGCAGCTGCTCCCGGTCGGCTCGCTGAGCGAGGACGAGCAGATCGCGCTCGTGCGACAGATGTTGGGGTTGTCCTCCGCGCTCGCCCGTACGGTCGCCGAACGCACGGGCGGAAACCCGCTCTTCGCCACGCAGCTCGTCCGCTCCTGGGTCGCGAGCGACGCCCTCGTTCGTTCAGCGGACGGGCTGGTGCTTTCCGCTGACGCAGCGGGGATTCCCGACGACGTGCACGTGCTCTTGGCCCAGGATTTCGAGCGCATCATGGGCGGCCTGCTCCACCGCGCGCCCGATGCCCCCGCGATCGTCGAGCTCGCCGCGGTGCTGGGCAACGAAGTCACCGATGCCGAGCTGGCGGCGCTGGGGCTCGACGCGCGACTGCTCGACGAGATCATGCGCGCGCTGGCGTTCGGCGGCTATGTCGAGCGCACCGAAGA
>JBFIHF010000584.1:0-3185 GCA_041601915.1 Bradymonadaceae bacterium
AACTGGGCGCGCTCGAGCTCGCCGTAGTTCGTGGCTCCCCGAATCATCGTGAACAGCTCTTCTTCGGACCACTCCTCGTTCCCGGCCGCCGCAACGATGTGCTGGGCGAGGATGTCGACGGGCGCCACCTCGAGCGCAAGCCGATCCAGTTCCTCGCGGCGAATCGAGTCGAGCAGCGCTGCCGCTTCGACGAGCTCGTCGAGAGTCAGCGGGAAGACGCGACCCCGGGGCGTGCCCCCGAGGTGGTGCCCGGACCGCCCCACACGCTGGAGCAACGTCCCGATCGCCTTCACGGAACCGATCTGGCAGACGAGGTCGACGCCGCCGACATCGATCCCGAGCTCCAGCGAGGCGGTCGCGACGATGGCGCGCAACTGTCCCTCCTTGAGGGCCTGCTCGGCGGCGAATCGGCGATCTCGCGACAGGGCGCCGTGGTGCGACGCGACCTTTCCTTCGCCGATCCTGGACTCGAGATTGCTGGTGACGCGCTCCGCCTCACGGCGTGTGTTGGTAAAGATCAGCGTCGTCGTATGCGCCATGACGAGGTCCGCGAGGCGATCGTAGACCTCGTCCATGTGTTCGGCCGACATTACCGCCGATAGCGGTGATCCGGTCACCTCGACCTGCAGATCGAGGTCGCGGACGTGGCCGATGTCGACGACCACCGGGTCGGCTCGCCGCGTGCCCACGAGGTATCGCGCGACCAGTTCCAATGGCTTCTGGGTCGCGGACAGTCCGACGCGTGTCAGGTCGCCGCCGACCAAGGCGTCCAACCTCTCGAGCGTCAGCGCGAGATGGGCGCCGCGCCGCCCCGGGGCGACGGCGTGGATCTCATCCACGATCACGGTGCGCGCGGTGCGCAGCATGTTTCGACCACCGTCGCTGCCGAGCAGGATGTACAAGGACTCGGGGGTGGACACCAAGATCTGAGGCGGCCGTCGCGTCATCTTCGCGCGCTGCGACGCAGGGGTATCGCCGGTCCGCAACCCGACTCGGATCTGGCCCGCAGACCCGTCCGCGCCCAGACGCTCCATGATTCCGTGAAGCGGCGCCTGCAAGTTGCGCTCGATGTCGTTGGACAGCGCTCTCAGGGGCGAGACATAGACGATCTGCACGCCATCCGGGAGCTCGCCTTGCTGAGCTTGCCAGGTGAGGTCATCGATCGCGGCGAGGAACGCGGCGAGGGTCTTGCCGGAGCCGGTCGGCGCGGCAATGAGCGTGTCCTGGCGCGCGCCAATCGAGCGCCAGCCGTCGAGCTGGATGGGAGTGGGGGCTTCAAACGTCGCTTCGAACCAGCCCCGCACGGCCGGATGGAAATCTTCGTACGCCATACTGAACAAATGTGACGTTACACAACCGCCCTGTCAAGGGCAGTCGCTGTCCGTCAAGGACGTGCAGAGTGCGGGGCAGCACCCGTCGGCGGAGGTGCAGGTGGTGATGGCGGTGTTCCGGCATTGCACGTCGCAGGTGCCCACCGTGCCCGTGCGCTGATCTTGCGTGCACGCGTTTCCGTCGTTGCAGCTGGCCGGGCAGTTGCCGTCGCAGGTCTCGCCGGACTCGACGACCCCGTTCCCGCATTGTGGGGTGCAGTCGGGGTCGTTGTTGGCGTTACAACCGGGCGGGCAGCAGCCCTCGGCGGCGCCGCACGCGGTGATCGCGGGATACGCGCAGGCGACGTCGCACGTCGCGTCGCTGCCCTGGCGGACGTCGGTCGTACAGGCGTTGCCGTCGCTGCAGCTTGCCGGACAGTTGCCGTCGCACGTCTCGCCGTTCTCGAGCAGGAAGTTTCCGCAGACCGGCGCGCAGTCGCCGTCGAGCAGCGAGTTGCAGCCGACGCCCTGGGGACAGCAGCCGTCCGCGTTCCCGCAGAATGTGATGACGTCGTTTCGGCAGGTCACGTTGCAGCTCGACGGCACTCCGATGCGTGTATCGATGGTGCAGGCATTGGCGTCGTCGCAGGTCGGGCAGTTGCCGTCGCACACCTCGCCCATCTCGACGACGCCGTTCCCGCACGTGGGGACGCAGTTCGGATCGTCGTTCGCGCTGCAGTTCGACGGGCAACACCCGTCATCGAGGCCGCACGTCGTGACCGGGGACACTTCGCATCGGCCGTCACAGGTGCTCGGGCTGCCGAGGAGCTCGACGGTCGTGCAGGCGTTACCGTCGTCGGGGCACGCGATTTCGCACAAGCCCTGCGGGTCGCACAGCTCGCCAGGCTCGAGCACCCCGTTCCCGCAGATCGCGTTGCAGTCGTTGTCCGACGCGGCCGTGCAGCCGACCTGGCAGCACCCGTCGTTCGAGTTGCAGCCGGTCGCATCTACGTAGCCGCATTGGATGTTGCAGGATTGGTGGTGGCCGGTGCGGATCGTCTGCGTTTCGCACGCGTTCGCGCCGTTGCATTGAATGGCGTTGCAGCCAGACGGTCGTTCGCAGGTCTCCGGCGCCTGCACGGTTCCGTCGCCGCACGTCGGCGAGCAGTCGTTGTCCTCGCCGAAGTCACAGCGTGGACCGCAGCAGCCATCGCCATCGATGCAGGCGTCGATCGGGGTGCTCGAGCAGCGCACGTCGCAGGTCGCGGCGCTGCCGCTGACGGTGTCGGTCGTGCAGGGATTGCCGTCATCGCAGCTGGAGCACGAACCCGGCGGGTCACACGTCTCACCGACTTCGACGACACCGTTGCCGCATTCGGCGTTGCAGTCATCGTCCGTCGCCGCGAGGCAGCCGGCGGGACAGTAGCCATCGCCGTTCAGGCAGCGGAGGATCGTGTGGTGCAGGCACTCGACGTTACAGCTAGCGTCGGATCCGACACGGACGTCGCGCGTGGCGGGGTCTGCATCGTCACAATCCACGGGGCAATCGCCGTCACAGGTTTCCCGCGCGTCGACGACCATGTCGCCGCAGGTCGTCGAACAGTCGTCATCGTTCGTCGCGGTACAGCCGACCGGACAGCAGCCGTCGCCGTTTGCGCAGTGGGCGCGAACGTCGTTTCGGCAATACGCGAGGCACAGCGAGGGATCGCCGGCGACAAAGTCGACGGTACAGGCGCTGCCGTCATCGCAGCTCAGCGCCGCGCAGTCGTCACAGGTCTCGCCGGTCTCGACGATGAGATTACCGCAGACGCCGGCGGGGAGCATCGTGGTGCCCATATCATCGTCGGGCCGCGACATGTCGACGGCGAGGTCTGG
>JBFIHF010000585.1:0-3145 GCA_041601915.1 Bradymonadaceae bacterium
GGCGAGTTGCTGCAGGAGGTCCCCGTTCTCCACTGCTCCAGCGGCCCGCCACGCCTCGCCGCATCGGCGGGCGGATGCCGACCCATTGTTCCAGACGAACTGGTCTGCGCCACCGTTGGCGTAGTCGCGCTCGGTCTCGTAGTTCGCGCTCACCGCGTCGATCAGCGTCTGCGGCGCGAGCGACGCATCGCGTTCCAGTGATGCGTGCACGAGGCAGAGCACATCGCCGAGGTCGGCCGTGGCGTCCAAAATCGCGTCGAGGGCTTTGGCGATATCGTCGTCGCTGATGGGGTCGTCGGACATCGTTCCTCAGTAGATCGTGCAGTCGGGCAGCGCCTCGCGCAACTTGTCGATCGTGCCTTCGGGCAGCGGATTGTCGCGGATGCGCAGCTCGCGTAGATGCGTCATCTCGAAGAGTTCGTCGGGTAACGTGCGCAAGTCTGAGTACCACAGGTGGAGTGCCTTCAGATTCGTCAGCCGCCCGACCGCGGCGGGCAAGCGCTGGAGGTCGCGCGAGGCGAGCCACAGCGTCTCCAGGCGCTGGAGTTCCCACAGACACGCGGGAGGTTCCGACCACGGTGCACCGCCGAGATGGAGGAACGTCAGACGCGGCAGGCGCCCAAACGACGCGGGCAACGTCTCGAGGGGGTTGTTGCTCAGCCACAGAGTGTCGAGGTGTTCGAGGTCGCCAAACGCGTCTGGGAGCTCGCGAAGCTGGTTGTCGCTCAGATTCAGAACGCGCAGCTCGGGCAGTGCCGTGACGACATCGGGTAGCTGCTCGAGGCCATTGTCCGCGAGGTGCAGGGCGCGCAGGTCGAACAGCCGCGCCATCTCGGCCGGCAGGCTGTCGATCTGGTTGTCGGAGAGTTCCAGCCTCGTCAGGAGCGCCAGGTCCGCGATCTCGCTGCCGACCTTGGCGATCGCGTTGGAGTTGGCCTTCAGCTCGGTGATCGTCGCGAGGTGACGCAGCTCCGACGGCAGCGATTGCAGCGACAGATGCTCGAGGTTCAGCCGGCCTCGGTCGTCGAGCTTGGAGCGCAGGAACTCGACCGCGCGCACGCCGCCGTCGCCGAGGGCCGCCGTCGCACCGACGCCCCCTTCCGTCGCCATCGCATGGCGCAGCGCGTGGACGTCGACGGCGCGCACCTCGCGCAGCGCCTCGCAGAGCGCGGCGAGCCGGGTCGCGGTCAGCAGCCGCGGCGCGGTGTCGAGCCCTACGGTACGCAGCGCGTTCGCCAGATCCGCATCGTCATAGTTGCGCACGAACGCGCGCGCATGGCGAGCACGCAGGCTGTCGCGATACTCGTCGCCCGCCCACGCGGCCGCGATCGCCGCCGCGAGTCCTACGGGCGAGAGCGCTTCGGGCGACGGCGGCTCGTCGAGATCGAACGCTTCGATGACGCGAATGTCGTCGGGCGTCAGCGGGGCCGGCGCGGTGCTCGCTGCGACAGGCGGGACGTGGACGTGTCGAATCACCTGCCCGTCGCGGTCGAAGTCGACGAGCGGGCCGACCCATGTTCCACCTTGAATCTCGCCACGACGCGCGACCTCGCCGGTCCGATGGAAGTACTCGACCGGGCCGCAGAGCTTGCCGTCGACGTAGTCCCGCTGGCTCCAGATGCCGCCGTCCTCGTAGAACAACGTGTGTGGACCATGGGGGATGTCCTGCCGATAGGTCTCGACACTCAAGGGCGATCCGTCGGCCCGGAACACGCGCATCGCACCGTCGCGTCGGCCTTCGCTGTCCCAGACGCCGGCCATCCACCAGCCGGTCTTCGGGTTGTGGACCGCCCCGGTAGGCACGCCTGCCGGGACGGTGATCCGGGGCGCGCCGTCGCGCTCCACCATCGTGCCGTCGCGCAGGTACCAGCGAAACTCGCGCGGCCGCCCCATGTCGTATTCGACCTCGACGCGCCAGATCTCGGCCCCCATCTGCGGGGCCCGCATCAGCTCCGTCGTCGGCTCATCGCAGGAGATCCACCGCCGGAGCCCATGCAGCTCGCCGTGAACGTAGCTCGCTTCCTGGGACACTTCGCCGTTCTCGTGAAACCGCCGACCGACGCCGTGCGGCTTGCCGTCCACGAGCTGCGCGATCGACACCAAGGTGCCGTCCGGCCGCCAGTAGTGGACTTCGCCCTCGTACTCGCCGCCCGCGTTGCGCGGCCCCAGCACCCACTCGTTGTCGTCGGCGGACCACTCCGCGTCGGGAGGCACGCCGTCCGGCTTGTCCATGGACCAACTCCGCTCATTTCGCCGATGCCCAACTACGCCACACGCAACGTGCCGCGTCTACCGCGCCCTAGGCGCCGAGGTGGGCGCGGAGCATCGAGACCCAATCGAATTGCTCGCCGTGCAGCCGGAGGTCGTCGTCGATCGGCGCCCACCGCACCCGCCACTCCCAGCCGTCGGCGAACTGCCACCACGATTCGCCTTCGGGTAACTCCTGCGCCGTCGCGACGAAGAAGTGTCGTCTCACCCGCGCGGCCAGCGCCGTAGCTGGGGCGAGGCCTGTGTGCCGGTCGAGGAGCAGGGGAGGGCGGACGTCGTAATCCCAGGTTTCGTGCGTCCAACGCTGGGGGTCGCTGTCGTCGGTCAGTTGTAGCGGCCATCCGCGTGCGGCGAACCGGCCATCGTCGGCTTCGAGGTCTTGCAGCGCGACCGCGCGGTCGGCGGCGAGCTGGGACTCCACGACGCCGATGTTCGCGACGATCGAGATCTTGCCGACACCGGTCTCTTCGGCCAGCTCTCGTTTCGCGGCGTCGCGCGGGTCCTCGCCGGGTCGCATTGTCCCCGCCGGGACCTGGGTGCCCGCCGTCGGGTGGTCGAACACCAGCAGCGCGTCGTCGTGCACGCAAAACACGGTCACTTTTCCAATCGAGATGTTCGCGCGCACGGCTCTCTCGTCAGGGGTCGGCGCAGCAGCGGAACCCGGTCGAGTAGTCCCAGTGCCGCGTATCATGGGCGGTGGTGCGGTACAGGCAGCCCGGACCGTTGAGCCGCGTGTCGACGTAGAAGCCCCCACGGAACGTACCCGCGGGGTCGGCGGTCCACTCGTGGAGGTTGCCCATCATGTCGAACGCCCCGTCGCTGGTGACGCAACCGGTGTTCGAGCCCGTCGGCGCCAGACCGTCGGCCAGTTGGTTCA
>JBFIHF010000586.1:0-3138 GCA_041601915.1 Bradymonadaceae bacterium
CAGGCGCAGGGCGGTCCCGCGCTTCTTTTCGAACGCCTTCATCGCGTCGTTGGCGAGCTCGAGGTCGAGCTCGGCCTTGCTCACGTCGAGTTTGGCCTTGCTGAGTTCGATCTGACTGATGAAGTTCACGCCCTCGACCACCGCGAGCTGCGAGCGCTCAAGGGCGAGCTTGCGGCGCTCGAGCTCCAGCTTGAGCTCCACGCGCTCGCGATCCAGCGACTGCGCGACCTTGCGGCGCTCGGCGACCGAGACCTCGAGTTTGTCGAGTTCGTCGCGCAGATCGAGCTCCAGCGTCTCCTTCACGAACGTCAGGAGCACGTCGCCCTTCTTGACGATCGAGCCGTCCGGCAGGACCGAGTCGACAGTGAGCTGCCAGGCGTCGGCGACCTTCGGGACGTGCACGGCCACGGAGTCTTTCGCCTTGAGCTCGGCGTGGTAGACGCCGGCGTATACGAGGTCGCCGCGCACGATCTCGACATCGAGGGTCGGGATCGCCGCGTCTTCCGGGCACCCCGTCAACAGCGCGGTAGCGATCGTCAGTAGTAGAACTCGCATCAGTCGCCTCGCAGCGCTTCAATCGGATTGATGTTGGCAGCACGGATGGCGGGCATCAGCCCAAACGTCACTCCGACCACCAGAGAGATGCCGAACGAGACGACCATCGATTCCCACGCGAACGCGATCGGTAACCCGACGGTGAGGGACACAATGCCGCTGATCGCGAACCCTAGTGCGATGCCGAGGAGTCCGCCGATCACACAGATGATCACGGACTCCAGCAAGAACTGATTGCGGATGTCGCGTCGACGCGCCCCAACAGCGCGCCGCAGGCCGATTTCCGAGATCCGTTCCATGATATTGGCGAGCATGATGTTCATGACGCCGATCCCCCCGACGACGAGGGATATTGCCGCGATCGCGACCAACACCATGTTGAACACCGCCTGTGTGGCCTGCTTCTGCCGGAGGATCTCCTCCGGCGCGACGACATCGAAGTCCTGTCGCCCGCCGTGCAAGTCGGCCAGCAGCGCCATCACGGCCTGCTTGCCGATCAGCGTCGCCTCGGTCGACGGCACTTCGACGGACACCGTGTCGAGCTCGGCGTAGATGGGCGCGGGCTGTAGCTCGAGCAGCATCGTCTCGTACGGCACGAGCACGCTGGCCTCGTAGTTCTGCCAGTCGAGGCCTGCCGTGGCGCCCTTCTCGTCGGAGTTCTTCGTTCCTTTGGGCTCGTCGGAGCCAAGCGCGGCGCGGTCTTGCAGCACGCCGACGACGTGGAAGTACGCGTCGTCGAGCCGGATCGATTTCCCGAGGGCCAGCGCGGGCGCCCCGAACGCGGCGCGCGCGAGGTCGCCGCCGATCACGGCGACGCGTCCGAGTCCGTCGTGATCGACGTTCAGCAGCGCGCGACCGGCCGAGACGCGAAGGTTGTGGGTGCGAAACAGTTGCGGGCTGACGCCATAGACGTGCAGGTCCTGCGCGGCGATCGGCAGGTCCGTCACGGCAAGCTCGTGCCGTTTGCGCCACGCGACACGCCGCACGTCGGGGACGGTCGCCGCGATCGCACGTGCATCGGCGCGCGTCAGACCGACAGAATCTTTGACCGTGTCGCCCAGCTTCGAGTCGGAGACCGGCTTGGAGTGGATGTGGATGCTCGTCGCACCCATGCGCTCGATCGTGGCGAGGATCTCCTGTTGCGCGCCCTCGCCGATCGAGACCATCGAAACGACGGCCGCGACGCCAAACACGACGCCGAGCAGCGTCAGCAACGTCCGCAACGGGCTCGTCCGGAACTGCACCAGGCTGCGTCGAATCATCACGAAGACGTTCATCGCTTGCGCACCCGGACTTCGACGCCCGCGCTGAGCTTCTCGGGCTGCGCGGCGAACGTCGCCCAGACCACGTAGGCCTTTTCGCGGGCATTCGGCAGGCCGTCCGCATTCTTGAGGAACCCGAGCTCTTGCGGAAACTCCTCGATGCGCTCGACGGTCACCGGAACGCTGGCCGTCGCGGTGGTCGCCTCGACGAGGAACTCTTTGGCCCCCTCGAGCTCGTTGTACTGCGCCTCGGGCACGAAGAACTGCACCCAGACCTTCTTGTCCTTGGCCAGCGACGCGAAGTGCATGCCGGCAGGCATCCCGTCGCCTTTCTCGACCTTGCGGCCCCGGCGCTTGTGGAACGCGTGGCGCACCACTCCATCGTGCGTGGCGTGCACCGCGAACATCTTCGAGTAGGTGTCGTATCGTGTCTGCAGCGATTGCGCGCGATCGACGTTGCGATCGTGGAATGCGGACTCCGCCTGCAGGGCGCGCTTCACCGCATCACGGTGCTCGCCGCTCGCGTCGGCATCGAAGACCGCTTGTTGGTAGCTGATCTTGGCGAGCTCCCAGTCGCGTTCCGAAACGACTCCGCGGCGCTGGGTGTCGAGCTCTGCGCGTTCGGCGTCGAGCCGTTTGTGGCGCTCGTCGGCCTTCAGTCGGTCGACCTCGGCTTCCTGCGTGATGCCGGAGTTGTCCCGCTGCGCCTCGGCGCTGCGGATCTGTTCCAGCACGTAGGTCTTCGCGCGATCGCCGGGAAACTCGAACTTCGCGATGACGTCGCCGGCCTTGACCGTTTCGCCGTCGTCGACCAGCTCGAGCAGCTTGATCCACGACGAATCGGAGTTCCAGTTGCCGACGCGAAACGTGTTCTGCGGCGCCCGCAGCTCGATCGCATTGAGCGGAACCACGTAGCCGTCAAAGGCGAGCTCCGCGCGCAGCGCGGCACCGCGCGCGATCGGCGCACCGGGCGTCGCCACGGTGTTCGTGCAGCCGGCGAGCACTGCCACGACAAGCGCGATCCGTGCGTTCATGGTCGCACCGTGTCTTCGACCACACGGCCGTCCATCAGCGTGACGCAACGCCGCGCACGGTCACTGATGTAGTCGTCGTGGGTGACCATCACGAGCGTGAGATCGTCGTCGGTGACGAGCTCCTCGAACAGCTCCAGAATCTGAGTTCGCGCGGCCGAATCGAGGTTTCCGGTCGGTTCGTCCGCCAGCAACAGGCGCGGTCTGTTGGCCAGTGCGCGTGCGATCGCGACGCGCTGCCGTTCGCCGCCGGACAGCTGCCGCGGGTAGTGGCCCAGACGGTGCGACAG
>JBFIHF010000587.1:0-3137 GCA_041601915.1 Bradymonadaceae bacterium
GGCATCGCGGTGATCTCGTCCTCGTCAGCCAGCATCAGTGCGGGCGCGGCGAGCACGTAGCTGAAGAACCGCTCGGGGTGTCGGGCATAGAGTAGCGCGGCCAGCAGACCACCAAACGAAGACCCGACCACGATCAGGTCCGTCTCGCCGGTCGTCAGCTCGGTCGCCTTGGCCAGGCGCTCGTCGATGCCCATCCCCTGGAAGTCGGGCGATTCGACGTCGAAGTGCTCGGATAGCGCATGGTACTTGCGGCCGTGCGGGCCGCTCTCCAGGCCGTGAAAGAACATGATCCGTGGTTTCATCCGACGCTCTGGCCGGGCTCGATCGCGATCACTTCGGCTTTCACACCGAGCTTCGACAGCTCGGCGGTGAGCTGGGCCGGGGTCCCACTGAGCAGGCCGAACGTCCCCCAGTGGCAGCCCATCACAGCGTCGACGCCCAGCAGCTGCGTCGCATAGGCGCCTTGCAGCGGGTCCATCGTGAAGCGGTCACCGATGGGGAGGATCGCCAGATCGGGGCTCCACAGCTTGCCGATCCACTCCATATCGCCAAACAGGCAGGTATCGCCGGCGTGGTAGATCGTCGGTCCGTCGTCGAACGAGACGACGACGCCGCAGGCCTCGCCGAGATAGATGATCTGGCCGTCGTCGACAAAGCTCGACGAGTGGCGGGCGTCGGTGAGCGTCACGGACAGCCCCAGATCGTCGAAGCGGATCGTGCCGCCCTTGTTGCCGCCGTGCAGGCGGTCGCCGTCGATCCCCTTCATCTGCAGCCACGTTGTCAGGTCGTAGATGCCCACAATCGGCGCATCATTTCGTGCCGCGACGTCGAACACGTCGCCGATGTGGTCGCCGTGGCCGTGAGTGATGACGACGAGGTCTGGCGCGATATCGTGGTACGCCGCCGGGCAGCTCGGATTGCCGACGAGCCAGGGATCGATCAGGATCTTCTTGCCGTTGTTCTCCAGCAGAAATGTCGCGTGTCCGAGCCACGTAATCTTCGTTCCGTTGAGGTTCATCGGCGTCTCCCTGTTTGTGTTGATTGGGTATGAGTAGAACGAAGCGTGCGGGGTCGCAAGCCCCGGTCGACTCGCGGTATGGTGGCTCATGGATCTCCTGTTTCCCGTCATCGTCGTCGCCGCGCTCGGCCTGATATACTGGCGCTTCGCGAGTGGCCGCGGCGGTCTGAAGCCCATCGACACGACCGCCGATCGGCCGGTGGCGTTCGGGTACAAGATCTACTGGCTCGCGATGCAGACCGCCGATCTCGACGCGGCGTGCGAGGCGCTTCGCGACGCGGACCCACGCTTCAAGAGCGCCACGTTCCAACCCTGCAACTGGCGATCGGGCCTCGATCGGATCCTCGGCAACTTCAACAACCGCGAGGTCTTCGTGGCCCCGCCCGTTGACGGCTGGGTGCTGGTCGTCAACTGGATGCCCGCCGAGGAGTCAGCGGGCGGCGCGCTGGCCTCGACGCTCGAGTCGCTCAGCGAGCGATTCGGCCGCGCGGCGGCATTCGGAAGCCATCGCGGAGTGAGCCTCGCGGCCTGGGCGCTGGCCGAAAACGGCGAACTGGTGCGCAGCTTTTCCGAAGCCGACGGAACGACGCTCTCCAACTTCGGGACGCCGCCGCCCGAGGAGGTCGAGCTGGACCTGCTGTCGTGGGAAGAGCTCCACGAGATGGAGTTCGAGGACGACGGCGACGAGGACGATCACTTCCAGCGCCTCGCCGACGAGTCGACCGTCATTCACCTCGCCGCGGCGTGGAGCCTCGACCCGACGACGCTCGATGAACGCGAAGATCTCGGGGTTGGACGCCTCGCACGGCCCCGCTGACGCTTCAGTCTCGCTTCGCTGTGACGGCGATCGCGATGCCGCCGAGGGTCACGATGCCGGCGATCAGCAGCCGCATTGTCGCGATTTCCTGGAAGAGCAGGATCCCCCCGATCGCCGCGATCACGGGGACGCTGAGCTGCACGATCGCGGCGCTCGTCGCGGTCAGGCCGCGTAGCGCGCGGTACCACAGCGAGTACCCGAGCCCCGACGCCACGCCGCCGCTGAGAACGGCGAGCAGGACCCCCTTGAACTCCGCATGATAGGCGCCCCATCCCAACAGCAGGGCCACCACGGCCATCGGCAACGCGAGGCCGAAGTTTCGCGCCGTGGCCAGCAACGGCCGCGGTGCTTCGCGGCCACGTAGCGAGTAGACGCCCCAGGACACGCCGGCGCCGAGCATCATCACCCCGCCGAACGGATCCGGCGCCGAGGCGCCCGGCAGCAACAGGTACACGAGCCCACCGCCCGCGAGCGCCAGACCGAGCCACCGGCGCGGGGGCGGCTGCTCGCCGCGCAACAGGCCGCCGAGGATCATCGTGACCTGCACGCTGCCAAACAGGATCAGCGCGCCGGTGCCGGCGTCGAGCGTCAGGTACGCTACGGAGAACGCCAGCGCGTAGCCCAGCAGCGCCGCCGCGGACTCCCACGACCCGTGGTCGCGCACTTCGGAGTGTCGCCCGCTGAGCAGCGCGATGAGGCCCAGCGTGAACGCCCCGGACGCCACGCGGATCGCCGTGAACGAGTACGCGTCGATGCTGCCGGCGGCGAGCGCGCCGCGGCACAGCAGCGAGTTGGCGGCGAAGGCGACCATCGTGATCGCGGTCAGGGTTGCGGTCAGCGCCGTGGACGCAGGCGTGACATTAGCCAGGGTACGCGCCGTCCGGCGGCGCCTCGAGCCACTCGGTTTCGTAGCGATCGGTGATCGGAATCGTGCAGAGAAACTCGCACGCCGCCGCAGTGTGGTTGAAATACCAGTGCGGGGTCTTCGCCGGGATGAACACGATGTCGCCGGCGCGCACCACGACCGTCGCGTCCCCGAGGCCCAGCGTCATCTCGCCGCTCACGATCACCTGCTCGTGCTCGATGGCGGGATGCAGGTGGGCGGGGATTCGGCCGTCCGGCGCCAACACGAAGCGTCGCTTCGAGAAATTTGGCGCGCCGTCGTCGGGCCCGATCAGCACCGCCATCTGCGCGCCGCGGGCACGGGCGACCGGCTTGAGCTCCCTCGAAGTCTGCGCGATCGCATATGGTTTGCTCATTTTCTGCCTCCGCCGCGGTGTCCCTCTAAGGTACGGTGGCGCC
>JBFIHF010000588.1:0-3110 GCA_041601915.1 Bradymonadaceae bacterium
GAGCGTGAGCTGCGGTCCGACCACGATGCGGCCCGACTTGTCGTGTTCCGCCCCAATCTTCGCCGCGATCGACTCCGCCTTGACCCCGGCCGCCCAGACGACCGTTCGCGTCGGGATCTCTTCGCCGTCCGCGGTCACGATCCGATCGGGGTGGATCTCTTTGACGAACGTCTCGAGGCGCACCACGACGCCGAGCTCCTTGAGCTGCTCGCGCGCACTGTTCTGCAGGCGCTTGGAGGGCATCGCGGCGAGCACGCGGTCGACGCCTTCCACCAGATAGACTTTGGCGGTGTGCGAGTCGAAGTTGCGGAAGTTTCGCGCCAGCGTCCGGCCCGCGATCTCGCGCAGCGCGCCGGCCATCTCGACCCCGGTCGGGCCGCCGCCGATCACCACGAACGTGAGCCACTCTTCCCGCGCCTCGTCGCTCTCGGCCAGTTCGGCCGCTTCGTAGGCGAGCAGCACGCGCCGTCTCAACTCCAGCGCGTCGTCCAAGGTTTTGAGGCCCGGCGCGAGCGGCGCCCAGTCCGCGTCGTGCCCGAAGTAGTGCGTGCGCATCCCCGCGGCGACGATCAGGTGGTCGTAGGCGATCTTTCGGCGCGACGTCTGCACGATGCGGGCCTCGAGATCGACCGACTCCACGTCGTCCATCAGGACCGTGGTGTTGTCCTGCCCGGACAAGATCTTCCGAATCGGCGCCGCGATATCCGGCGCCGACAGCCCCGCCGTCGCGACCTGGTAGAGCAACGGCTGAAACAGATGGTGGTTCTGCCGGTCGACGATCGTCACTCGCACATTCGAGAACTCGAACGCCATCGCGGCGTTGAGTCCGGCGAAGCCGGCACCGATGATCACGACATGGGGCCGCGGCTGCATCATCTCATTCCTTCTGGAGTACACCGTACTTGATGCGCAACGGCGTCACGTCCACGTGGGCGCCGAGGTCGGAGAGCTTCTGCTCGACCCATCGCGTCACGATGAGGTGTTCGGTCGCGGCGACGAACGCCTTTCGGTTCTCGTCGATCTTGGCGTCGAACTGTGCGCGATCCGCGTCGGTTGCGCCGAGCACGCGGACCACGAATGCGCGCTCACGCGACAGGAACGGGGCCGTTGTCTCGCCGACCTTCGTGGCATAGGCATTCTCGATGACCTCCTCGGCGAGTCCGTGCTTGGGCAGCGGGCCGCGCGGGTTGTTGGGGAATGTCGAGACCTGGATCTCCAGTCCTTCGATCGCCTCAATCGCCTTGCGCAGCGCGTCGGTGAGCTCCGTCCCCTTGTGTTGGGCCACCAGCTTCGCTGCGCGGTCGAGCTTCGCGGCGACGGACGGAGCGACCGCGGTGGTCCGCAACAGCTCCGAGGCGATCTCGCGGCGCAGCGGGCGCGTCATCTCCGGCAGCTTCGACTCCTGAAAGCCGACCACCTTCCACGCGTACGCGCCCCGCGCGCCTCCGCCCGTCCAACCCACTTCGCCGGCATTCATGCCAAATGCCTTTGCGTTCTCACCGCGCACCAGTTGAGAGTCGAGTTCGAACGTCAGATTGAGTTCCTTCGCGACGGTCGCGGGCTGAACGCCCTTGCGCAGGAGCTTCGCCGCCTCCTCCAGCTCAGCATCCGACGCGTTTTTACCCGGCTCGGGCTTGACGATGTTGAGCCGTACGCGTTTCGGGACCCGATACTGGGCGGGGTCCTTCTGGAACTTGGCGTCGATCTCGTCGGCGTGGTCGACCATCCACTGATCGATCTCTTCCGAGGTGGGCAAGTTCCGGCTCGCGACGATCATCGCCGAACGGGTCGTGTTCTGGAATCGGTAGGTCTCCCAGATCTCGTCGTCGGGGATATCGTTCACCATCGCCGCCGCCAGCATCCTGTTCCCGAGTTCGTCCCACGCGACGCGCAACAGTTGCGCGGTCGTGAGCCCCAGCTTGCCCAGTGCAGCCTCCAGCGCCTTGGGATCGTCGACGAGCTGTCCAAATCGCCCCAGCCGCGGATGTTCCCGCAGGTAGCCGTGTAATTCGGGCGTCGACGGGCGCAGGTTGCGGCGCTCGAGCTCGGCGGCGATCACCTTCTGCGACAGCAGTGATCGGGTCATCGTGACATGGACGTGGGGTAGGGCGAGCCGTTCGGGGGGCAGCTCCGTCATCGAGTCCGGCGCGAACAGCAGGCTGATCGCCGACGCCTCTTCGAAATCCCCGACGGTCACTTTAAAGTCGCCGGCGGTCGCGATCGTGGTCTGCGCGGTCGGCATCGGGCCGTCGTCCTTGACGATCTTCGGCGTCGGCTTCATCACCTCGGCCGGGGGGGCCTCGGCCACGATCGGCTCCGCAGCCGGTGGCGTGGGTAGTTTCGGCTTCTCGCACGCCGCGATCGCCAGCACGAGCAGTCCCACACCGATGCTGCCACTTCTTGCCATGCTGAGGCCCGTTTGTTAGAAGGCTCGACCGCCGTGCCGGCACGATCGCAGGCATGGCCCGATTCGTAAAGAAACGGAGTTGCCGGAAGCCTTGGGAGTTTCTCCAGACCCAAGAACTATGGCGACCCACACCCACACGGAGAACACGATGGCCACCGCAAAAAGCCCGCTTCAGATGGCGCGCGAGCAGTACGGTTCCAAAGAGAAGCTCGCTGAGAAGGTCCTCGCGATTCTGGACCGCAGCGAAGACGAAGAGCAAGAGGCGTTCGAGCATCGCGTCAACACGATGTCGAACCGCAAACTGCTCCGCCTGCTCGCCGCGAGCGAAACTCTCGCCGCGACCCACGGCTCCCGCGAGAAGCTCGTCGACAAGATCGTCGCCGCTCGCTTCAGCGGTGGGAACGCCGATTACCGAGCAAAGATCGAGAACTACTCGGTTCCACGCCTGCTTGACCTGGGTCGCCAACACAAGGTCTGAGGGGCGTGGCTGAATGCCCGCTCACCCCGCTTGTCATCCGGCGCGTTTCGTCCTAACATAGCCGAGCTTCCGACCGACTCACGCCACCACCTCGCAACCGCATGGTTGCTGGTGCAACGGGCTGTGAGTCTGCGCGGCGATGCCGTGTTAAAGCGAGCAGGGAGACGCATGACGACGGAATTCGAGGTTGGCGACAAGGCGGTCTACCCCGCGCAAGGGGTGGCC
>JBFIHF010000589.1:0-3104 GCA_041601915.1 Bradymonadaceae bacterium
CGAGAACGAGAACGAGAACGAGAACGAGAACGAGAACGAGAACGAGAACGAGAACGAGAACGAGAACGAGAACGAGAACGAGAACGAGAACGAGAACGAGAACGAGAACGAGACCACGAGTACGAGACCACGAGTGCGAGACCACGAGGACGAGACCACGAGAACGAGACCACGAGAACGACCGCGAGAGGGTCTACCACCGGGGCTATCCACCCCTTTCTGCGCAGAAATGCACACGTTGCACTTTCGTTACGGGTCCAGAACCGCTAAGAAGTGCTCGATTTGTGCCGGAGCCGTATTGCCGACCCTCACCGACCCTCGAGCCCCCCAGACGAGTCTGCTGGACCGCGTTCTCAAGCCGGTCCTGCGTGACGAGCGTGACGTATCGCTGGCGCGAACGACCGTGCTCCTCGTACCGCTGGGATTTCTGCTCATCGCCGCCAACTTCGCCGCGTTTTCGTGGTGGACCGTCGCAGCGTTCTGGGCGTTTTACCTGTATTTCATGGGGCCCTGTACGCTAGGGATGCACAACATCGCGCACCGACCGATGTTCAAGAGTCGTCGTTGGGATAACTGGCTGATCGGGCTGATGGGGGCATGTTTTGGCCACGCACCGGGCACCTACCCCGGCCATCACCTGTCGATGCATCACCGCGAAGAGAACGGCCCCGACGATCTCAGCTCCACGATGGACTATCAGCGGGATTCGGTCCTGCACTTCGGCCACTACGTCGGCCGCTTCCTCGGCCTCGGCCTCGTCGACCTCGCCCGTTATCTGTTTCGCAACAAACGACGCGCGCAGTTCAAAGAGGTGCTCGTCGGCGAGTTCGGTTGGATCGCGCTGTGCATCGGACTGGCGTTTGTGCATCTGGAGGCGGCGCTGGCGTGCTTCATCGTCCCGACGATCGCGACGCGCTTCCTGCTCATGGCCGGCAATTGGGCCCAGCACGCGTTCATCGATCCGGACGACTGGGAGAACCCGTACCGCTCGATCACGACGTTCGTGAACAGCGGATACAATGCTCGCTGCTACAATGATGGCTACCACCTCAACCATCACCTGCGGTCATCGTCGCATTGGACGGAGCTGCCGGAGCGATTCGAGGCGATTCAGGACGAGGTCGTCGCGCAGCGCGCGATCGTGTTCCACTCCATCGACTACTTCGTCATCTGGGCGCTCCTGATGATGAAGCGGCATCGCTTTCTGGCCAAGTACATGGTCGATTTCGGCGAGCCGACGACGATCGAGGATCGCGTCGCGCTGTTGCGCCATCGGCTGCAGCCGGTGCCCGCGGTCGCGTCGGACCTCGTCGCGGCCTGACGGGGTTTATGCGCGCTCCGAGTCGTGCTACGCCGTAGCTACCGACCAAGGAGCCCGCGATGCGCCACCTGTATCCCGTCCCCGACCGCGTCCGTGAAGACGCTGCGACGCCCATCTCCAATCTGAATCGCTACCGCGAGGTGTATGCGCGTGCCGCCTCGGACCCCGACAAGTTCTGGGTCGAACTGACGCGTCAGAGCGTGCAGTGGGCCAAGCCGCCCGAGACCGGTTTACTCGGCAGCTTCGACACCGTGACGGAGTCGCCGCTGTCCTGGTTCTCCGACGGCCTGCTCAACGTGACCGTCTCGTGCCTCGATCGCCACCTCGAGACGCGCGGGCACAAGACCGCGATCCTGTGGGAAGGCGACGAACCCGGTGATGTGCGAAAGCTCACCTACACCGAGCTGCATCGCGAGGTGTGCAAGACCGCGAACGCGCTGGAAGCGCTCGGACTGCGCAAGGGCGAACGCGCGATCATCTACATGGGTATGGTCCCCGAGGCCGCGATCGCGATGCTCGCCTGCGCACGCATTGGCGCGATCCACTCCGTCGTATTCGGTGGGTTCTCCGCCTCCGCGCTCGCAGACCGAATCCGCGACTGCGGCGCCGAAATCGTCATCACCCAGGACGTCGCGATGCGCGGCGGGAAACAGATCCCGCTCAAGGCGATCTGTGACGAAGCCTGCGTGGCCGCGCCGACGGTGAAGAACGTGCTCGTGTACAAGCGCACCGACGAACGAGTCGGCTTCGTCGTCGGTCGAGACGTGTGGTGGCACGACGCCGTCAATGCCGCGTCCGCGGAGCACGTCGCACCCGCGCTCGAGGCCGAGCATCCACTGTTCGTGCTCTACACGTCCGGATCGACCGGGCGACCCAAAGGACTCGTGCACACCTGTGGCGGCTACATCACCTATGCGGCCTACACCCACGCCACAGTGTTCGACCTGCGCGAGGACGACGTCTACGCGTGTGTCGCCGACGTCGGCTGGATCACCGGTCACACCTACATCGTGTACGGCCCGCTCGCCAACGGCGCGACGACCGTGATGTTCGAGTCGATCCCGACCTACCCCGACGCCGGCCGCTACTGGGACCTCGTCGCCCGTCACGGCATCACGATCTTCTACACGGCGCCCACTGCGATCCGCGCGCTCGCCGCGCAGGGCGACACCTACGTGACGCCTTACGACCGTTCCACGCTACGAGTGCTGGGTACCGTGGGCGAGCCGATCAATCCGGAAGCGTGGGAGTGGTACTACAACACGGTCGGCGAGCAGCGATGCAACATCGTGGACACCTGGTGGCAAACGGAGACGGGTGGGATCGCGATCAGTCCGATCGCCCCTGCGACGGCCACGAAACCCGGGTCCGCGACGCTACCGTTGCCGGGGATCTTGCCGTCGCTGCGCACTCCCGAGGGCAAGACGCTCGTCGGGCCCGCCGCGGGGCTCCTCTGCATCGATCATCCCTGGCCCGGTCAGGCTCGCACCGTCTGGGGCGATCACGAACGCTTCGCGATGACGTACTTCTCCACGGTGCCCGGGGCGTACTTCACCGGTGACGGGTGTCGTCGCGACTCCGATGGGTACTACTGGATCACCGGGCGCGTCGACGACGTCATCAACGTGAGCGGCCATCGCATGGGGACCGCCGAATTCGAATCGGCGATCGTCGCGGTCGAGGAAGTCGCCGAAGCCGCGGTCGTCGGTTACCCCCACCCGCTCAAGGGCCAGGGCGTCTACGCCTACGTCGTCCCGCAGCCGGGCGAGACGATCGACGAAGC
>JBFIHF010000590.1:0-3093 GCA_041601915.1 Bradymonadaceae bacterium
AATCGCGCGCTCAGGATCGGATTTGATGGTTCGAGACGAACCCAGCCAGAATCCATTTGACGCTGTCTTCTTCGTGAAGCAAGCGCTCAGCAGCCCCGCGCGCCCGCTCCACGCCGTGGGTCTGGCCGCCCGATCCATCACTCAAGCCCCCGACGCGCTGAACACTGCGGCCCGCGCCGCCGGACTCGACGTCGTCGTCATCGACTGCGCGCGCTCCGAGCACAGCGTTTCCGATGCCATCCGTCGACGGCTCGCCACGCTGCAAGCCGCGCACGGCCTCGATCCCGCGACGCTGCGCATCGCCGAAGCGGTCGAGCGATCCACCGAAGCCTCCGAGACGTTGCGCGTCGACGGACTGGCGCGGCTGTGGATGAAGCTCAACGCAGCGAAACCCGCACTGGTTGTGGTCTTGAACGCCGCCGAGGCCTCGGCGACGGATGAGTTTACGCTGCGCCACTTCGCCACCTACGTCTACAGCGATCCGGTGGCGAAAATTGCGCCCGAAGCGGGCATGTGGACGGCGCCGGCCGGGCGCCTGGTGTTCATCGGTGCACCGTCTTTCGAAGCCGACCTCGTCACCGTCGATTTCGGCGAGGTCGCGGCGACCGCGATCCGCGATTTCCTCGGACGAGAAGACGTGGTGCGGCGGTTCCTCGCCTCGACCGACGGCGACCTCGAGCGCCTCGGCGAACTCGTCGACCAACTGCCGCGCAACGCCAGCCACATGGCGCTGTTTCGCTATGACGCGTGCCAGCCGCACGAGAGAGCGATCATCGACATCCTCGCGATCGCCGACCACGGCGTCGCACCCGATCACTTGCATGACGCCGTGGCGCTCCTCGGAGCCTCCGAATTCTTCGCGAAGTCACTGCGTCGCCTCGAAGACGTGTCGCTGATCCATAAGTCGATGGGAGCGGGGCGCATCGTGGTCGCGCTGGACGATCCCGGATTTGGGTCGGCGCTCGTCGCGCGCTTCGACGATGAACACCGTGCTGCCGCGCACCGCGCCTTCGCGGATGCAGAGCGCCATCGACATCCCGACGATCCCGACGTCGAGCTTCTCGCCACGCATTATTGCGCCGCCGGCGACGCGAAGCTCGCGTTGCAGTACGGCCAGCGCGCTGTCGCGCGCTTGCGCCGCAATCGACGACATCCACAGGCTCGCCGATTGTGCGAAGCGCTGCTGGAGCATGCTCGCGGCGACGTGCGTGACGCGCTGGAGATGGAGCTCGCACATTCGCTCGAGGATCTCGGCGAATTCCGCGCCGCGCTCGAAGCGTGCGGTCGGATCGAGTCCGCGGACCTCGAACTCACCCTGCGGCAGGGCCGTTTGCTCGCCCGGGTGGGGGAATGGGACGCCGCGATCGTACAGTTCGAACTCGTCATTGGGGCCGACTCGGAGGGCCTGAGGCGCGACGCGCTGCTGGCACGTGCCGATGCGGCCTATTCGATCGGCGATCATGACACCGCGGTGGATCAGCTGACCGCGCTCGTCACTTCGCTCGCGTCGCTCCGCGAGGAGCCCTCGGTCCGTGATCGCGCGCTCCTCGCTGCACGAAACACCCTCGGCAAGATCGGGATCGTGCGCTCGGAGTTTGCCGCGGCGGCGGAACACTTCGAGGCCAATCGTGAGATGGCGACGAATTGGGGGTGGGACGACGAAGTCTCGCGCGCCCAGGCGAACCTCGGCGTTGTCGCGCTGCAGCGAGACGACCACGACGAGGCCCTCGACCGGCTCGTCGACGCGTTGGCGTGCTCAGACAGCCACGGATCGTTGCCGCGCGCCTATTGCCTGATGAACCTCGCGTCCGTCTACCAGCGTCGCGACCAGTATCACGAGGCGCTGGACCACTGCTTGGACGCGATGCGATGCGCGAAGAAGGTCGGCGATCGCGCCGCCTACTCGGTCTCCGCACGCAACCTCGCCACGATCTACCAGGACCTCGGCGCCTACGAGCGTGCTACGGGCATCGTGGAGCACCTGCATCAAGAGTTCGAACGCGATGATCAGACGCTCGCCGGTGGATGGAATCTGCTGGTGCGGGCGCAGCTGCTGCTCGATACCGGCGACCATGAGGCCGCGCAGTCATGCTTCGAGCGGCTGCGGTCGGCGCGCCTCGCCCCCGTGTTCGGGACCGAAGCGACGATTCGACTCGCCGAGATTCACTTCGCCCTCGGCCACGTCGAGCGCGCCGCGTCCGAGATTGCCTCGGCGGACCTCGGGGAGCGCGCGCTGTATCAAGGCCTCGCCGGACTGCTGCGCGCCGAACTCGCGCTCGGCACCGACGCGAAGTTCGCGTTGGAGCTCGCGCAAACCGCATACGAGACCCTCGAGGAGGTCGGCGAAAAGAACGAGCCGATTCGCGCGCGCCTCGTGATGGCTTCCGCGCTCGAGGCGCTCGGCCGACCCGCCGAGGCGCGGACCGAGCTGCAGCGAGAACTCGCCCGCGTGCGCCGTGTCGCCGCGCATGTGCCGCCAGAGTTCGAGCGAAGCTTCTGGGCGAAGCCGCTGAACGGCCGCCTCGTGGCCCGACTGCAGCAGCTCGATGGCGATGTGCCCACCGAGTGCCTCAACCCCGAGCCGGTCCTCGAGAAGACCGAGGCGCACGACGCCGAGTTCTGGGCCTGGCGCAGCCGCTATACCGACGTCGTCGGCGAGGACCCGCGTCTGCATCAGGTGTTCCGCCTCATCGATCGCGTCGCGCGCTCCAGCGCGCCAGTGCTTGCGTACGGCGAGTCCGGGACCGGTAAGGAACTCGTCGCTGCGGCCCTGCATCGCCACTCCGATCGCGCGAACAAGCCCTTCGTGAAGGTCAACTGCGCGGCGTTTGTCGAGAATCTGTTGCTCAGCGAGCTGTTCGGCCACGAGAAGGGCGCTTTCACCGGGGCGGCCGATCAAAAACAAGGCCGCTTCGAACGAGCGCACGGCGGGACGATCTTCCTCGACGAGATCGGCGACATCTCGCCGAACACGCAAGTCGCGCTGCTGCGGGTCCTCCAAGAGGGCACGTTCGAGCGCGTCGGCGGCACACAGACGATTCAGACCGACGTTCGCGTCGTGTGCGCGACGAACAAAGATCTTGAAGAAATGGT
>JBFIHF010000591.1:0-3071 GCA_041601915.1 Bradymonadaceae bacterium
TCCATGTGCCGTTCCACGACTTCGAATCCGTACGCTTCCACTTTTTCGCGTTTGAACGCAGCGGCTGACTATCATGTACGATCTCATTGTCATCGGATCCGGCCCTGGCGGCTACATCGCGGCGATCCGCGCTGCGCAGCTTGGGATGAAAGTCGCATGTGTCGAGAAGTACGACACGTTCGGCGGCACCTGCCTCAACGTCGGGTGCATCCCGTCGAAGGCGCTTCTGGAGTCCAGTGAGCGGTTCGAGGAGGCGCAGCACAGCCTCGCCGACCACGGCATCGAACTCGGCGACGTGAAGCTCGACCTCGCCAAGATGATGGCGCGCAAGAACCAGATCGTCGGGCAGCTCACGGGCGGCGTCGGCTTTCTGTTCAAGAAGAACGGCATCGACGGATTTCACGGCACCGCCACGATCACGAGCGCCAACACGGTTCGCGTCGTCAGCGGCGAGGACAAGAATGTGCTCGAAACCAAGCGCATTCTGATCGCGACGGGCTCCAAGCCTTCGTCGATCCCCGGCGTCACGATCGACAAGGACCGCATCGTGGACTCGACGGGGGCCCTGCTGCTCGATCCGGTGCCCAAACACCTCGTCGTGATCGGCGCCGGCGTCATCGGTCTCGAGCTCGGCTCGGTGTGGGCGCGTCTGGGCTCCAAGGTCACGGTCCTGGAGTGGCTGCCCAAGATCCTCGGTCCCGCGGACAACGAAGTCGCGAAGGCCGCCCTGCGAATCTTCAAGAAACAGGGGCTCGAGTTCACGCTCGACGTGAAGGTCACCGGCGCGGTGGTCGACGGCGACTCGGTCACCGTGACCTACGAGCCCAAGGCGGGCGGAGATCCTCAGACGATCGTTGCCGACCGGGTGCTCGTCTCCACGGGCCGCTATGCCTATACGGCGGATCTCGGCCTCGAGAATGTCGGCGTCGCCACCGACGCACGAGGCCGCATCGATGTCGACGATCACTTCCGAACCAACGTGGAGTCGATCTACGCGATCGGCGACGTGATCCGCGGGCCGATGCTGGCGCACAAGGCCGAGGAAGAAGGCGTCGTCTGCGTGGAGCGGATGCACAATATCGGCGCGCACATCAACTACGATGCGATTCCGTCGGTGGTGTACACCCATCCCGAGGTGGCGTGGGTCGGCAAGAACGAAGAGGAACTCAAGGAAGCGGGGATCAAGTACCGCAAGGGCAAGTTTCCGTTCAGCGCCAACGGCCGAGCCAAGGCCCTCAATGCGACGGATGGCTTCGCCAAGATTCTCGCCGACGCGACGACCGACCGGATTCTCGGGGCCCACATCCTGGGCGCGCGCGCCGGTGAGATGATCGCCGAGCTCGCGGTTGCGATGGAGTTTGGTGCGTCGGCCGAAGATATCGCCCGCTCCTCACACGCGCACCCGACGTTGGCGGAGATCGTCAAGGAAGCCGCCCTCGCCGTCGACGGCCGCACGCTCAACGCCTAAGTGACTGGTGTTTAGAGCACCCGCACCCGCAGGCGTCGGAAGAACTCGTCGCTCAGGTCGTCGCCGGACAGCTGCGCCCGCGCGTGATCGAGGTCTGCGCCGACGCGGCGCGTCCAGTCGAGCAGGCCCGTCTTCACCGTTTGCCAGTCCGTCTCGAGTGCCGCGTTCGTCCCGATGAACGGGGCGAGCAACGCATCCATCGCGTCGAGCATCGCGGGCAGCGCCGGCCCGTCGGGTTCGGCTTCGGCCGCCGTCTTGGCCTGCCCCAGTGCGCCGAGGACCAGTGGAACCAACCGTTGAAGCTCGTTGGCGATCGCGACGGAGTAGTCGAGCACCGCGCTCGCCCGGGTCGGGCCGTTGCGCATCAGCGCGCCGAGGTTGTTCGTCGGCGAATCGTACGCCGCGTTCACTTCGACCCGCAAAATGCGGAGCTGCGTCGTCGCGGCCTCCACGTTGGTACGAACTCGTTCCAGTGCCTCGTTTTCCTGCCACAGACGCTGAAGAAACACGAACAAGTCTCCGGCGAGCGCCCGCGCTTCCGTGCCGCGCGCCGTCATCCGCGCTTCGAGCTCCCCGCGCCGCTCGCTCGCGATCTCCTCGATGACGTGCGGCGCGGCCTCGCGCGCTCGCCCGGCGAGGACGTAGCCCGCGGCGAACGTGCCGAGTAGCAGCAGGACGATCACGCTGGTCACACCGGCGAAGACCCGCAGCGCACTGCGTCGTCCCTCCGCCGCGCCCTGACGGCGCGCCTCGTCGACAGTCATGGCCTCGTCGACCGCGGTCACACGCGGCCCGACTGTTCGGTGAGCTCGCCGAGTCGGGCCCACGGCGTCTCGTCCCCGAGCTGATCGGGCGTCATTCGCCACGACCAGTTCTGCAGCGACGACGTGCCGGGCAAGTTCAGACGCGCGTCGTTGCCGAGTTCATACAGATCCTGGAACGGCACGATGGTGAGCGCCGCGGCCGAAGCGAGCAGGGCTTCGATCAGTGGCCAAACAATGCCGCCGTCGGCCGTCATCAGGTACTCCCGCACGTTGCGCTGCACGTCCTCGCCCGCGCTGCGGAACCAGCCCAGCGTGGTGTCGTTGTCGTGGGTACCGGTGTACGCGACGCAGTGCTCCGGGTAGCGATGGGGCAGGAACGGGTGGTTCGGATCGCCGTCGAACCCGAACTGCATCACTTTCATGCCCGGCAAGTGGCAGCGGTCCCGCAATCGATGGACCGCGTCTGTGATCATGCCGAGGTCTTCGGCGATGAACGGGACATCGCCAAACGCGCGCTCCACCCATTTGAAGAACTCGACGCCCGGGCCGGGCCGCCACACGCCGATCTCCGCGGTCGCAGCCTCGGCCGGCACCTCCCAGTAGGCCTCGAAGCCGCGGAAGTGGTCGATGCGGACCAAGTCACAGCACTCGCGCACCGCGCCGATTCGGTCTCGCCAAAAGCTGTAGTCTTTCGCCGCGAGGACATCCCAGCGATAGACGGGATTTCCCCACTTCTGGCCCGTCGGGCTGAAGTAGTCGGGCGGCACCCCCGCGACCACGCTCGCGTTCCCGTGCTCGTCGACTTTGAAGATCTCGCGTTCGGACCACACATCCGCCGA
>JBFIHF010000592.1:0-3060 GCA_041601915.1 Bradymonadaceae bacterium
CTCATGATGGGCGCGATGAGCGCACTCACGGCGCCTTCCGAAGCGGACGACGACGACGGACGCACCAAAACGCTGCTCGAGTTCAACCCGCCGGGCGGCGTTCCGCTCGCGGCGAAAGTCGGCCGGCGCGAGAAGAAGAAGAAGCAGCTCGCCAAGTATCCCCCGCCCAATGGGGCCGCTGCGCCGCGGCCCACCGCCGACGTGTCGCCTACGGACAAGACGATCCGGTTGAACATCGAAGAGGCCGTGGCCGCAGCAGACCGGGGCGGACTCGCTGAGGTTTCCGAGCCTGCGCCGAAACCGGTGATTGCGCTGGATGCCGCCGCCGCCGCCGAGGCCGGACTCGGCGCCAAGGCGCCCGAAATCGGCTTTGTGACGCCCAAGCCGAGCATCGATGCCACACGCGACCTGGATCGCAGTACCTGGTTTGGTGGTAACGCCGACGACGTGTGGGAGAAGTCGCTCGCCCAAGAAGCGCAGGAACACAGCGACCGCCGCAACAAGACGATCGGTTTTGTGATCGCGGGCGCGCTCGTGGTCGCCGCGATCGGCCTCATCGCGTACTTCGAGTTCTCGGGTGAACCCGTTGCCGAAGTGAAGCCCGCGGCCGTCGCGGTGGTCGTACCGCCCAAGCCGGCCGTGAACCTCGACGAGATCAAGGCCGCGTTCGACGAGGCGCTGGAGGCGAACCGCATCGTGGAGCCGTTCGGCAACTCATCGCTCACGCATCTGGAGAGCCTGAAGCGCCATGGCGCGACGGACCCGCTGTACGAGCAGGCGCGCACCACGTTCGTCAGTACCGCGCGCGACGCGGCGAAGGCGGCGGACAAGGCGGGCGACCTGCGCAGCGCACGTTCGCTGGCCGGCTATGCGAGCCAATTCGCCCCCGAGGACAGCGAACTCAGTGCTCTGACCGCTGACTTGCAAGCCCGCTTCACTGGCGTCACGGCCACGCCCGACGCGGGCACACCCGATGCCGGCGCCCCCGATCTGGGTGCTGGTGCCGAAGTCGAACCCGACGAGCCCCCCGATCAGCCAGACCCGAAGCCGGTCGCGTCGAAGACGAAGAAGCGGGAGCCGCGGCCCCCGAAGGTCACGGCGCCCAAGAAGTGGGATACCGGCGATGCGGACGCGCTGGCGCGCGACGCGCGAGCCGCCCATACAAGCGGCAACCTGGACCAAGCGAAGAAGCTCTATGCCCAAGCCCTCGAAATCGATGGGCGGAACACCACCGCCCTCGCCGGCCTCGGCAAGGTGCACTTCGACAAGGCGGACTACCGCGATGCGGTGAAGTATCAAACCAAGGCCGTCAGCGCGGCACCGAAGCGCAACGACTACCGCATCAGCCTCGGCCAGTCGTACTACCGGCTCGGCAAATACGAAGAAGCGGTCGTCGTTTGGGAGAAGGTGCTGGAACGCGATCCCAACAACAGCACCGCGCGCCAGTACGTCGAACTCGCGAAGCGCAAGCTGGGTCGATAGCCCCTCAATGCGAACCTAGTCGACAGTACCGGCGTCCGGCGTCGGCGCCACCGCTGCTGCCGGCGCGGCCTTCGCGCCGGCTTGCGCCACGATCGCCTCGAACTCGTCCAGATTGATCTTCTCCAGCGCCTGAACGAACTCTTTGTCGTTCAGCAGGGCTCGAATCCGCTCGTCCGCGAGCGTCAGGGCCGACTTCCCGTCCTGCAGGGCCGGCTCGAGCGCCTCATCATCCAAGACATCCCGGACCGACTTCTGCCGCAGCAGGTCGGCAATGTCGGCGTGATCTCGAAGCAGATGCTCCACCCCCTTCTCTCGCGCGGCGAGACCGGCGCGCATGAACCGGTGCAGGGAGTCGAGCTCTGGAATCTGCCACGGCGAGAACACGTCGTACTCCTGGGCGAGGCGAGTCAGTTGGCCGTCGCGGAAGTGCAGTCGGTCGTCGGGGTCTTGCTTGGTGTGCGCGGCAGTGAGAAGCACGGCACCCGCGATCATTACATAGATGAGGACGGCCGCCTTCACGGCGCCCAGCGCGGCGCCGCCAGCGCGGTCGGCCGTGGCGAGCGTCGGGGTGGCCGCGCGCATCGTTCGAATCACGAACCAGCCGACGAGCACCACCGCGACGTACAACAACGTCGCCCCGAGAAAGTAGGAGGTCACCTCAATGGCGGGCTCGGCGATCTTCGAGCTGCCAAACAGCACTTCGCGCACGAACTCAGCGGCGACGCGCCCAAACAGCAACACCAGCACGGCACCCACGATCCGCAGGAGCTGCCCCAGCGCACCCGTGCGCCAGCCGAGATAACTCAGAATTGCCAGCAATACGGCCGCGAAGACGTCGAGAGTCACTCCGCAGTCGCCTCGCCGTCGAGGCGCAGCGCGGGGCGCGAGGGGGCCGACGACGCGACCTCCACGCGGTCGAGAAAGCTCGCGAGCTCGTCGCCGTCGAGCACCTCGACTTTCTTGAGGTGCTCAGACATCTCGCGCAGGAGGTCCATGTTCTGCTGAAGGACCGCCAGGGTCCGCTGATACAGCATGTCGACGACCTCTTTGACCTCGTCGTCGATCGCGACCGCCGTCTGCTCGGAGTACTGGCGCGGGCCCATACCCGCCCCGCCCAGAAAGCCCTCGTCGCGCCCGTAACTGACGTTACCCAGCCGGTCCGACATGCCGAAGTCGCGCACCATCGCCCGCGCCAGATCCGTCACGCGCTGAAGGTCGTTCGACGCACCGGTCGACACATCGCCGAAGATGAGGTCCTCGGCCGCGCGGCCACCGAGCAGCCCGCAAATCTTGTCCCGGATCTCGGACTTCGTCATCAGGTAGCGGTCTTCGATCGGCACCTGCAGGGTGTAACCGAGCGCCGCGATGCCACGGGAGACGATGCTGACCTTATGCACCTCGTCGGCGCTCTCCAGCGCCGCGGCGACCAAGGCGTGGCCGGTCTCGTGGTACGCGACGATGTCCTTCTCGTGATCGCTGAGTCGACGGCTCTTCTTCTGCAGCCCCGCGATGACGCGCTCGATCGCTTCCTGGAAGTCGTCCATCTCGACGGAGTCTTTGTCGTTGCGAGCTGCGAGC
>JBFIHF010000593.1:0-3013 GCA_041601915.1 Bradymonadaceae bacterium
CACCAGCAGAGCGGGGATGAGCCATCGTCGAATCGGTCGTCGCGTCGGATCTATCATGTCCCGACAATAGCGATCCCGGAGCATCGATGTGTGGAGCGACCGTCACCATTTCATCCAGAGACGGTGCACCGCGACGCAGGCTGCTAGTTACCGCAGTATCCGCACGTTACGGCGCGTTCATCGAACCGAGCGGTCCCGAGTTCGACGACGTCGCCGGCGATCGTGGCGCGCCAGTCCGTCGTGAACGTGATGGTCTCCGTGTCCGTGCAAAACCCCTCTTCAGGCTGTCCGATGTCTTCGTCCTCGAACGTTGGGACGCTGCATTTCCCCGAGCCGTTCATGAATTCGAACGAGCCGCGTAGGCCCTGTTGCAGCGCGCCGAACGTGTTCGTGCGATCGTAGATCGTCTTGCCATAGCTCTCGGCGCCGTGGTCGCGGTCATCATGCTTGCTGGCCAGAACGGTGGAACCGAGCGGACTGAGTCGCACGAGTTTGGCGGCGTGCATCGCCATGTCGAAGCAATCATGCTCGCCATATCTGACCCTCAGATCGACGAGCGTCGACGCGCCTTCGCTGGCAATGTGCGCCTGGGCCTCCGCGCAGCCGATCTTTGACGGCGGAAGACGCGGTTTGATCTCGACGACCTCCGTTCCACTGGTCACTCGCCACTGCATGCCGTCGAGCGTGACCCGGGTTCCGGGGACCGACCGAACCCTCTCACGGACCACGGTGCCGTCGTCCGTCGACTTGTAGGACTGCACATTCGCAGACTCCGTCCAACGATAGTCCAGCGGTCCTCGTCCCCACCCCTCGTCATCGGTTCGACTCAGACCCGTCGCAAGCGCCGGTGAATATGGCTGCCCAGTCATGCAGTCGCGGGCTTCGTTCCACCACCAGAGGGTCGCATGGTGCGTGTCGAGTCGGAGTCCGACATGCTGGGCTGTTGGCGAGCCCTCGAAAGCCCACCAGACGGGCTGAACGCTCTGTTTGCGGTACGCCGCCGGCGGACTCCATGGCGGGTTTTCGCTGGGAACCGCGCACTCTCGATTTGCGTCGAACTCGAGGAGCATCTTCGCCTGGGAGCCCTCGCCGACCTTGAGCTCCACCGTGGAGCCGTTCCAGACCGCGACGCCTCGATTGTTGCCGGCGAGCTTCAATAGCTCCGCGGAGCTCTGCGGCACGCGCCACTGATCAAATGATCGCGCCGCTTCGATTCCGTCTTGGTGTCCGCGTGCGATGGCGCGGCGGGCAGGGACCAACGGCGGTTCCGAAGGCGGCGCCTCCGCCGTTGGCTCTGGAAGGCGCGGCGCAATGGTCTGCGGTTTGGGCGCCGATGATGGCGCCGGTTTGGGATCAGCCCGCTGCGGCTGGCAGGCGACCACCAGCGCGGCTATCGGTGCAAGAACGAGGGTCCGCATGCTGACAGCGTACTCGGACTCGCCTCAAACTGACCACGCCTTTCGGCGGTCGTTCTCATTCCGACGGGGCCCGAATCGTGCGCGCACGACTCGAGAACGCGGGAACGGCGCGTCGCTCAGTGAAAGGCGAAGACGAACACGACGCTCTGATCGAACGGGGGGCCGAAGCCCGCGGGGTTGGCGGTCTCGTAGAGCACGCCCACGATATCGGGGTCCGGGTTGAACGTCGCTTCGCCGCCGCTGAACGTCCAGTGTCCCTCGTTCGAGCGTTGTTCGCCCGGCGGGAAGACCTCGGTGTACACGCCGTTGCCATCGACCGTGTAGACGCCCCACGCGAGGACCTCGGTCTGGTCGCGCAGCCACGCCGGGTACGTGGCGCGGTAGGCCTTCTTGGTCCCGGTGAATGCGCCGGGAACCTCCTCGACGGTGGGGTAGACGAGGAACTGGTAGGGGCCCACGGTCGCTTTGCCTTCCGAGCGATGCAGCCAGTTCTCGTTGAGCGGCTGGACCACGGACAGCTCGTAGACGGCCGGCTCGGTCGCCTTGATGGCGTCTGGCGTCATCGCACCCGTGGCGTTGCTCGGGAAGCCCGCGAGGGAGCCTGGAATCTGCGGCGTGAGGCGATTTCCGTCGACGGACCAACCGCCGGTGAACGCGCCGGTCCCGCCATGAAAGATGTCGAAGATCGGCTCCCAGGCGTCGTCCGCGGCGCCGAGGGGGCGCGCGTTGACACCGCCGGCGTTCGTTCCCTGGATCCGGCCGAGGTTTTCACCGTTCAGCTCCAGCCACCGAAACCCGTTCATCCGGTCGCGTCCAACTTCGCCGACCTTCTCGGGGTAAGCCGGGTCGTCGTTGGTGAAGTCGACGACCGGGATGCGCTCACACCAGTTCTCGAGCGACTTCGCGGAGTGTCCGTGCTCGCCCTGCTCACCGGCGACCTCTACGTACCCGGGGTGCAGGTAGTAGAATTCTTCGTCCTTGTCGCCGTTGTAGTCCTCCCGGATCACGTCGACGACCGTGGCGCCCGTCTCGTCCATGTTTCCATGGAAGTAGGCGCAGAAGGGTTCGAACGTGTCGCCGTATCGGGTCGGTCCATCAAACGGCGTGTAGTTCCCGATAATCTCGGTTCTCGTGCCCGCATACGCGGGGTCCGTCCGCTTGTAGGCACGCTCGGCGAGGTACGCGCACGTCGCGACTTCGCTCGGGCGCAGCGTCGGGTCCTGATTGGTGCGGTCATCGCGCATCTTCTTGAGCCTCGCGTAGATGTCTTCGCACCAGTAGAGGCCGAGCCCCTTGTTGAAGAACCCGTGGACGGCCCACTTGTCTCGCCCGCGGTCTTCGGCGGCATCCATGGGCGGCTCGTCCGGGAGATCGTCGAGGTCCTCGGGGGGAAAGTACGCCGGCACGTCGAAGAAGCGGTTCGGCCAGTAGATCTCGTTGCCGAATCGGATCCAAAAGCCCTTTCGCGCCGCTTCGGTCCCGTACTTCTTTTCTCCGGAACTGGTGTTGTTGTATTGGTCGTCGTCGTTGCGCACGTATCGATAGACGGCGCGATGCATGAGCGCGATCTGGACGGTGACTCGAATGGCGGTGGG
>JBFIHF010000594.1:0-3011 GCA_041601915.1 Bradymonadaceae bacterium
GTGTTCGCCGTCTGATTGGTGAGGCCGCGGTTGCTGAATTCGAAGACGCTCACCGCGCCGTTGGAGACGACCGCGAGGGCGTCGACGGTACCCAGGGCTGCCGCACGAACTTCGAGCGCGATCGCCCCGCCCGGGCCATCGGGTCCGAGCACACGGCTGCCTCCAGGCGTCAGGGAGTCGTTCATCGGGTTAAATTCGAGCAGCTGCGCCGCTTTCACGATGATTCCACTGGCCGAGTCGCGTCTCAGCACCGCGATATGGGCGCGATCCCCGGCGGTGTCGACCGCGAGGGCGTACACGTTGCTGATCGACTGATTTGCGACCCTGGTCCACGTACTGCCGGCGCGCTTGTAGACATTGACCACATCGCTGCCGACCCCACGCCCGACTCCGATCACGTACTCCGAGCCGCCGATGTCGACGTAATGCAGTTTGCTCATCGTGATGCCGATCGATGTCCCAATCCACGCCGGCACCGTGTAGGTCAGCGTCCGGTTCGCCGGATTCCCGGCGAGGTCCGTGGCTGCGACCGTCACCGTCGCGGTGTAGGGCAACGAGATGGAGTCCGGCGCGAACTCCACGACTACCGTGACGCCATCGGCTTCGAGGCTCGCGGTATGGGTCGTCGACTCGCCATTGTCGAATTGGATCGTCACGGTAGTGGCATCGACCGACGCAGGGTCCATCGGCTCGTCGAATCTGAGGGAGATCGGCGTGGTCGGGGAGTTTTGATCCGAACTCGGTGCCGGGATCGACGAACGGATGCTCGGAGGCGTGCGGTCGACGATCACCGTGCGAAGGTCCTCGGACAGAAGCGGCGTGCCCGGGGCGAGCGAGTACCGGATCGCCAGCTCGTGCGGGCCTTCGGCGACGCTCGAGGTGTCCCACTCGAACTCGTTGGAGGCGCCGAACTGCGTCAGCACCTCGCTGTCGTCCAGCAGCAGCTCAGCCTCGCTCGCGTCCGCGTCGAGCACGATCCGTACGCTCAAGCCGGCACTGGCGTACGACGTCGCGTCGGCGGGAAGCACGAACGCGGCTCCGCCCATCGGGTCGATGATCGTGTTGTTGGTCGGGGTGTTCGTGACGTTGTTGGTCGGGGTGTTCGTGACGTTATTGGTCGGCGCATTCGTGACGTTGTTCGTCGGTGCGTTCGTGACGTTGTTGCTGGCGTTGTTCGCCGTGTTGTTCGCCGTGTTGTTGGAGTTGTCCTTGCGCTGCGGCGGATCGTCGCCGCCACATCCAAGCGCGAGAGCGGCGAGCAGCGGGAGAGAAATCGTGAAGCGTAGCGTGGAGTTCATCAGGTCCCCTATCTGGTGTGGTCGTTTCATAGTCATCACTCGGTACCCACCGCAGTGGTGGGCCTCTTTCGTGTGTATCGGTTCCAAGTGACCTCACCCTGACACTATCTCAGCCGTGCAACTAGACGGTGTTCAGACGACATACTGTTGAACCAGTGGGACAATCGACCGTCGACGATCGCTGGCGGTCGACGGAGTCGGAGAAACGCGCGCTGGATCGGCGGATTGGCGGATTCGCGGTGCGGTGGTCGACGCCGGCGCGAGCCAACTGCTACATGATGTGTTCTGGCGTCGAACAAAGGAGCAGGAGGAAGCGGGGGTGGGCAATGCCGACGCTCGCACCGACTGCGGCACCGCGGACTCTGCGTGAAACGAAAGTTGCTCGTCATTGCCGGCCTTGCCCTCGTCGTGGTGGCCGGCTTCGTGCTGTTTGCGCTGTTCCGCGGTGGGGCGTTCCTGACCGTCGCTCCGCATGGTCCGGCGCCGCTTCGCGTCGTGACGGGCTTCCCCGGCGGCACCGAAGATCTGGTCATCCGACCCGGCGGCACCGATGCACTGGTCTCGTCGGCGAACTTTCGCGACCCGACCGTCAAAGGCGGGATCTTCCTCGTCGACATCGCGGCCGGCACGTCCCGCGACGTGACGCCCGCGTTGGACTTCGAGTTTCAGCCCCACGGGATCGACCTCTGGGTCGGCCCCGACGGCGCCCAGCGGCTGTTCGTGGTGAATCACCGCGGCGGCTCGGGGTTTACGTCCGTGGCCGGCGATGTCGTGGCGAAACACGTGATCGAGGTGTTCGACGTCGCCGCGGACGGCGCTCTCACCTACGTGCGATCGTACGAGTCGCTGCTGCTCAACTCGCCGAACGACGTCGCGGCGAGTGGCGCGCAGACGTTCTACGCGACGAACGACCATCGGTTTGGGCCAGGTTTTGCGCGGACGCTGGAAGACTACCTCCAGCTGGGGCTCGGCAACGTCGTGTACTTCGACGGTAGCGCGTTTCGCGAGGTGCACACGGGCACAAAGTACGCGAACGGCATCGCCGTCACCGCCGATGGCACCTCGGTCTACCTCGCGGAGACGATCGGTGGCCGCGTGACCAAGTTCGCGCGGGATGGGTCGACCGGGGCGCTCACCTTGGTGACGCAGACCGGCTGGGTGTCGGGACTCGACAACCTCTCGATCGACACCGACGGCAGCGTCTGGGTCGGCGCGCACCCGAAGCTGCTCGCGTTTGTTGCGCACGCGGCGGACCCGTCGAATAAGCGGTCGCCGTCACAGGTCCTGCGCTTCGAGTTCGGCGCACCGGGGGAGTGGTCATCCCAGGAGATCTACGTGAACGACGGGACGCCGATCTCGGGAACGTCGGCGGCGATCCCCGGGGACGGCGTGATCCTGCTCGGTGCGGTGATGGAGTCGAAGGTCGTGGTGCTGAGCCGCTGACTACGGGGCCGCCGCCGGCCAGTTCGCGGCGAGGTCGGGCATCCCGAGCAGGTACCCCTGGCCGAGGATGATCCCGAGCTGCAGCACCGTATCGCAGTCCGGTTGGCTCTCGATCCCCTCCGCGATCACCTGGGCGTCGCACTTTGCCGCGAGCTCCATCAGATACGTGGCGAGCGCCTGTTTGCGGGCGCTCAAGGCGATCCCACGCGTGAGCGTGATGTCCATCTTGATGTACTGCGGCTCCAGATCGGCGATGAGCTGCAGGTTCGA
>JBFIHF010000595.1:0-3010 GCA_041601915.1 Bradymonadaceae bacterium
CGTCTACTCGCATCGGTGGCAGAAGAACGACGTGCCGGCGAACTACCTGCCGACCACGCGGCCGGTCCCGATCGACGACAATCAGGTCGTCTACCGCGGGCTGACCGCGAATCTGCTCGATGGCTACATCGACTTCGCGTTTCCCTACCTCAAGGTTCGGGCCGAAGCCGCATTGCTGCTCGCCAATATCGACGAACCGTCGATCCTTCCCGGCGTTCGATACGGCGTGCCGCTGACATCGACGCAATGGGGTGCCGTGCTGATGAGCGACATCGGAAACGACGACTGGCCGGTCACGGGCGGACTCGACGGCGGAATCGCCAGCGGCGACGCGGCCCCCGGTTTCGGCGCATACCCAGGATTGGTGGAGGCCGCGCCGGAGCCCGGCGAGCTCGACGGCCCGCAGGCGAACCCTCCGTACGACAACACCGTGAACAACATGCGGTTCCATCCCGACTTTCACATCGACCGCATCCTGTTTCGCGAACTGATCGGCACCGTCACCGACGCCGTGTACGTGCGTCCACACCTGCAGTGGTCGACCGGAACGCGGTTGGGCGGCGAGCTGAGCCTCGAGGTGGCCGCGATCGCGTCGTTTGCGGTGCAGGCGACGTCAACGCCCAGCGGCAAGTCGGGGCTCGGCGTGGAAATTGACCCGACGATCCGCTACGAAAACGGCGCATTCCGGGCGGAGGCGTACTACGCGGTACTCCTGCCCGGCGCAGCGTTCGACAACCCAACGGCGGGGCTGCTCGCCCGTCCAGCTCAGGCCGCGGGCGTCCAGATGAACGTGGGATTTTGATGAAACCTGTACATGCCATTTCACTGACCGCGGTCATTTTACTCGCCGCCGGGTGTTCGGAGAACCTCACGATGCCGCCGGAACGCACGCCGTACGCGGCGGCGGAGCCTGCGCCTCTGGACTGCGTGCCCAACCTCGACGAGCGCATCGATGCCGACGAGCTGCTCGTCGGGTTCGACACGCCGGTGTCCTACCGCATCAATCCGGCCAACAAGCCGCGAGCGGTCGACCTCGTCGGTCTCGTCGACGGGCTCGGCGAGCGCGTCTGGGATTGGTCCGATGAGGCCGACGATCAGGAACTTCAGGTCGTTGCCGCGTCGGTGACGGACCGCTGGTATGCGGACTCGTTCCCCAACGGAGAGTTCGTCGCGCCGTTGGACGCCGCGGGCCTCGTCGAGGGCATCTACAGCCGCACGCCGCTCGGTGTCTTTCTGCTGGGCTACGCATCGCCCGAGGAGGCACCCGCGCTGGGCCAGACGCTGGTCGTGTACACCGAGCCCGTCGTGATCTACCGACTGCCGCTCGACGTGGGCGACGAGTGGGTCTCGATCGGCGAGGTGCGCAACGCGACGGTGCGCGACCTGCCGTACGCGGGACGCGACGTCTACACGAACCGCGTCGACGCGATCGGCGAACTCTGGCTGCCGGAGCTGCAATTCGAGCAGGTCCTGCGCGTGCGGACCGACCTCACGGTCGAGCCGTCGGTGGGTCCGGGATTCTCGCGCAAGCAAGTCGGCTACGTGTTTGAATGCTTCGGCGAGGTCGCGCGTGCGGTCAGTGCCGACAACGAGACAGACGACAACTTCGAAACAGCTGTGGAACTTCGACGCCTTGGACTTTAGGCCTCAACTGGAGATGAACATGTGGGATTTGTGGAAGAAGGGATTTTACGCGTGGGAAGAGAGCTCGGCGAAGCTCGCCGAACAATGGCTGCGCAGCCCGCTGCTGCTCAAGCCGTCCGGCACCGCGCTGTCGACGCTGATGAAGGTCAAGGCGGCGAACGACAAGGCCGCGGCGACGTGGCTCGGCGCGGTCGGGCTTCCGACGAAGCGTGACCAGGAGCGGACCCTGCACGCCCTCAACCAGCTGCAGAGCCAGCTCTACGACCTCGAAGAGCGCATCGAAGAGCTGCGGGAGAGCTGAACGATGGACGTCACCCCGTTTCTAGAACTCGAAATCGCACCGCGAGCCGTCTTCGGCTGCCTCGCCGAGCGCAAATCGCGTCCTCGATTCATGCTGCGGTCCGGCGATGACTGGACGTCGGTGACATGGGGCGCGTTCGCCGATCAGATCCGCTACTGCGGGATGTACCTGCGCAGCCTGGGGCTCGAGCACAACGCGCGGGTCGCGATCTTCGCGCCAAACCGCGTGGAGTGGATGTCGGCGGCCCTCGGCGCACAAGCCGTCGGCAGTGCGATGGTCCCCGTGTACCCGACGAGCACCGCGGAACAAGCGGGCTACGTCGTGCAACACAGCGATTCGCGCGTCGTGTTTGTCGACACGCCGGGCCTCGTCGAGAAGGTGCTCGACGAGTGGGACGCCTACGGTGATGTCGCGCGGGTCGTGCTGTTCGACGCCACGCTGGACGTCAAGGCGATCCTCGAGCGGCTGCGCGCCGATGGCAGGACCGACCTCGAGTGGCTCGACATCGAAGCACGGTTCGTCACGTGGCCGACGCTGCAGGAGATTGGACGCGCGCTGGACCGCGAAAAGCCGGGCGTCTTCGACGAGGTGATGGCCGGGGTCGACCTCGATCAGATGGCGGTGATGCTCTACACGTCTGGAACGACCGGAAGACCGAAGGGCGTGCCGCTCACGCACCGCAACGTGGCCGTGAACGGCCGCGACTGGCTCGTCATCAACGGTCCGCTGGTCGAGGAGAACGGCGTCGACGTGCTGTGGCTGCCGATGAGCCACATCTTCGGGTTCGGCGAGGCGTGCCTCGGCAATACGCTGGGTTTCACGAGCTATCTCAGCGACCCGTACCAGGTGCTGAACGTGCTGCCCGAAGTGCGACCGACGATCTTCATGAGCGTGCCGCGCTACTTCGAGAAGATCGCGGCCGTCGCCAGCGAAGGCAAGACCGACGCCGAACGGCGCGAACGTCTGCACGCGATCACCGGCGGCCGGCTGTCGTTCTGCCTGAGCGGCGGCGCGGGGCTCAAGCGCGAGATCAAGGAGTTCTTCTGGGACAACGGTCTGCTGATC
>JBFIHF010000596.1:0-3009 GCA_041601915.1 Bradymonadaceae bacterium
GGCAGGTGTGTTCGCCGTCGGAGGCTGTGTGATCGGCTCCCATGCGTTCGCACTCATGGGGAACATGCTCGGCGTAAAGTGGGAGCAGAGCAGCCTTCGAACCCAGGACGTCGACATCGCGCACGACTATGAGATCTACGTCAGCGTTCCCGACGTCGACATCGATATCGAAGCGACGCTCGCGGCGACCGACAAGGCCTTCTTCGCGATCCCCGCGTTGAATCCGAAGCACCCATCCACGGGATTCAAGGTGCGCGGCTCCGACTTGAGTGTGAGCCTCCTGACGCCGCTGCGCGGCAAGCCGGACAGCGCCCCGCGGCGCATTCCCTCGCTGAACGCCATGGCGGAGCCCGTGCGCTTCCTCGACTACATCCTCGTCGATCCGCAACCGGCCGCGGTTCCCGTGCGGCAGGGCGTGCTCGTCAACGTCCCGACTCCGGCCCGGTTCGCGCTGCACAAGCTCGTCGTATCTCAGCGGCGACCCGCCGCGTTCGCGGAAAAGTCGCGCAAAGACATCGCTCAGGCAGGAGCTGTCCTCGACGTCCTCCTCGAAGATCGGCCCGGCGATATCCTGCTCGCCTACGACGCGGCGCGCGCGATGCCGCCGAAGTTTCTGGCGCAGCTGGGGAGGGGTGTGGCGCGACTGGACGAGCCGATTCGCGAGCGCTTCGAAGCGCTGCTTTCGCGATAGCGCATCGCCACCTTTCAGGCTGGAGACGGGCGAGCGAACGGGAACAACGTCTCGCGCAAGCGGAGGATCTGCGCGGCGATCGAGATCGCGACCCCCTCCGGTGTGTCGCTGCTTCCTTGCAGCACCATCCGGGTCAAGACCGGGGTCGGGGCAGAGGAACTCGTTGCACGCCTGGCAGACAACTTGAGGTGGCGCAACAGGCGGATCGGGGTCTCCTGGTAAGGGGGGAACGAGTCGACGAACGTCTTTGAGTCGCCGGCGTCGAATCCGAGTCCGAGCTCGCCGCGGTCTGGAAGGGTGCCGCGGCGACGACCCAGCGGCTCTCCCACGGCCAACTGCGCCAGATGGGCCGCGACGTGCGCGACGAAAACTCCAGCAGCAGTTCGAAGACGACGGCGAAGGTGAGCGTCGCCGTGCGGACCCTCCTCGATCGGAATTCCGCGCTCGAGCTGCACGAGGAAAGGAAGAAGGACAGCGTGAAGCCGAACGCGACCAGGGTCGCGCCGAGCAGCTGGCTCCACTGTCCGTGGAGCAAGCTCGAGTTCCGGTCCCGCGGCGAAGAAAACGTAGTAGACGAGACCGAACTCGTTCAACAAGGCCCTGCGAGCGTGGCACTGCGCGGGATGAGAAGGACTTCCGGCCCGGTCCTGGGTTCCGAACGTTGCACCAGTACCGCGAGACAACAGACACTGTACAATCTCCCTCACGCTCTTGCTCTGGCCCGGTGACGCTACGCGGCACACCGCCTCGCGGTCCACAGCGGGCCAGGCGCAGCCGTTTCTACTCGCAGCGCTGGGCGTCGCTGCAGCTCCGCTCCTCCCAACCGTCAGGTAGAACACCACAGCCGCCACTGAACAGCCAGCACCTCCCATCGGGATCCATCACGTACACGTCAAGATCCTCGCAGGTCATGTCCGAGTCGCAGCAGTACGCGTCCGAGAAGGGTCCGAAGCACCCCCGCGCCTCATCGAGCGCTTGTCCCCCCTCGACCGCACATCCGAGCGTAGATGCGCACGTCTCGAGATCCAACGTGGCGCATTCCGCCGGTTCTGCGTCGGGAGAGTTGTTGGAGCCGCACGAGGGCCAACAGGCACACGCCGCGACGATGAGCCATCCCGCCCGCATCTAGTACCCCTCCGGTTCGATCTCGCCCAGGGTGGGGCCATCGGAGTCGAGGCGATCATCGTCCTCGGTGACGAAAGCGTAGTAGACGAGCATCGACCCTTCAGCTTGGAGACGGGCGAGCGAACGGGAACAACGACTCGCGAAGCCGTAGGATCTGCGCGGCGATCGAGATCGCGATCTCCTCCGGCGTATCGCTCGCAAGGTCTAGCCCAATGGGTGCGTGAAGTTCCCCGATGCGATCTTCACTGAGTCCCGCGGACCGCAGCAGGCCTAGAATTCGCGCGATCTTCGCGTTGCTGCCCATCACGCCTTTGTATGGGAAGGCGAGTTCGATTCCGCCGAGCAGAGCGCGTACGTCGGCGTCGACGTTGGCGGTCATCACCACGAAATGGGTGAGCGCAGGGAAGGAGACCAGCGGGCCGGCCTCGGCGAAATCCGAGACGACTCGCTTCACGTCGGCGTGTTGCTCTTCGACGAACGTGTAGACATCGGGGCGCTCTTCGAAGAGTTCCACGTGGTAACCGAGCCTGGCCATCGCCCGGGACAGCGCTGAGCCGCAGTGCCCGCCACCGAGGATCGCGATGCGGCGATGGTTGACCGCGTGTTCGATGTACACGCCGTCGACGAGCTCGATCGGTGGTCGTACGCCGACCTGCCGCGACACGACCTCTGGCTCCCCGTTTTCGATGCGGAGCGCGACGGATTCGTCCGCCTCGACGGCGTCCGCGAACCGCGCATAGACGGCGGCGTCATCGGGCCGCGCGTGCACATAGACCATCGTCTGACGACCCGCGCAGATCAATCCGGAGCGCTTCCCTGCCGCGTCTGCGCGATGGTACAATGTCTCTATTTCATAGCGCGCAGGATCGGCGACATGGCTCGCAAACGCGCTTTCCATGGCGCCACCGCCGATTGTGCCGACCTGAGACCCATTGGGTCGCACGAACATACGCGCGCCGCGGGTTCCCGGTGAGTGACGGGTGTGATCGGCGACGAGTCCGACGAGCGCGGGCTCCCCGGTGGCGAGGTGGGTGGCGAGCTGCCGCCAGAAGGACTTGACCATCAGAGCCGCCGCTTCACTCGGCGCCTTCAGGGCGCGGCGCGACATGCAGCTTCTGGGTCACGCGGCTCTTCGTGAAGCCCGAGTCCACGCGCGTGGCACTCAACGTGTCGCCGTGCAGCGCCATCAGCAC
>JBFIHF010000597.1:0-2997 GCA_041601915.1 Bradymonadaceae bacterium
ATGCTCGGTGCCTTCAGGATCGCGCGCGCAATCGCGACGCGTTGCTTCTCGCCGCCGGACAGCTTGAGCCCGCGCTCGCCGACCAACGTCTCCCAACCGCGGGGAAGCATCTCGATGAAGTCCTTCAACGATGCCATCTCGGCGGCCTGTTCGACCTCTTCGAGCGTCGCGTCGAGGCGTCCGTACTGGATGTTGTAGAAGATCGTGTCGTTGAACAGGACGGTGTCCTGCGGAACGATACCGATGTGGCTGCGCAGGCTGTGCTGCGTCACGCGGCGGATGTCCTGGCCGTCAATCGAGATGCGGCCTTGCTGCGGTTCGTAGAACCGGAACAACAGCCGTGCCAGAGTGCTCTTGCCCGAGCCGCTCGGCCCCACGATCGCGACCTTGAACCCGGCCGGCACTTCGAAGCTCACGTCGAACAGCACTTGCCGCTCGCCGTCGTAGCTGAAGTTGACGGACTCGAACTTCAGAGTCGGCGAACGCACCGTGAGCTCCTTCGCATCGGGCTCGTCCACGATCTCGGCCTCGGTGTCCAGCAGCTGGAACATGCGGTCCATGTCGGACGCGGCGTTCTTCAGGATGCTGTAGACGGTGCCCAGGAATCCCAGCGGCATGAACATCTGCAGCAGGAACGCGTTGACCGCGACGAGGTCGCCGATCGTCATCGAGCCGTCCACGACCTGCTGTCCCGCGATCACCATCGTCGCCGTGACGCCGCACGCGATGAGGAAGGACTGGCCGCCGTTGAGGAACGACAGCGAGCTCTCCACGCTGGTCGCGGTGTCCTCCCACGCCGTCAGCGACTCGTCGTAGCGGCGAATCTCGAAGTCTTCGTTCCCGAAGTACTTCACCGTCTCGAAGTTCAGCAGGCTGTCGATCGCGTGGGTGCTCGCCGCGGACTCCCGCTTGTTCATCTCCACGCGGAACTTCAGCCGCCACGACGTCACGTAGAACGTGAAAGCGATGTAGCAGGCCATGGTCGCGATGGTGATCGCGGCGTACTTCCAGCTGTATTGGATGACTAGGATCGACGCGACCATCCCGACTTCGATGAACGTCGGCACGATGTTGAAGAGCAGGTAGTTCAGCATCGTGCTGATGCTGCTCGTCCCGCGGTCGATGTCGCGCGTGATGGCGCCGGTCTTTCGCTCCAGATGAAACCGCAGCGACAGGCTGTGCAAGTGGCTCAGCAGCCGCAGCGACATCTGGCGCATGATGCCGTACCGAACCCGCGCGAACACGGTCGTTTGCAGCTCCCGAAACGCCGTCGAGCTGAGCCGCAGCGCCCCGTAGCCGAGCAGGAAACCCAGCGGCAGCGCGAGCGCGATGCCCGACGTGCGATCGAGCGCGTCCACGATCGCCTTGAGCAACAGCGGCACCCCGACCCCGGCGGCCTTGCCCGACACGAGCAGCAACATCGCGAATGCGGCGCGCCCCTTGTACTGCCAGACATACGGAGCCAGCTGGCGAACGTGCCGCCAATCGAGCTCCTTCGTTTCGGGTTTCGGTACCATGCGGCCACATTACTCATGACCTCCGCTCGCGGCTAGCTTCGCCGCAGTAGTTGCAAAGATGGCAGTGAACTGGCAGGAATGCGGCATTGCAACCGAGGCGAATCATGCGTTCGAAATTGGCAGTATTGTGTGTCGTGTTGTCCGTGGGCTGCGGCAAAGACGAGGTCGTGGGCGACGACACCGGGTGTGGCGTCGACCAACGCTGCGCCGAGGACGTCGGCAACGTCGGTGATACGCGCCAGGACATGGGTGGAGCCAACAACGTCACCCCCGACATGGGTCGCGACACCGCCAGTCCCGACCTTGGCGATGAGCCCGATGTGAGCAAGCCCTCGGGCTGCAACCGCGTTCCGCGGGCTGCCAACGGGCCGCGCAAGGTCATCGTCGCGCTGCCGTTCACCGACACCCAGTACGAAGTGTTCGACCTCGACGGCGCAGGCGAGCTGACGCGCCCCAACGTCACGTTCGCGATGGGCGCCGGCCACGAAGGCGAGATCCAGTTCACGCCGGACGGCGAAGTCGGCTACTCGGTGCAGGAAGGCGGCACGATCGGCGTGTTTCGCATCAACGGCAGCGGACAACCGGAGGTCCTCACGGCGCAGCTCGACCCGGGGTTCTACGTGTCCGGCGCGCTCATCGACGCCGCGGGCGACAACCTCTACGCGTGGGAAACCGGGTTTCGAAAGCTCGATGACGGGACGGCGAACGGCGCGATGTACCGCCTGCCGCTGGCCTGCGCGACCGGCGTCCCGGCCCCCGCGGTCGAGCTGTTCAGGGGCAAGCTGATCCGCGCGGCGGCGTGGCGCGCCGACGGCCAGCTCGCCGTCGCGGCGGTCGACCTGCTCGACGACACGACGCCCAACGACGTGCATGTCGTGGACATCGACGGGCCGACGCGCGTCGCGTCTCAGTCCGCGTTCCCCGACGACGACGCGATCGCGGCGGGTTTCGCGCTCACCAACGACGGCAACTACATCCTCGTTGGCGACAACTCGGCCTTCAGCGGGATTCCCAATCGTGTCGGCGTCGTGGGCATCCAGGGTGAGATGCTGTTCGCGCAGCAGGAACTCATGATCGCGGACCCCGTGCGCATCCTCACCTCGCCGTTCGACAACGCCGCGATCGTCCTGAGCACCACCGACGACAACATCTACGTGCTCGACTACAACCCCGGCGCCGCCGTCAGCGCGTTCGCGATTCGCGGACCGCTGGTGACGACAGCGCCGATCCTGCTTCCGCTCGGTGCGGCGATGATCCAGCGCGGCGACCTCCAAGGCATGGTGATCGTCGGCGAGAACGTCGGCGTGCGCCGGCTGCGCTTCGAAGTGGGAGGCAACGTCGCGGACCTCGGCCTGCTGGAGCTCGGCGGCGGGATTGAATCGATCACCGGCGCCGTCGGCGTCCAGCCCTGACAAACAAAGAGGATCGAGATGGCTCACTCTCCTGGCTTTGATCGTCTCCGACGCCTCTTCGCACTCGG
>JBFIHF010000598.1:0-2989 GCA_041601915.1 Bradymonadaceae bacterium
ACGGCGATGCGCTGCTGCTCGAGGTGGTGGTGGGCCCAGAGGATGAATCCCGCGAACGCCAAAAACACCGGTATGACGATGAAGGCTTCCATGCATGATGTCATAGCAGAGCCCAGGTTTGACGAGGAGTGCCGATGCAGCCCCGAACCCATCTGAAGATCAATTCCGAACTCTGCGGCGAAGTCGTGGAGATCCAGGCCGGCCGAGCCGTCGTCGGCCTTCGTGCCGCCGAAGCGATGCGCGTGGACGACCGCGGGCTGATCCACGGCAGCTTCGTGTTCGGGCTCGCCGACTACGCGGCGATGCTGGCGGTGAACGACCCCAACGTGGTGCTCGGCGCGGCCGACGTGAAGTTCCTCGCGCCGATCGTGGTGGGCGATGAGATTCGAGCCACCGCGGTCGTGACGGAAGAGAAGGGGAAGAAGCGGGTCGTGGAGACCGAGGCGACGGTCGGCGATCGCGCCGTGTTTCAGGGCACGTTCGTCACGTTCGTACTCGACGCCCATGTGCTTGACTGAGTTAACTCTTCGCGATCGAGAGCCACGGTCCTTCGATGCGTTCGTTGCGGCAGTCCGGGCAGCGGGATGGCGAGCTGAGCTTTTCGCGTTTCTCGAACACGAACTCGCACTTCGAACAGCGGGCCCACTCGATCTGGAACGCGTCGGCGTGTGACTTGCGGATGTGTTCGAGATCGTCGATTGCCTCGGTCACGCGCAGTCCGAACTGCGCGGCGACATCGCGCGCCGTCGCGTCGCGTCGCAGCAGGAACTCGACGATCTGTTCGCGGCGCGTCTTGCTCATCGGGCGACCAGATTCGGGGTGAGTTGGGGCGCCGTGAGACGCGTCGCGCCCCAGCCTTCGACGACGCCGAAGCGGCGCCGCGCGACCCAATCGGCGCGCGCGGCTTCGAGCTCCGCGGACGTGCGCGCGACAAAGTTCCACCAGATGATGATCGGGTCGCATGGCGCGCCGCCGACCAGCATGAGCCGGGCCCCGGCGGAGGTGCGCAAGGTCACGCGCTCGGAGCCGGGCGGCAGGTAGAGCCACCGTTGCTTGTCGAGCGCTTCACCCTCCCAGTCGAACGACCCGGTCAGCGGCACCACGGCGTATTCGAAGTCGACGTCGAGCGGGACCTCGGTCGCGCCGGCGGAGTCGAACAGCAGATCGACGCCCACGATCGGCGAGTGGTGGCGGGCCGGTGAGGTCTGTCCGGCAAACGAGCCGGCGATGACCGTCGCGATCCCGTGCCCGATCGCGGTCGACGGGACGCGGGCGTGATACTCGAACGCGGGCTCCATCGACGCGGCTTCGGGCGGTAGCGCGACCCACAGCTGCACACCGTGCATGATCGTGTCCGGTGTGGGTTGCTCGCTATGCGAGATGCCGCGGCCCGCGGTCATCACGTTGAGCTCGCCGGACCGGATCACCTGCTCGGTCCCGAGCGAATCGCGATGTAGCGACTCGCCCTCGATGAGCCACGTGACGGTCTGAATGCCGATGTGTGGGTGTGGCGGCACGCCGGCGCTGGTACTGTCCACGCGTGCCGGCCCGAAGTAGTCGAAGAAGCACCAGGGCCCCACGGTTCGACGGCGCGCGTGGGGGAACGCGCGCTGAACCGAAAAGTCGGGCCCGAGCGGGGTCAGCTTGGAGTCGAAAACTTCGGCGACGGCTTGTTGTTTGCTCACGGATCGCCTCCTCGATGGGCAGCGTAGGCAGGGTAGCCCAACGTTGCGAATCGGACGAGGCTGTGCTTTAAACTGACGCACGAATCAGGTTTGGAGAGGCGATGATGAACGACTTGTTCAACCCGACCGAAGAGCACCAGCTCTTGCGCGAAATGGTGCGATCCTTTGCGGAGAAAGAGGTGCGGCCTCAAGCCGCGGAGCACGATCGGACGGAGACGTTCAACGTGGGGCTCTTCCGTAAGCTCGGCGAGCTTGGGCTGCTGGGCATCACGGTGTCCGAGGCGTGGGGCGGTTCGGCGATGGACGCGGTGGCCGCCGTGATCGCGCACGAGGAACTCGCAGCAGCGGACCCCGGGTTTTGCCTCGCGTACCTTGCGCACGGGATGCTGTTCGCGAACAACCTCGCCGTGAACGGGTCCGACGAGCAGCGCGAGCGGATCCTTCCCGGGGCGTGCAGTGGTGCGCTCATCGGGGGGATGTGCATGAGCGAGCCGGATGCGGGGACGGACGTGCTCGGCATGTCGAGCGTTGCGACACGTGACGGCGATGGCTGGTCCATCACCGGCCGCAAGATGTGGATCACGAACGGGGCGATCGGCGATGGCGAGCTGGGCGACGTGTTCCTGGTCTACGCCAAGAGTGCGGGCCGAGATGCTCGGGAACTCACGCTGTTCCTGGTCGAGAAGGGGATGGAGGGGTTCAGCCTCGGCCAGAAACTCCACGACAAACTCGGCATGCGCGCTTCGTCGACCGCGGAGTTGGTGTTCGACAGTGTGCACGTGCCGGCGCGAAACGTGGTCGGCAGTCCCGGTGGTGCCGTGCGCAGCATGATGCGGAACCTCGCCATCGAACGCCTGACGCTGGCGGCGATGAGCCTTGGGATCGCGCGCCGCTGCATCGAGATCATGAACAACTACGCTCAGGAGCGCCTGTCGTTCGGCCAGCCGCTCAACCGGTTCGGCCAGATCCAGCGGCACATCGCGGAGAGTTACGCGGAGTGGATGGCGGGACGCACGTATGTCTACAACACGGCGCGCGAGCTGGGGCTCGACGACTTCGGGAACCGCGTCGATTCTGACGGCGTGAAGCTGTACTGCTCGACGATGGCGAAGAACGTCGCGGACCGCGCGATCCAGGTGCTCGGGGGCTACGGGTACATGGCCGAATACGACGTCGAGCGCCTGTGGCGTGATGCGAAGCTTCTCGAGATCGGTGGTGGCACCGTCGAGGCGCACCAGAAAAACATGACACGCGACCTCGCCGGAATCGATCGGTTGCTCTGAGGCTCAGCCGTCGAACAGCTC
>JBFIHF010000599.1:0-2986 GCA_041601915.1 Bradymonadaceae bacterium
TCTGCTCGCCTCGGTGCTGCTGACGCTGCCGATGGTCGCGCAAATGCTGTGGATGGCGGCGGGCAGCTCCTGGATGCTGCCGCCGTGGGTGCAGCTCGCCCTCGCCACGCCGGTCCAGTTCGCGATCGGGGCGCGGTTCTATCGAGGAGCCTGGGGGGCGCTGAAAGCACGCAGCGGCAACATGGACCTGCTCGTGGTACTGGGCACCACCGCGGCCTACGGGCTGAGCCTCTACTTGATGCTCGCCGCGACAACGGCCCACCCGCACCTGTACTTCGAAGCGTCGGCGGCGGTAATCACGCTGGTGTTGCTCGGAAAGTACTTCGAGAGCCGCGCCAAACGTAGCACCGGCGCCGCCATCCGCGCGCTGATGAACCTGCGACCCGAGGTCGCGCGCGTCGTGCGCGACAACGACGAGATCGAGGTCCCGATCGACATGGTCGCCCGCGGCGACGTCGTGCTGGTGCGCCCCGGCGAAAAGCTGCCCGTGGACGGACGGATCGTCGACGGGGCGTCGCAGATCGACGAGTCGATGGTCACCGGCGAGAGCCGGCTGCAGGACAAACGCGTCGGCGACGACGTGACCGGCGGCACGATCAACGGGGCCGGCTTGCTCCGCGTCGAGGCCTCCGCCGTGGGCGCCGACTCCACACTGGCCCGCATCATCGCGATGGTGCGCGGCGCCCAGGGCAGCAAGGCCCCGGTTCAGAAGCTCGTCGACCGGATCTCGGCCGTGTTTGTGCCCGTCGTCGTGCTGATCGCGGCCGTCACGTTTGGCGCGTGGCTCGCAGTCGGCGCCGATGTTGTGACCGCGACGGTCACGGCGGTGTCGGTGCTCGTGATCGCGTGTCCTTGTGCGCTGGGGCTCGCGACGCCGACGGCACTGATGGTCGGTACCGGTGTGGCGGCCAAAGCCGGGATCCTGATCAAGGACGCCGAGGCGCTCGAACGCGCGCACAACGTGAACGTCGTCGTCTTCGACAAGACCGGCACGCTCACCCTGGGGCGACCCACGCTGACCGAAGTCGTCGCCCTCTCGATGTCCTCGGACGAGCTGTTGCGGCTGTTCGCCTCGGCCGAAGTCGGCAGCGAGCACCCGCTGGGGCACGCCATCATCGCGGCGGCCGAAGAGGCAAACCTCAGCTTGGGTGTCCTGACCTCCTTCGAGGGCGTACCCGGCCACGGGATCCGCGCCGTGGTCGACGGGCGGGCGCTGGTCGCGGGCACGCGACGCTTGATGGAGCAGACCGGCGTGGCGTTCGACGCGCTCGAGCAACGCGCCGCGGCGGCCGAGGATCTCGGCCAGACCGTGATGTGGCTGGCCGATGGCGACACCGCCGAACTGCTCGGTCTCGTGATGGTCGGCGACGAAGCCCGCCCCGACTCGATGCACGCCGTGGCGGCGCTGCACGCCAACGGCGTTCGCGTCGTGATGCTCACCGGCGACAACGCGCGGACCGCCGCCGTGATCGCCCAGCAGGTCGGGATCGACGACGTGATCGCGGAGGTGTTGCCGCAAGACAAGCTGGCGACGATCGAGCGCTTGCGCGCCGAGGGCGCGGTCGTCGCGATGGTCGGCGACGGCGTCAACGACGCGCCGGCGCTGGCCGCCGCAGACCTCGGCCTCGCGATGGGTACCGGAACGGACGTCGCGATGCACACCGCTGGCGTCACGCTGATGCGCGGCGAGCCAGGCCTCGTCGCCGATGCGATCGACGTGTCGCGGGCGACGTACGGAAAGATCCGACAGAACCTGTTCTGGGCGTTTATCTACAACGTGATCGGACTTCCGCTCGCCGCATTTGGCCTCTTGAGCCCCACGATCGCGGGCGCGGCGATGGCGCTGAGCAGCTTCAGCGTGGTCACGAACTCATTGCGGCTCCGCAGCTGGACGCCGTCAGCCTCACAGGAGAACTCATGAACATCGGCGAACTGGCAGACGGATCGGGCGTCTCGGCGAAGGCGATCCGATACTACGAGCAGAGCGGCTTGCTCCCGCCCGCGCGGCGCGGCAGCAATGGCTACCGCATGTACGACGACCGCGACGTGAAGGTCTTGTCGTTCATCAAACGCGCCCGAGATCTGGGCTTCACGGTCGATGAGGTCGCCGAACTGCTGGCCCTGTGGACCGATCGGTCGCGGGCGAGCTCGGACGTCAAGCGCATGGCGCAGGCGCGGATCGACGAGGTCGACCGCCGCATCGCCGAGCTCCGCACGATCCGCAAGACCCTCGCCGACCTGATCCACGACTGCCACGGCGACGACCGTCCCGAGTGCCCCGTGTTGGACGCACTCGCCTCCGATTGACCCTCAACCATCAAGGAGAAGAACCATGGAAACGAAGACGTATCGAGTAGACGGAATGACGTGCGGCGGCTGCGCCGCGTCGGTGACGAAAGCGATTCTGCGCGCCGATGCGACCGCCGAGGTCGACGTCGACCTCGCCAAAGCCGAAGTGAGCGTGTCCGGGGTTCTCGACCCCGCTGCCGTTCAGAGCGCGGTCGAGGGAGCGGGGTTCGACTACCTCGGCCTCGCTGAAGAGTGCTGACATGAACGGCACACCCGACCCCCACGAGCACGACCACGGCCACGCCGCCCACCCCCACCCCGCGCCGGCCGAGACGCCCGCCGTCGTCGCCCCGGTCCCGACCGGGGCCCAGTGGGTGTGCCCAATGCACCCGCAGGTCGTGCGCGACGGACCGGGGAGCTGCCCGATCTGCGGGATGGCGCTCGAACCGGCCACCGGCGCGCAGGACGCCGACGAGAATGTCGAACTGCGCGAAATGTCGCGACGATTCTGGTTCGCCGCCGCGCTGAGCATCCCGCTGCTCGTGCTGGCGATGGCGGACATGATCGGGGCCCTGAACTTGGGCGCGCTCTTTTCCTCCAGCCGTACGCAGACGTTCGTAGAGCTGGCCCTCGCGACGCCGGTGTGTCTGTGGGCCGCTTGGCCGTTCTACGTGCGCGCCGTCGCCTCGGTGAAGAA
>JBFIHF010000600.1:0-2979 GCA_041601915.1 Bradymonadaceae bacterium
CCCGCGAATTCTGAAAATGCGTAGTGGTGAGTCGTCGCAAGAAGCACCCGCGCGGCGATTTCGGGATCGGACATTCGGATGCTGCCATTGGCCCGAAGATGCGCGAAATAGTTCGCGATGGCGCGGAGACCTTGGACCGGCGGGGCATCATCCGAGCACATGAATTTTTGGCGGACGGCGACGCCCGCCGACATCATCGCGACCATTTGAGGGATGTTCTCGAGGAAGAAATCGAGCATCGCCGTGGTGAGCTCGGTGAGCTGGACCTCCACGGGGCGTTCATCGTCCTGTAGGGTCTTCGCCAGCGCCACCCAACGCGGTGGCGTGACACCGAGCGCACACATCATCAGCTCTTGTTTCGACGCCCAACGCCGGAAGATCGAGCCTTCCGAGATCCCGGCTTCGTCGGCGATCTGTGCGGTCGTAGCGGCAAAGCCGTGACGACGAAACATCGTCCGCGCCGCGTCGAGAATCTGGTCGTCTGTAATTGTCGTCTTTCGTGCCATGACCTATTAATGAGTGAGACCTCACTTACTGTCAAACGTTTTGTAGCGCTAGCCTCGCCCACCGGTGGTCGTGACCGTCGCGCTGTGGCATGGTGCGCCGATGCGGACCCTTTTCCTGATTCTATTCGTCGTCGCGACCGCCTGTTCGAGTCCCCAGACTCGCAAGGCAAGTGCGATCACATCCGAGACGTGCCCCACGGCGCCCGTGGCCGAAGTTCAGGCGAAGGCCCACGAGCTACACGGCGTATCGTGGACGGACCCCTACGCCTGGTTGCGCGAGCGCGAGAACCCCAAGGTCACCGCGTATCTGCAAGCCGAGAACACGTTCGCGGAGTCCCGAATGGCGCCGACGCAGGCGATCCAGGAAGAGCTGTACAAAGAGATGCTCTCGCACATCGACGAGAACGAGCTGAGCGCGCCGTTCCTACGCGGCGGCTACTGGTACTACTCCCGGAACGAAGAGGGGAAGAACTACCAGATTCACTGCCGTAAACAGGGCAGCCTCGAGGCGCCCGAGCAGGTGATCCTCGACGAGAACCAGCTCGCCGAAGGCAAGGACTACTTTGCGGTGGGCGTCTTTCAGCCAAGCCCCGATGGGCAGCTGCTCGCCTACTCGACCGATGAAGTCGGTAGCGAGCGATACACGCTGCACGTGCTGAACCTCGCGACCGGTGAGCATCTGCCGACGACGGTCAAGGACACCTACTATTCGCTGGCATGGGCGAGCGACAACAAGACGCTGTTCTACGACCGGGTCGATGCGGCGACGCGACCGTTTCAGCTGTACCGCCACGTGCTCGGCACCGACTCCGCCGCTGACGTGCTCGTCTACGAGGAGAAGGACGAGCGGTTCTTCCTGAGCGTCGAGAGTACCCGCAGCGAAGCGATGATCCTGATGCTGCTGGAGAGCGCCGTGACGAGCGAGGTGCGCTACCTCGATGCATCGAAGCCCGCCGGCGAGTTCGCCGTGATCGCTCCGCGGAACCAGAACGTGGAGTACCGAGTCGACCATCACAGCGACCGCTTCTACGTGGTGTCCAACGAGGACGCGATCAACTTCCGGTTGTTCGAAGCCAAAGTCGGCGCGCCGCGCGCGGCGTGGACCGAGCTGATCGCCGAGCGCGAAGACGTCACGTTGCGTTCCGTGGATGCATTTCAGGACTACCTTGCGATCTGGGAGCGCGGCAACGGGCTGTCCCAGATCCGGATCCGCGACCTCAAGACCAAGGCCGAGCACACGGTGGAGTTCCCGGAGCCGGCCTACGCCGCCTGGGGGTCCGCGAACTACACGTTTGCCACGTCGAAGCTGCGGTTCTCGTACTCCTCGCTCGTCACGCCGACGAGCGTGTTCGACTACGATATGGCCACGCGAAAGCATGAGCTGGTGAAGCAGAAGAACGTCCCGAACTATGACGCCACGCGCTACGCCACCGAACGCATCGTCGCGACGGCATACGACGGAACGAAGATCCCGATCTCGCTGGTCTGGCGAAAAGGGACCCGCGATCCGGGGCCCGCGCCGCTCCTGCTGGAGGGCTACGGCTCCTACGGCGCGAACTACGACCCGTACTTCTCCGCCACGAATCTCGTGTTGCTGGACCGCGGCATGGTGCTCGGCATCGCCCACGTGCGCGGGGGCGGCGAGAATGGGCGGCGCTGGTATGAAGCCGGGAAGTACCTGAACAAGAAGAACACGTTCACGGACTTCATCGCCGCCGCCGCGCACCTCGTGGCCGAGGACTGGACGCGCCCCGACAAGCTCGCCATTTCCGGGCGCTCGGCAGGAGGGCTGCTGATGGGCGCCGTCACGAACATGCGACCGGATCTGTTCGCCGTGGTGGTCGCCGGCGTACCGTTCGTCGACGTGCTCAACACGATGCTCGACCCCACGATCCCGCTCACCGTCACCGAGTGGGAAGAGTGGGGCAATCCCAACGACAAAGAGTACTTCGAGTACATGAAGTCGTACGCGCCGTACGAGAACATCGAGGCGTCGCGTTACCCGAACATGTTGGTGACGGCCGGCCTCAACGACCCGCGCGTGGCGTACTGGGAGCCCGCGAAGTGGGTCGCCCGGATGCGCGCCACGACGACCCCCGGCAACGAGCTGCTCCTGAAGACCAACATGGGCGCCGGCCACGGTGGCCCATCGGGGCGCTACGACTACCTCAAAGAGACGGCCTTCGAAGACGCGTTCCTGCTGCGGCACCTCGGGATCGCCGCCACCACGCCCGCGTGCACGCCGTGAGCCACCTCTTGTTCCGCTGTTCCGCTGGTCCGCTGGTCCGCTGGTCCGCTGGTCCGCTGGTCCGCTGGTCCGCTGGTCCGCTGGTCCGCCTCAACTTCAAACTAAGACCCATACTCAAACCACAGCGCCACCACGCGAAGCGTCGAGCTGGCCCTGCTTCGCGGGTACACTCTGCAGCAACTAGAGTGTGAGGTTGACCAGGGGACCAGCGGTCCAGCGAGGTCG
>JBFIHF010000601.1:0-2961 GCA_041601915.1 Bradymonadaceae bacterium
GAGCCCCGCCGCGACGTCCGGAATCTTCGGCTCCTGGTAGTTCGCCATCGCGACGACCACGTTGTCGGCCTGGATCACTCGGCGGCTCGTCGACACGACGAACCGTCCTTCCAGACGGGCGAGCCGCTCGACCCGCTCGCCGTGGGAAATCGCGAGCTCGTGGTGCTTGGCGTAGGACTCGAGATAGTCCGCCATCTCGTCCTTGGAGATGTACCGACCGCCGTCCCCGGGAAACGGCAGGCCGGGCAGACCGTCAAGCCGGGCCGGCGTGAAGAGTCGCAGTGAATCCCAGCGCTTGCGCCAGGAATCTCCGGTCCGCGGCTGGTCGTCCAGGATGACCGCCTCGACGCCCCGCTTCTTCAGTTCGTAGCCAACGGCCAGGCCAGCCTGTCCGCCCCCGATGATGATTGTCTCGATGTGTTCCGCTCGTTCCATACCGTCCTCCTGTTCTGAGGAAGACGATAACGAGCAATCGCGTGCCGGCCATCGGCGGTACTACCCATTTTGGGCCGTGGCGCAAAAATGGGTAGTCGCGTGCCGCAGGTATTAGATCAGGTCGTTCTGGATCGCATGAGCCGTCGCCTCGGCGCGATTCGACACACCCAATTTGTTGAAGATGTTGCTGACGTGGCGATCGACGGTGCGGACGCTCAAGAACAGCTTCGTGGCGATCTCCCTGTTGGTCGCGCCCTGCGACACGTGGCGGAGTACTTCCGTCTCTCGGGGGCTGAGGGGCCCATCGCTTGCGGCCGCGACAGCGTCTCCCGGAGCCAGGTCAGCCCGGAGCGCCGTCAGGGTGGCCTCGGCCGCCGCGAGCGCCATGGCGTGGCCATCGGCGTCCCCCACAGCCAGGCACGCTTCGGCCATGCGGAGCCGTACCTGCGCGACGTGGTAAGGCATGACGAGCCGTTCGTAGAGATCCATCGCCGTCCGCAGCGAGCGCAGGGCCGTGGCGAAGTCTCGCTCGGCCAATTCAACCCGGGCGACGGCGAGCGCGGCGTCGGCGAGGAGCGCGGTGGTTTGGTAGCGTTGCGCGAGCTCAACGAGCTCGGCGCATAGCCGTCGAGCGCTCGCCGTATCGATCGACGCTTCGATCTCGACGGCGGCCGGCAACAGAATTGCCCGCTCGGCGCCTCCCGCCGCGGCGAGTGCGCGATGGATGGATGCTCGGCCTTGCTCGGTATTGCCCTGTGCTGCTCGAAGCAGGCCCAGCCCTGGCTGGGGATCTCCACCGAAGGAGGCCACGAGGTCGTATGCCTTCTCCGCTTCTTCGAGCTCCCCCATCAGCCGCCGGACCTCCGCCTTCTGGTACAGAGCGCGCGCCCGATTGGCGTTGTCGGAGCCAAATCGCTCGACCGCCCGATCCGCCTCATCGAGGGCATCGGCCCACGAGCCGTTCATGCACATGATCTCGGCGCGGTGAATGAGGCACTTACCGGTGAAGTTCACCAGCGACGGCTGTGTGTCGCACCACGTCGCGAGCGCAGCCGTCCACTCCTGCGCTCGCTCGACGGCGCGGACTGTCAGGCAAGACTTGATGACGCTGCAGTACACGAGGCCTGTGACCCGAGGGGACAGCCGGTCCGAGGCGACGGCGATCATCGCCTCGTCGAGAAGCGCCAGACCTTCGTCGACGCGCTCCTCGCCGAGTCGAACCCTGCCTTGAAGGTGCCGAGCCATGCAGACGAGGTCCGCGTCCTCGAAACGCTGTCCGACTCGTGCGGCCTCGGCGGCTCGGTCGAAGGCGTCGTCGTGTTCGCCCCTCGCCATGTGGCGCTCCACATGCGGCAGCAGGAGGTACCCCGACTCGACGCACGGCTCGCCCACGTCTTGCAGCAGCCGCTGAGCCTGGCCGAACCACCCGGAGCCCTGGCCCATCTTCCCCTGGAACATCAGGGTCAGGCCGATCCAGAACGCACCGCGGACGGCCTTCAGCGGCTCCCCCTCCTCGATGTAGGCGTGATGTGCGCGCTGCAGCGTTTGGATGGCGGCGTCCTCGTCGGCCTGCATGTACTGGCAGAGCGCGAGACGCTCGAGGTCGTCTCCCGCGAGCTCGACCGCCTCGCTGGCCGCGCGGAGAAGGTCCGTGGCCTGCGCCCATTCCCGCTCGGCGCAGCGCGCACGTCCTTCCCGGATCAAGTCTTGCGCCGGTTCGCCGCCCGGGGTGGTCGTCATGCGGAGAGCCTGGGGCCATGACAGATGTGAACCATCGCGATCAAGCGCGTAACCTCGCAGGTTTGTTTCACAACATGGGGCGGTCGAGAATCGCCGACGTCGCAGATCAGCGACGAACCGCCGGTCGCTCCATCGTATCTAGTTGAGGACGCGCTGGCAGCAACCGCTGATGCAATAGTGGTTGGTCGGGCAGTTCGGTTGGCCGGCGAGTCCGCATGCGATCTCGCCGCCGGGGCACTGACCGGGGTTCGTGGGCACGCCGCCGCCTCCGCCGTCGGCGGGTCCGCCGCCGTCCGGTCCATTGTTCGGTCCCATGTCGGGGTTCGTCGTGACGAAGCAGTCGTCGGGGACGGTGTCTTTGCCGATGCAGAGTTCGCATCGTTGGCAGTCGTTCGCGCAATCGGCGACCGGTGTGCACGGTTCACAGGCGGAGGTGTCGAGGATGTCGGCAAAGGTACAGGTGCCGTTCTTGTCGTCGTCCATCGACCCGATCCAGACGGAGCTGCCGTTGAGCTCGGGGAACGTGCAGCAGCCGAAGCAGTCGCAGCCGTTGGGCGTCAGCGGGCGGCAGAAGTCGAAGCACTGGCCGGACTGGGTGGTCGGGCAGTCCTTGCCGCCCAGCATCCCGGGGTCGTACTCGCAGTCGGGGCCCTCGGGGTGGAAGTTCGGCCCGACCGAGAGCGGGTCGCACTGGTGATCCCAGTGGCAGTCGTCGTTGCCCGAGCCGTTGCCGAAGTCGAAGTAGCAGTCGGCCTTGCATGGGCCGCCGCCTTCGCCGCCGACGCC
>JBFIHF010000602.1:0-2953 GCA_041601915.1 Bradymonadaceae bacterium
CACCGTGGTGAAGACCTGCCACGGCTCGAATCCGCGCACGCGACAATTGCGATCGATGCCTCGGACCGCGCGCTGGACGTCGAAGTGCGCGCTCCCGCGACGGCGGTCGTGCGGGAGGAAGTCACGATCGAGCTGCAGGCGCGGTCGAACGGGATGCCGGTCGACGGTCGTGCGGTGGTCTGGGCGGTGGACGACGCGATCCTCGGGCTGACGAACTACTCCGTTCCCGACCTCGTGCGGGCGTTCTATCCGCAGGTCCGCCCTGGCGACATTCAGGTCGTCGACACCCTCGTCGCGACGCTGCCGCGCTTCGTGCCCGAGTTGTATGACCCGTTCACGACCGTGATGCACGGCTTTGGAAGCGGCTCCGGCTTCGGTGGCGGCGGCGTCGGCCGCGCGGGCGCCGGTGCTCAGCCACGCGTCGATTTTCGGGCCACCCCGTTGTACCTCGGCGACGTCGCGGTGACGGGTGGACAGGCGTCGGTCACCTTCCACCTCCCCGACTCGATGACTCGTTTCCGCGTGCTGGCGGTCGTCTCCGCGGATCTCACCGGTCACGAGGTGCCCGCGCGCTTCGGCGTGTCCGACGCCACGATCACGGTCGGCGCGCCCCTCGTCCTGCGACCCGCACTTCCTCGCTTCATTCGCCCCGGGGATCGCGCGGAGCTCGCCGCGATCGTGCAGAACGCCTCGGGTAAAGCGGGGCAGCTCGAGGTGCGCATGGCCCTCGACGGCGACTCGATCGATTGGGTGACCGGGGTCAGTGCAGACTATCGCGGCCCGATCGGTGTCGACGAGGAGCTCCGTGTGGGGTTCGACGCTCGCGCGGTCGCCCCCGGCGACACCACCGTGACGCTGCGCACACGCTTGGTGCCGACCGACGGGAGTCCGCCGTTCGAGGACGCGGTCCGCTTGCCGCTTCGCAGCGAGTCCGAGCCCACTCTGACGGAGACGGTCGCGACGTACGGGACACTCGATGGCGCGGCGGCGCGTCTCGCGCTGAAGCCTCCCGGTCAGGTGCACCCGGGGATTGGTGGTGTCTCGGTCACGGTGACGTCCACGATCCTCGGCGGGCTGCGCGATGCGACGGCCCAGCTGATCAACTATCCGTATGGCTGTGCCGAGCAGACGGCGAGCCGGATGCTCCCGCTCGTTGCGCTCGCGGGCCTCACGGGGTTCGCGGACGCGATCGAGATCCCGGACGGAAAGACGCTCGCCGAGTTTGTGGACGCCGGGATTGCGCGCCTCGTCTCCATGCAGACGGACTCCGGTGGGTTCAGCTACTGGCCCGGCGGCACGCTGCCGCACCCGTACGTATCGGCCTATGTCACGTGGGTGCTGTATCTGGCCGAGCAGGCGGGCCACGCCGTGCCGAACGGGTCGCTCGAGCGCGCGCTCGCGTATCTCGAAACGGTCGTCGCCCCCCCCGGCGAGGACGCGCCGGACAGCGTCATCTACTATGGCGACCTGCGTCGCGCGATCGCGGTCCATGTGCTCGCCGAGACGGGGCGAAAGCCTCGGGCCGCGATCGATCGCTTGCTCGGGCAGCCGGAGTTGCCCGTGTTTGCGAAAGCTTTCGTCATCGCCGCGGTCGCGAAGGTCAACCCGTCGGATCCGCGGCTCGCCGAACTGCTGCGCCAACTGCTCAACACCATCACGCAGACACCGGGGAGCGCGTCGGTGGTCGAGACGCCGCGCTACGATCTGGGACCGGCGTTTCATTCGGACCTCCGCAGCTCGGCGATCGCCTCGATGGCTCTGACTCGCGCGCAGCCCGACCATCCCGTGATCGCCAAACTCGCTCGCGGCTTGATGGAGAAACGCTACCGCGGGGCGTGGCGAAACACCCAGGAGAACGCCTACGCGTTGGTCGCGTTGGCAGACTACGCGCGGGTGTTCGAGTCTACGGAGCCAAACTTCCACCTCGAAGCGTCGACCGACCACGCGGTGTTGATCTCCAGCCAGTGGCGCGGACGTTCGTCCTACGAGCGGGTAGGGCGTCTCCCGATGGAGGAGTTCCTGACGCTGAGCGGGCGCTCGCCCGGCGGGACGCTCCCGCTGCGACTAGACAAGAAGGGCGACGGGCGTGCGTACTATCGCCTCGCGATGACGTACGCACCGTCGGCGGAGAGCCTCCCCGCGATCGGCCGTGGGATCGACGTCGTGCGGACCTTCCGCCGCGATGGCGTCGCCGCGGCCACGACGGCACCCGTTCGCGTCAAAGCCGGCGAAGTGATCGCGATCGATGTCGACGTTCAGACCCGCAGCCTGCTTCGGTACGTGGCCGTCAATGTCCCGGTGCCAGCCGGGTTCGAGCCGATCAACCTGACGCTCGGCTCCGCGAAAGCCCTGCCGATGGGCGGCGCCTCGGGCTGGTGGGTCTCCCACACCGAGTATCACGACGACCGCGTGTTGGTGTTCGCCGACGTTCTGCAACCGGGGCCCCATCGTCATACGGTCTACGTCCGCGCCACGACCCCCGGGACCTACACGTTTCCGCCGACCCGCGCCGAGGCGATGTACACCCCGGAGGTGTTCGGCCGCACCGTGGCGGCGCCGATCACGATCGACTGAATGGCGCACGCTTTCTTGAGGGAACCTCCTGCGGCGATGCGCTATGGTGGCGCGATGCGCGTCCTGCTCCCGCTATCGGTTTCGCTGCTGACGGTCCTCGCCCTGCCCGCGGCGGCCGCGGAGCCCCTCACCGACATGATGTTCACCGCGCACGATCTCGACGCGGCGTCGACGGTGGTGACTGGAACGGTGAGCTTCGCGATGAAGGGCGTCGCGGTCTTCGCCAGTGATGCCGCGACCGATGAGATCTCGATCAAGAAGGGGCGGCTGACTCTCAAACAGCGGGAAGGGCACCCCGTGCAAAGCCACCACAAGTCCGCGGAATCGATCTCGCTGGGCGAGGGCGGTGCCCTCGCGTTGTTGACCGACGACCGCCGGC
>JBFIHF010000603.1:0-2950 GCA_041601915.1 Bradymonadaceae bacterium
CCCACGAGGTCCGCGGTCATGCCGTGCACTACGCCGCGCCGATCGGGGCGATGCCCGAAATCGTGAACGTACTCGCGGGACTGGCCCTCGATTGGCGCGATCTCGATTCCGAGTAAAAGTTACCCGGCGGCGGTCCTCATACGTAGGGGCGGTGAACTTGTAAGAGGATGTACGATGCGCACCCACGTCATTGCCGCCCTGTTTCTTGGATCCCTCGCCGCGTGCGGTAGCGACGCAGTGGGCCCATCGATGTGCCCGGCCGGCGAGTTCCGCAGCCCGATCACTTCGGAGTGCGTCGCCAGCGGCGCCGACACGGGCGCGGACATGCCCGATCCCGATCGGCCAGACGCCGGGCCAACCCCAGACGTCGCCGGGTGCACCGAGAACTGCGCACCGATTCGATTCGAACCGTCGGCGCTCGAGTTCACTTACACGCCGGCGTTGGAGCCTGGGACGCGCGAGGTCGTCTTCCTCAATGAGGTCGACAGCGCGTTCGTGGTCGGCGAGGTCGTCGTCGAGGGCAGCAGCGAATTCCACGTCGACGGCATCACCGAAGGCGACTCGATCATCGGTCTCGGCTCGCGGCTCGCCAGCGTATCGTTCGTGCCCACGGACCGCACCGACGACATCGCGACCCTGCGTGTCTTCGACCAGGCAGGCCAGGTCGCCGCCAGCATCGCCCTGTCGAGCCTCATCGTCGGGACCGACGTCTGCGCATCCAACTGCCCGCGCATCGTGATCGACCCGGCCAGCATCTTGTTCTCGTACACCCCCGGCGCCGGCCGCATGGAGCGCGACGTGATCGTCGGCAACGTCGGGGACGGCGAGCTCAACGTGACCGAAGCACTGCTCCTGCAGCAAGGCCGGGAGTTCGAGGTCGTTGCCGCCGTCCCCGCGACGATCCAACCCGGCCGCACAGCGACCTGGACGATCGCGTTCACACCGGCGGCGCTCGATCGCGCGACGCTCAAAGTCCGGTCCAACGACCCCTGGCAACCCGAGGTCGATGTCCCGATCCGGGCCACCAGCAAGGTCGCCGGCAACGACCCCTGTATCGAGGTCGTCCCCACGTCCCTCGACTTCGGAACCGTCCAACGCGGCGACGTCCGTACCCTCAGCTTCACGGTCTCGAACTGCGCGATGCTCGACCTCACCGTGAGCGACATTCGCCGGGGGACATTCTTTGGCATCCCGACCACTCAGGCATTCTCGATCGGCAACGGCGGCACCACACCGATCACCATCGCGGCGGGCGCCTCGAAGGTCATCGAGGTGAAGTACGCCCCGCGGCGCGCCGGGATCGACTCCGGCTTCTTCACGGTCATCTCCAACTCGATGGACACGCCGAGTGTGCGCGTCAACGTACGCGGGCGAGCCGAACCGCCGCCGCTGAGCGAAATCGACATCCACGTCCGCCTGTCGTGGGACACCGATGGGACGGACGTCGACATGCACATGCTCGACATGCCCGGCGGCAAGATGTGGTGCAACTCCGACGTGTTCTTCTCCAACCCCGACCCCGACTGGGGGGTGGCGGGCGACTTCGTCGACGACCCGTTTCTCGACGTCGACGACGTCGACGGATACGGACCCGAGAACATCAACCTCGAGAAGGCGCAGGACGGCCACTCCTACAAGGTGATGATGCAGTACTGGCGAGACTCCGACGGCAACGGGTTCTCCACCGACACCGACGCCACGGTGCAGCTGTTCGTGCGCGGCGTGCAGGTGGGCAGCTGGGGCCCGCAGACGCTCAATGGCACCGGCGACACGTGGGACGTGTTCGAGATCGCCTGGCCGTCCCGGACCGTGACGACGCTCGGACCGCCGCTTCGAAATGTCCCCAGCTCGGTGTCCTGCCAGCCGTAACGCGTTCGTCACTTTGTGCGCCGCTGTGGCCGTGATAAGCCGTCCCCGTGACTGACAAACTGAACAGAGCGCAGAAGATCTGGCGCGTACGTGTGTTCGCCGCGACGTGGGCCGCCTACGCCGGGATGTACTTTGCCCGGAAGCCGTTCTCCATCGTCAAAGCGGACCTCGAAACCGCGTACGGATGGTCGGCCGGCGACCTCGGAATGCTTGGGGCGAGCTACCTGATCGCGTACACGATCGGACAGTTTCTCTCCGGGATCTTCGGCCAGAAATGGGGCCCGCGCGTCGTCCTGCTCAGCGGCATCGCGCTGTCGATCGGCGCCAACGCCGCGATGGGCTTCACGAACAGCTACGGCACGTTCATGGTCCTGCTCGCCCTCAACGGGCTGGGACAGGCCGTGGGCTGGTCGAACACCGTCGGCACGATGGGGGCGTGGTTCCGCCGCGAAGAGCGCGGTCGCGTCATGGGCATCTGGGCCACGAACTATCAAGTCGGCGGCGTGCTCGCCAACACCCTCGCCGCCTACATGGCGGGGTCGATGGGCTTTCAGTGGTCGTTCTTCGCCGGCTCGATGGTCCTGATGGGCGTCTGGGTCTTCGTGTTCGTGAACCAACGCAACAAACCGGAGGACGTCGGACTCGCCACGATCGCGGTCGACGACCCCGACGACAAGCCGGAGCTGCGGGCCGACGGCAGCACCATCGATTGGCCCCGCGACGTCGTCCTCAACATCGCGCTCATCGGGCTGTTCTATCTGTTCGTGAAGTTCATCCGTTACGCGATCTGGTCGTGGGCCCCGTACTTGCTGTCCACGGAGCTGAACATGACGACCGCCGACGCCGGGTACCTGTCGACCGTGTTCGACCTCGCCGGCATCGCGGGCGTCATCGCCGCGGGTTTCATGTCCGACATGCTGTTCGACAACAAGCGCGCCAAAGTCGCGTTCATGTTCATCATCGCGATGGCCGCGTCGTGCGGGCTGCTCTACACCGTCGGAACGACCAGCGCCGTGATGTTCGCAATCTCACTCGGCCTCATCGGGTTCAGCCTGTACGGGCCCGACGCGCTCATGACCGG
>JBFIHF010000604.1:0-2946 GCA_041601915.1 Bradymonadaceae bacterium
AGTCTCGATCGAGCGACTCATCGTGACCAAACCCGAGGAACTGAACGACGTTGGGGTGCTTGATCGCCTCCAGCGCGCGTACCTCGCGCCCGAAGCGCTCCTCGGCGCGCAACCCCTGGTCGGCGCTGCGGCTCAGCACCTTGAGCGCGACCCGCGTGCCGCCGGGGCCCGTCGCTTCGAAGACGCTGCCCATCTCGCCGGACCCGAGCACGCGTACGACGTCGTACTGGCCGCCTAGCGTCTTGCCCACGAGCTGCAGAGTCGTCTGCCGCGCAGCGGGAGCGGGCCGTTTCTCAGCGGCCGGGCCGTGCTGCAGCGTGGCGGTACGCGGAGGTGTGTGCGCGAGCGGCTTGGAGTCACGGAGCACGTCTTCGCCCGTGTCATCGCGGTCTCGCTTCAACAGCGACCGCGAGATCTCCTGCGAGACATCGGGGCCGAGGTGGCCGTCGTGCATCGCTTTATCCACGAGCACCGAATGCAGGACGTCGGTCACGTCGTGGGCCGAATCGGGGCGATCGTCCCGATCCTTCTCCAGCATGCGCTCGACGAGGTCGCGCAGCTGCTCGGGGATCTCGGTCCGCATCTTGGGGACCGGGTCGTTGAGGTGCGCGATGAGAATCTTGAGGATCTCTTTGGAATCGAACGGCGGATGCCCTTCGATCATCTCGTAGATGATGACACCGAGTGCGTACAGGTCGGAGCGCTCGTCGACGGTCATGTCGCCTTCGCACTGCTCGGGGCTCATGTACACCGGCGTTCCGTAGACCATTCCCTGGGCGGTGAGCCGGCGGCCGTGCTCGCTCTCGATCTCGTCCAGAATGCGGGTGAGGCCGAAGTCGAGGACCTTCAGGTCGCCGGACGCCGTGATCAGGACGTTCTCCGGCTTGAGGTCGCGATGCAGAATCCCCTTGTCGTGCGCATGCGCGAGCGCGTCTCCGATCTGCACCGCGAATCGCAGCGCCGCACGCAGTGACAGGCGCTCGGTGGCGAGGATCGCGTGAAGCTCCCGGCCCTCGATGAACTCCATGACCATGAACAACGAGCTGAGTTCGTCGCTGTAGCCAAAGTCGTGCAGCGTGATGCAGTTGGCGTGGTTCAGGCGCGCGATGGCCTTCGCCTCGCGGCTGAAGCGCTGTTTGTAGTCCTGGCGTGCGTCGTGCGAAGGGTGCAGGACCTTGATCGCGACTCGTCGGTCCACGGACAGCTGGACCGCCTCATACACTTTGCCGGCGCCGCCCTCACCGAGCTGGCGCAGGATGCGAAACCGTCCGTCGATCGTCGTACCGATCGCGGCGTCCGATGGCCCCTGTTTGTGGTTCGGCGCCGGGATTTTGAGGAGCAGTTTCTTCTTCACAGTCCCAGCATTATTGTGGGGTGCGCCGCTTGGCGCAACTGTTCCGTGATGAAGAGCCGCTCTCAGTTGCTGTTTGGCTCGCCTGGAGTCGCGATCACATCGGTGCGGAACGCCTCGTTGACATGGGCGCCGCCTTCGCTGGCGGAGCACGCCTGCCAACTGCCGCGGGCCGTACCGTCACTCTTCGTAATGTCGCGCTCCATGGAGCGGACACGCGTGACGCTGCCGTCCTGGGCGAAGTCGGGGCCTCCCGCGAAGGGCGGGCCACCGTTGCCGGCGCGGTCGATTTCGCGCGCCAAGGTGTCCACGAGGCGCAGGTCCATCGCGACGTCCTTGAGGTTCAAGCGCGGGAACCGCGGATCGTTGGCGAGGTTCGTGACGAAATCGCCGCCGTTGTACGCCTCGGTGCCGCGCTGCGGCTGCGAGTCGGAATACGCCTCGATGTTGTGGTCGAGGATCAGGAAGTACTGGCCGGGCTGGATGATGGTGCCCGGCGTAAAGCCTACCGAGAAGTCGTTGCCGTTGGAGATCGTCCAGAGCGACAGGTTAATCGGCTCGTCGGTCGTGTTGTACAGCTCGATGAACTCGTCGTTCGAGATCAGGTCGCGGCGAGTTCCGCTGCGGTCGCCCGGGTCGGTCATGCCGTTCCAACCGTACCAGCCGACCTCACTGATCAGCACGTCGCCGGGCTTGACGTCGTGGGCGCACTTGGGGCCCGTCCTGGTCTTGGCGTCGTAGTCGACCATGTAGTTGCAGGTCGCTTGCGCGATGTTCTTGGACTGAATCCACAGGTTCTCGAACTCGCGGTAGTACTGCTCGGTGATCTTCTCGCCGCGCAGGATCAACATCACTTCGTCGTTGGAGATCGTCGCGGACGACGACCAGTTGAACGAGCCCGTGATGACACGCGCATTCGGTGTGCCGCGGTCGATGATCATCGTCTTGGAGTGCAGGCGCCCGCCGCCGGCCTGGTAGTCGCCGGGCAGGTATGAGGCTTCGTTGGCGTCCATCTTCATCGGGACGCCGTTGAGCACCAGGCGGTAGACCTCGTGGTACAGGAAGTTGCCCTGGACCTGGCTGCGGTCGAGGATCCCGACGACGCGCTTCGGTCGATCGAGGATCGAACCCGTATCGTCGCCAGACGCTTCGTTCTCCGCCGTGAACTGGCGGTGCTTGGTGATGAACGTGCTGCCGACCTGGTCCTTCGTGAACGCGAAGATCGTGAAGTGGATGTTCGTGTCCGCGGCGTCGAGCTCCTCGAGAATCCGCCCCATCGCGTCTTCTTGGGGTGAGAAGTAGACCTCGACGGTCGTCTCGCCGACTTCGTAGGTGTTGCCGTTGTCGATGCGCTCTTTGGCGCTCGAGAACTTGCCGCCGTACATCTGATTGAACTCGTCGAGGAAGTCCGCCGCGATGTACGGCGAGTCCATCAACAACCAGTTGTTGTTGTTGCGATTGAAGCCGGTCGTCGTGATGTTGCCGGTGCCCACGAACACGAACAGTTCGTCGATGACGAAGAACTTGTTGTGCATGATGTGGCCTTGATTGCCGACCTGGATCGGGATGTGGTTTTCCTGCAGCTGCTTGTATCC
>JBFIHF010000605.1:0-2934 GCA_041601915.1 Bradymonadaceae bacterium
CCCCAGGTTACATGCGCCCGTGCGGGTGGTTGCGCTGCGGATGGTCGGTTCCTTGCATGCCCACCGACCACCCAGCGGAGCAGTTCGCTCGTCTGGGCCAAGGAACTCATGGCGATTCCCATTGCCTTCATTCTCGTCGCGGTCTGGATCCTCGGCGTCTTCTACGATTGGCCGTCGATGGGCGTGTACATTCACGTGCTCCTCGGCATCGCCGTGCTCATTTTTCTGTCGACCTACTTTCGAGGGTACCGCGGTCGCGCGAAGCAGTAGCACGTTCGACCGTCGTCCCCGTCTCACCGGTCTGAGCAAAAGGTGAGTCGAACGGATACGCCTGCGGGCGACGCTGACACCTGAACATCCGATCGGTAGCGATCCCACACCACGAGTCCGGCGCCAGCGGCGAGCAGGGAAGCCCCGTGTTCTGTGCGAGCCCGGCGCTCGCTGTGCGTCGGCTGCTCCTGCGGACTGCTCAGCGCGGGTGCGATCTGTCGTCCGCCAGGGAGTTGAGCGTGGCGGCGTCGCAGCGAGGTCGGACGGCGGAGTTTGCCGAGTCCGCGGGGCCGGCATAAGATCTCGGTATGAAACACGAAATCGTGGCACTTCTGACCCTGCTGGCGTTCTCGAACCCCGCGCCGTCGGAGGCCTGCTTGCATGTCCTCGACGGACGCCTGGGGCCGCAGTACCTGACGATGGTCGTGGCGTGGGATGACGGCGTCGAAGATGTGGTCATCGACCTGTCGTTTGTCTCCTCGACCCCCGTTGATCAGATCGCGTTCGTGCTCCCGGTCCCTTCCCGCCCCACGAGCTATGATGTTGTTGAACGCGATGACGTCGCGGCGTTGCGCGCGCATGTTCACGCTTACCGCGAAGCGCCGAAGAGTCAGTTGATGGGCGGCATCATTCGTGGAGATGATGATGGGGTCGTGGTCCTCGCCACGCAATATGCAGGGCCGTACGAAATCCAGCCCATCGAAGGACACGGCGAAGTGGCGGCGACCAGGGTTCGAGCGTGGTTGACCGACGCAGGCTTTGGGTCGTTTCCGGCGGAAGCGGCCGCCTACTACGCGGACCGGGATTGGACGTTCCTCGCGATTCGCACCGTGCCAGGCGCCGAGATGCAGCTTCGAGAGATCCCGGCGCTCCATGTTCGCTTCCCCGCGAGGCGGATCGTGTTGCCCATGAAGTTGCTGCTGCACACCCAACCCTACATGGACCTCCGGCTGTATCTGTTGACCAGCGCTCCGCTGAGTGACCTATCCCTTGCAGATGCCGAGGGCCGCGGCTTCGAGGTTGTGAGCGAAACTCAGATGGTCTCGCCCGATGTCCGTGGGGAGCTCATCATGACACGCGGCACCATACGCAGCGATGCCGTGGATCCGCGGGTCGGGCGCCTCATCTCCAGATTCGCCGTCGCTGCGCACCGGGACCTGAGCGTCACCTATCTGCACAGCGAGGGCTCAAACACGAGTCGCATGCTCCCCGACTCGACCAGCAAACTGGTCGACGTCGCCGAGCGTCGCGCGGCATGGATCGAAGACCTCTGTTTCCCGCCCCTGCAGGACGGTGCGCAACTCTTCGGTGGCGCCCGGATGCCGCCGATGCCCAAGTTGTCCGCCCCAGACAACGGGGAACTCCCACCGTGGCAGGGCCCGCCGGCGGACCCATCGGCACCGTCTACGGCGACGCAAGAGCAACCCGCGCTCACGTCCGGCGCGCGAACGGAGCAGACATGCAAGGGATGTGCGTCGACGGGTGCTACCCCGTGGCCGGTCGCCATCTTGTTGGTCTGGGGTTTAGCCGTACGCCGGCGCGGAGGACGGCACGATGAAGCCGCTCATTTCTCGGCCGCTCGGGGCGGTCATGGTCGTGAGGATGTCGGCGCCGCGTCGAAACAGGACGAATGAATCGGACGGTTCGCGCATTCTGTAGACATGACTGAACTCCTCACACTGCGAACAGCGAAACCGCGCGATGTGGGGATCATCGCGAAGCTCGCTCGCGATGAAGTCCAGCGTGGCCATCGTTGGACCTGGGATGCGCGGCGCGTCGCGCAGACCCTCGCCCGCAAGGACGTGCTGGGTGTGGTCGCCACGCGGCCCGACGAGCCGGTGGTCGGCTTTGCCGTCGCGGGCTACGGCGACGATGTTGCGCACCTGCTGCTGCTGGCCGTGCACCCGAGCGCGCGCCGGACGGGTCTGGGAACCGAGCTCCTGAACTGGCATCACAAGTGCGCGCTCGTCGCGGGAGTCGGTGCGGTCGAACTCGAGCTGCGCGCGCAGAACCGCGCCGCGCTGAGGTTCTACGAGACCCTCGGCTACGAGGTGATTGGTCGGGTGCGCGGGTACTACCAGCATGACGAAGACGCGCTCGTGATGCGCCGCGATCTACGCTCTACCTGAGCGTCTGCAGTAAGACCCGCTGCATGTTCCCGCCGACGATCGCGGCGATCTCGACCTCCGAGTAGCCGCGAGTTCGCAGCCGTTGTGTGAGGTGGCGCCAGCGTTCGGCGGAGTTCAGCTGGGCGCCGGGCCGATGGTTGCTGTCTGTCTCCCAGCCGTCGATGCGGCTGTCGGACGCGATGGCGACGTGGTTCACGCCGACCAACTCCACGATGTGGTCGATGTGGTCGACGAGCTGATCCACCGTCGCGCGCGCTTCGTCTGCAGTCGTCATCCACTGAATTGGCGTGACCCCGATCACGCCGCCCGACTCGGCGATCGCGCGAATCTCGGCGTCCGATTTGTTGCGCATGACGTCGACGACGTTCCGTACGTTCGCGTGTGTGGCGACGACCGGCTTCGACGAGAGCCGGGCCGCTTCCAGCGTCGTCGCTTCGTTGCAGTGCGACACGTCGACCAGCATTCCGAGCTCGTTGGCGCGCGCGACGACCTGCCGGCCCAGTTCGGTGAGTCCGCGATCCTCGCCTTCGTCGAA
>JBFIHF010000606.1:0-2910 GCA_041601915.1 Bradymonadaceae bacterium
CGGCAAATTTTCAATCGGGGAGACGAGATGCGCGCGACCGGACGAACCGAACAGGCCGTCGGCATGCTTCTGATGCTGGCGCTTTGGACGACGGGCTGCGACTCCCCACCGCCCGTCCCTGCGGCCGCTGAGCCTCCGCCCGCCGAGATCCAGTTTCCGACTCAGGCGACGCATGCGAGGTACATGTACTTCGACGAGGACGCGCGACCGGTGGTCGTGGCCAAGCGCTCGGACGTGCCTGATTTCATGGTGGAGTTGGCGTCCGTGCTGCTGGCCGAACGCACGACCGCTCCCGAAGGCGAGCTCTACGGCCTCGTGCCGTCCGCGAGCGATGATCGCGTCTCCGTCGCCCGACTCGTGAAGCGTGAAACGCTCGAACAGGCGTCCACCGCTGCTTGGACCGCGACCTATCTCGCGCTGGATGTGGACGCGTCCGCGGGGGTCGTCGCCGCGCTGGCCGAGATCGCAGTCCCGAAAAAGTCGAAAGGCCGCAAGCCGAGCAGCAAGCCGCAGGCCGCCGCGCCCCCCACGATCGAGATCGTGAGCATCAGTGGCGACTCGGCCGACCGACCGAGGTCGCGCGGGGCCGCCCAACCGTCCGGCGGGCGGCAGTGGAAGCCGGTGACGCTCTATTACGTGACCACGTGTGGGTGGTGCCGCCGCGCCATGAAGTGGATGGACGCGAATCAAGTCTCGTACACGAAGCGCGATGTGGACGACGACCGGGTGGCCATGGAGTGGTCGCAGGCGCTGCGACGCGCGGGTCGCACCAGCGGAGGGGTACCGACCTTCGTCATCGGCCACGATCGTCAGGTCATGCAGGGCTGGAACGAGGAGCGCTTCATCGAATTGGCCGCGCGCTAACGGTCAGCGAAGCTCCACACCGACTGGTGTCCTTCCTCTCCGTCCGAACTCTGCTAACATCGGCGGATGGATATGTTTCGGTTGGTCCTGATGTTGGGTTTGGCGTGTGCCGTGTGCTCGTGCGGGAAAGACCGCGCGAAGGCCCGCGATGACGGTGACGCGGGCGTGAATTCGACACCCGGAGAATGCGCGGATGGCGCTTGTCAGCTGAAGGTTCCGGTCGAGGCACTGTACGGCGTGTGGGGGACCTCACGGCGCGACTGGTGGGCGGTTGGGTTCGGCGGAGCCGTGGTGCGCGGCTCCGGCGAGTCGTGGCAGTTTCTGGACTCGCCGACCGAGGCGCGGCTGACCGCGGTGTGGGGCGCCGCAACCGACGACGTGTGGATCGTCGGCGAGCAGGGCACGATCCTGCACTGGGACGGTACGGCGCTCGAGAGCGTGAGCACGGGGCTCGATGCGGTGAACTACGATGCGATCGGTTCGTTTCAAGATCGCGTCTACGCGCTGAGCGACGACCGCGTGGATCGCCAGACGCTCGACGGGACGGGCTGGGAGACCGCGCTGGTCTCGGAGCGGTTGCTCAATCCCGCTTCGCTCGTCGAGTGCGAAGGCAAGGCGTGGTTGACGGGTGGCGGCCGAGTGCTGGTCTCCGACGACGGCCAAGAGTGGGAGGCGCTCGGGCTTGTGCAGGGGACGCAGGACGTTCAGGACGCGCTCGTGTTGGCCCCCGACGACGTCTACCTGGGCGTGGGTAAGCTGTTGCATTGGAACGGCGATGTGTGGTCACACCGGCTGGCCGGCTCGCCGCCGGCGATCGAGCTGGAACGCGATTTCGTGGGCGGCGTTTGGGCGCTTGGCGCGGACGGGATACTGCGCCAGGGAGACTTCGACGGCTGGACCGAGGCGCATGACTTCCGCTTCGAGTGGGATTATGCGCCGTTTCCGCGCGCGCCGCTGCGCTGGATGCGGTCAGAACGTGCGGACGAGCTGTGGTTTGTGGGGACGAGCATCGCGGTGGGGGTCGATCACTGGACGCCCGACGGAGGCCGCGATCGCGTGGGGAACGCGAGCGTTACCGAGGCGTCGGACGTCTTCTGGGTTTCACCGACCGACGCCTGGGCAGTCGAGGCCGGCGGTACGCTCCACCATTTCGACGGGGCGCTCTGGAACGAGGTTGCGGAGTTGCCGGGCGCTGGCTCCGCGGTGTGGGCCTCCGGTCCCGAGGACGTCTGGGTGGGCGGTCGCGACGGGTGGCTCGTGCACTTCGACGGCACCGAGCTCACGTCACATACCCCTCCGCTCCCCAGCGGTGAGGGTTGGCGTTGGCGAGACATCCACCGCACGGGCGACGACATGTGGTTCGCCGCCGCGGACATCGTGCGGTTTCGCGACGGCCAGTGGGACACCTTCCCCGAGACCGAGTTCGGCGGCGGGAGTGCTCGAGCGATGTTCGCCGGCGAGGGCGACGAACTGTGGTTCTTCAACGGTCGGTCCGTGGTGCTGCGCTGGGACGGGTCGCAATGGAACCGGTCCGATGTCGACCACGGGGTGCACGAGAGTTACTGCGTGGACGGGCAGCTCTGGGGCGTGCAGGGCGAGGGCGCGGGCGTGTATCGAACGACGACCGGCAGCTGGACCGAAGTGGTGCCGACGCAGCAGGGGATCAATTCGGCCAACGCGTGGATCGGCGATGCCACGTTCGGGTATGGGCTTCAGCAGGTCGACGTTCGGCGAATCGTGCAGTTCGATGGCAGCGAGTGGCAGATTATCCACGACGATTCGCCGGTGATGCAGGACGTCTGGGGTTGGATGGATGGTCGGGGCGGCATCGCGGTAGGCACCGACGGCGTCGTGATGCTGCTTGGAGACTGATGTCGGGCGCTCGCGCCGCAGGCTCGATGGAACCTCCGGGAGACTTCGCATGCACATCGGGGATCCCCCACAAGGTCGCGCGACGGTACCGTCCGAGTACCAGTACTCGCGCCGCATCCACAGTCGGTGGGCGCGGGCGGTCCGGGCGTTGGGCCGACAGATCCTCGGCTACGA
>JBFIHF010000607.1:0-2910 GCA_041601915.1 Bradymonadaceae bacterium
CTGACGAACGAGCCGCGACGATGACTTCGTCGTCGCTCCTCCACGATGCTGAAGCATCGCGTCGTCACGCCTCCTCGTCCTCCACGCGGCTCGATTCGTCAGGTTTTCTGGGCGGATGCGCCGGTGGGAGGTCGACGTCGTCGCAGTGAGGCGATGCTGTAGCATCGTCGAGCGCGCCCTGAGCAGGCTTGCCTGCGAAGAAGTACTCTTGGGGTGAAGGCGACGAAGACATCGCGCCGGCGAGCCGCCCAGACGCCGACGCGAGTTTTCCCGCAGCGTGCTAGGGCTCATTCCTTGGTGTTGGCGTGGATCGTCGCCACCGGCACCTTCGTCTGACGCAGTACGCGCAGCGCCACGGAGCCGAGCAGCAACCGGCCGACCGCGCCCCGACCGTGGGTCCCCATCACGATGAGATCGGCCCCCACTTCGGCCGCCGTCTCCACGATCGCAAGCCCCGGAGGCAGCCGGGAGATGACCACGGAGCCAACGATACTGTGGTCGGCCAACTGGCGCCCGAGTGCGTCTTCGCGTTGTCCGACGAGCACATCGACCATCGGGGCGAACGTTTCGGGCTGCTCGTAACCGGCGGCCATCGCGCTCACGCCGAGCGAGTGGACCGCGGTCACGGAGCTCCCCCAGCGCGAGGCGGCGCTCGCCGCCCAGCGCAGCGCAGCCTGGCTGCACTCTGAAAAATCGACCGCGACGAGGACGTGCTTGGCCGGCGGAAGATGGCCGCATTCGGGCACGAACAGCAGGGGCCGGTGTGTCGCGTGGGTCAGCCGATGCGCGGTCGATCCGAACAACATGTTTCGAAGCCGGCCATGCCCCGAGGTGCCGCAGACAATCAGCTCCGCCTGCTTTTCTCGGGCGAACTTGTCGATCTCGACGTGCGGTGTGCCGACGGCGATCAAGACATGCCGATCATTGGGCGACTCAAAGCCGTCGAGAGAGTCGTTCGCGAACGCGCGTACGCGCTCTGCCGCGGTGCGCAAGATGCGTTCCTCGAGCTTGTCGGGGGCGTCGAACAACGCGGTCCACAGCTCGTCTTCACCGAGGGTATCGATGATGTGACAGATGTGCAGCGGGGTCTGGTGCTCGGTCGCATACGCCGAGGCCCAGCGCACCGCGTCCTGAGAGTGTTCCGAGAGATCCGAAGCAACCAAGACACTCATAGATCGATCCTCATGTTAGGACTCGGGATCACCAGTGGTGGCCCGATACTCGTTGAGCTTGTACTGCACCTTGCGTTGACTGATGCCCAGAATCCTGGCGGTCGCCTGAGTGTTGCCCCCGGTCGACCTGTACGTCTCCAGTATCGCCACGCGTTCGAGATTGGCCAGCGTTGTTCCGCCGACGTGCGCCCCGACGGCCCTCGCCCCACTGGATCGACCCGTGAGTGCAAGGGGGAGGCAGCGCGTCGTCAGCGAGGCCCCTTCGCAGAGTACGACGGCCCGTTCGATGACCGTCTCCAGCTCCCGAACGTTACCCGGCCACTCCCAGGCCTTCAGCGCCTCGAGTGATTCGTCGTCGATGCCCGAGATCGCACGAGCGTTCGGCGCGGCGTACCTCGCCACGAAGTGACGAGCGAGGGTCGCGATGTCCGCGCGCCGCTCCCGCAGCGGCGGCAGTTCGAGTTCGATCACCGTGATGCGATAGTACAGATCCTGGCGAAACCGACCGGCGTGCACGACGCGGGACAGATCGACCTCCGTCGACGTGATGACGCGCACGTCCGCCGAGAGCACCGCCGGATCGCCGACGCGCGTGAACTCGCGCGCCTGGAGCAGATGGAGCAGCTTCACTTGCAGCGGCAGTGAGAGCGCGCCGATCTCTCGCAGGAACAGCGTGCCGCCCTCGGCCTCATCGAGCCGCCCGCGGTGACGAACACCGCCTCGACGCTCACCAAACAGCTCGACCTCGAGCTCTTTGGCACTCCTCGCCGCGCAGTGCACGGACACGAACGGCATCTGGGCGCGGTCGCTGGCGGCGTGGACGCGCCGCGCGATCGTCTCCTTCCCGGTCCCCGTTTCGCCGGTGATGAGGATCGCCGCAGTGGATGCGGCAACTCGGTCCACGGTCTGCAGCACCCCGAGCAGCCGCGCGTCGTGACCCAGAACTTCAGGTGACGGAGCGGCGACCGGCACCGAGCGGACGCCGAGCCGACGGCGCTGCTCGACGCCGTGAAGCGCCCGGTTGATCACCAACTTCACCGAGTCCAGATCCAGGGGCTTGGTCAGGAAGTCGTCCGCGCCAGACCGCATCGCGTCGACGGCGACCTCGATCGAACCGTAGGCGGTCATGATGACGCACGAGACGTCGGCCAGCACCTCTTTGGAGCGTTGCAGCAGATCGATGCCGTCCATCGCGGGCATGCGGATGTCCGTCAGGACAACATCGGGCTGCCACTCGGTGACGAAGCGCAGCGCCTTGCGGCCGTCGGCGGCAGCACGCACCTCGTGACCATTCATACGCAGCAGGGCCGTGAGAGCCTCCCGTGCCTGGGGCTCATCATCGACAATTAGTACGCGCCCCGCTCGATCGCTCTCGGCCTCAGATGTTGCTCGTCCGATGATGTCAGTATTCGTATTGGGTCGCTCAATGATGTGGGGACGGGGCGCCTACGTCAATCACCGCGCGGTCCGGCAAGCTACGGGCCGCACGGCCGGCGCCGCCCACCGACTTTTCGAAGCGTTCCGATCCATGCTAAGTTGGCGCCTCTGCTCACTCTGGACGGCAAGCCATGCGCAAACTCCTCGTTGTTCTGGTTCTCGTGCTCGTGCCCGCCTTCGGCTTCGCCGTGCCGAAGAAGGACATGGTCTTCAAAGCCACGAAGTCACATGACGCCAACGCGAAGGTGATCTCCAAGGGGATCGAAGCCGCGATTGACGGGATGTCCTTCATCACGCGGCC
>JBFIHF010000608.1:0-2893 GCA_041601915.1 Bradymonadaceae bacterium
AGCAGGCTCGAGGTTGCTCGACGCTTCGCGTGGTGGCTCCATGAACCGAGTGTGGGTCTTAGTTTGAATTTGACCGGCGACCAGCAGACCAGCGGACCAGCAGACCAGCGGACCAGCAGACCAGCGGATCTTTTGCACCTTAAGTGATCACCTAAGAGACGGCGCTAGAGGTCCAGCTCATCGAGGTTCTCGGCGTTCTCCATGATGAAGTCGAACCGCACGGAGGCGTCCTTGCCCATCAGGTCGGAGATGACCTGGTTGGTGTCGAAGTAGTTCTCTTCGAGCACCTGAACCTGAAGCAGGCGGCGGACCTCCGGGTCCAGCGTCGTCTCCTTCAGCGTCTTCGCCATCATCTCGCCGAGACCCTTGAAGCGCTGCACGTTGACCTTCTTCCGCGAGTTCTCGAACTTCGCGAGGATCTCGTCGCGCCGCTTGTCATCGAGGGCCCAGAACGTCTCGGACCCGTGATCGACCCGGTATAGCGGGGGTTGCGCGATGTACAGATGGCCGCGATGGATCAGCTCCGGCATGTACCGGTAGAAGAACGTCAGCAGCAGCGTCGCGATGTGATGGCCGTCGGAGTCGGCGTCCATCAGCAAGATCACGCGATGGTACCGCAGCTTGTCGGCGTCGAAGTGGTCACCGAGCCCGCAGCCGAGCGCGTCGACGATGTCGGCGAGTTCCTTGTTGCCCGTGACTTTCGCGGTCGAGGCCTGCTCCGCGTTGAGGACCTTGCCGCGCAACGGCAGGATCGCCTGCGTGCGCCGGTCGCGGCCTTGCTTGGCGTTGCCACCGGCCGAATCGCCCTCCACGATGAACAGCTCGCTCTCCGCGGGGTCCGTCGACGAACAATCGGCGAGTTTTCCCGGCAGATTCAGACGATGGGAGACGGCGCGTTTTCGCGAGACTTTCTGACTCGCTGCGCGGCTGGCCGCGCGGGCTTTGGCCGCCGCGATGATCCGCTGGGCGACGGCCTGACCGGTGTTGGAATGCGTGTGCAGGTACTGCTCGATCTCCTGGCGGGCCATGTTGGAGACGTAGTTCTTCACGTAGGGGTTGTTGAGCTTGCCCTTCGTCTGTCCCTCGAACTCCGGTTCGGGCATGAACACGCTGACGATCGCTTTGACACCTTCGCGGATGTCGTCCGAGCTCACGACCAGCGACTTCGGCGCGACGTCGTGCGTCTCGAACCAGGCGCGCAGAGCCTTGTTGATGCCGTCTTTGAAGCCGGCTTCGTGGGTGCCGCCTTCGATGGTCGGGATGCCGTTCACGAAGGTGAGGATCTCCTCGCGGGTGTCCTCGGTCCATTGCAGCGCGATCTCGATGCGCTTCACGCGGCCGTTGATGCCGTCCTGCGACACGACGATCGCGTCGGTATGGATCGGCGGCTGTTTGGACTGCTTCTGGATCTTGTCGAGGAAGTCGCGGATCCCGCCTTCGTGCTTGAACTCGTGGTAGCTGCCAGTCTTCTTGTTGCGGAAGACGATGCGTACGCCACGATGCAGGTAGCTCGCGATCTCGAGGCGCCCCGCGATGAGCTCGGGGTCGAACTCCGTCTCTTCGAAAATCTCGGGGTCGGCGCGAAACACGACCTCGGTTCCGGTTCCGCGCACCTCGACATCCGTCTCGACGGGCTCGACCGGCCCGACCGGGATGCCGCGGCGAAAGCGCTGCTCGAACAGCTGCCCGGACCGTTTGACGCGCGCGATGAGCTCTTCGCTCAGCGAGTTGACGACCGCGGCTCCTACGCCGTGCAAGCCGCCCGCCGTCTCGTAGCTCGCGTTGTCGAACTTGCCACCGGCGTGAAGCGTGGTGAACACGACCTCGAGGGCGCTGCGCCCGTCCTTGTGCGCGTCGACGGGGATCCCGCGCCCGTTATCGGTGACATGCACGGTCTGCAAATCGGCGTCGAGCGTGACCTCGATCGTGGTGGCGTGCCCGTTCATCGCCTCGTCGACCGCGTTGTCGACGATCTCCCACACGAGGTGGTGCAGCCCGGGTTTCCCCGTGCCGCCGATGTACATGCCGGGGCGTTTGCGAACCGCTTCGCGGCCACTGAGGATCGCGATGTCGCTGGCGTTGTAACTGCTGGTCATATCAGCGTCCGTGCTGGTCTACTGCGGGGATCAGCACACTCGACGCGATCCCCATTGTCAAGCCGCGTGTCGGACGGAATGCAAAGAAGCGCGCACCAGACGGGAATCACCGGGCCTTGGGCGACGTTTTCGCAGGCGGAACGTTTCGAGTGTTGTACAGTTCTGTTAGAAGATTCGGCAGACAACGTCATCAACTGGAGCAATCAGACATGATGCAAAACATGCATTCCGTCAGTTCGTCGGACATTGAAGCGCGCGTGAACTTCATCCGCCGCACCTACGCCCACCTGCTCGGCGCTGTGGTGGCGTTCATCGGTCTCGAGTTCGCCCTGTTCAAGTCCGGAATCGCCGATCAGATGGCGGGCATGCTGACGATGGGTGGCCAGTGGGGCTGGCTCGTCGTGCTCGGAGCGTTCATGCTCGTCGGGCACATCGCGAACAAGTGGGCGATGTCGGACACCTCCGTGGGCATGCAGTACGCCGGCCTCGGCCTGTACGTCGCCGCGCAGGGGGTGATTTTCATCCCGCTGCTCTTCGTCGCGGCGAACTACTCCAGCCCCGAGGTCATTCCGATGGCCGGAATGACCACGCTGATCGTGTTCGCCGGTTTGACGGTCGCGGTGTTCGTTACGAAGAAAGACTTCTCGTTCCTGCGGACGGGGCTGATGGTCGCGGGCTTCCTCGCGATGGGCAGCATCGTCGCCGGCGCGATCTTTGGCTTCCATCTCGGCTTGCTGTTCAGCGTCCTGATGGTCGGGCTCGCGTCGGGCTACGTGCTCTACTACACGTCGAACGTG
>JBFIHF010000609.1:0-2880 GCA_041601915.1 Bradymonadaceae bacterium
AGGCCCGCTTCGGCGCTCGGCACGTGGAGGCCGCGCAGCATCTCTTGCTCGCGGCCATGGACCTCGACACGGCCGAGGGCGCGCAGCGCTTCGCGTACCACGGCGTAGCTCATGAGGAAATTCGAGGCGCAGGCGAGCATGAACTCGCCGTTGAGATCGAACATCCGATCGAGGCGATCGAGCTCGTCGCCGAGTGCTTCGTGGTTCAACGGCTCGAGATCTCGCGCAAAGAAGCTCTGCGTCCAGGTCTCGAAGAGCGTGTTCCACAGTGGGGCCACGGCGGGCATCGCGAGCTGGCTCGCAACGATGCGCGGAATCGTCGCCGGCAGTCGCATCAGAAACCCGCCGGGGTCGCGCTTGTCGTAGACGTGCCGGACGAGCTCGACGCCACCGCCGCCAGCCATCTCGAAGAGCGTGTCCGGGGAGAGGATCGGGATCTGGGACGTGATCTCGGCAAACTGCGTGAGGTTCAGGTACACGCGACCCGCGAAACTGCCCACGAGCTCGTAGTCGGCGGGCACGTCGAGCCCCAGCGTGCCGAATGCGCGCTCGAATCCGCGACGACTGAACCGCCGAATCACGCTCCAGGTCAGCGGCGTCGCGACGCCGGGCAGCGCTTCGCCGACGTTGGAGTTCGTCCACACCGACGCCTGCTGCGCCGCATCGCCCGTGATCGGACGCGCCTGCAAGAAGGTGTACTCGCTGCCGACGCGGGCCCACTCGAGGTCCAGCGGACCGCCAAACGCGCGCTCGGCGCGCTCGCAGGCGCGCGCCATCTCCCCGAGCGCCTCGGGGGAGAGCACGTTCTCGTTGAGATCGCTGCGGCGCAGATAGCCGGACGGGCGCTCGATGTAGTAGGTGTCGCACGCCCCGCCACCCACCACGCGGGTGCCAAGTCCGCGCGCCGCGCAGACGACGGCCTCGTCGGAGCGTGGCGCGGTGGGGTCCCGCGTGAACGTGACGCCGGCCGAATCCGGCTGCACCATCTCTTGGACGACGACCGCGATCCCCGCCGGTACGGCGTCGACGGCGAGGCGAGTCCGATAGCGCAACGCGCGCTCTTCAAGCGTGCCGGCCCAGACCTCGCGGATCGCGTCCAATACGCCCGCACGGCTGGCGACGTTGAGCACGGTCCGATGTTGTCCCGCAAAACTCTGGTCGGCTCCGTCTTCTTCGAGGGCCGACGAGCGCACGGCCCACGGACCCGACCCGAGGTTGGCGAGCTCCGCGGAGACTTCGTCGACCAGCGCGACGGGCAGCTCGGCGCTGGCGAGGGCTGCGCGCAGCCCCGCCAGAGTCGTCACGTCCGCCACCAGTTGTTCGACGGCTTGCTTGAACGCCGGCGCGGTGATCACGAATCCGGCGGGAACGCGCATTCCTGCCCGCGCGAGCGTGACGAGACCGTTGGCCTTTCCGCCGACTTCGTGGGCTGGCCAAGGCTCGGCGCCGAGGCGCACGACCCAACGGTCGGTGCGTTCGGCCTCGGAGTGCCGACGTGTGCTCGCGGGTGACTCGGGCGGCCTCATCGGTTCACCTCGGCCGTCGACTCACGCGCCCAGGCGAGGTACCGCGGATCGACGCCACCGGGCTTGACCAGCACGATCTCGGGGGCTGTGTAGGAGTGGAGTTCTCGCAACCGCACGACCAGCGCGTCGATGCGGTGCTCGATCGTCTTGATCAGCAATGTGCTCTCCGCGTCTTCGGTGTACTGCCCTTCCCAGACGTAAAAACTCTTCACGCCCGCGACGACGTTCACGCAGGCGGCGAGCCGCTCTTTGACCAGCGTCGACGCCAGGGAGTCTGCCTCCGCCGGCGAACAATTGGTGAGGATCAGCACCAGCGGATCCTTTCCCATCTGGCCGTCGAGTTCGCTCCGGCTGGCAAATGCGTCCATGATTCCCATCGATCAGGTCCCCTCGGAAGCTCCCTTGGGCATCGTCTCCGTCGTGCCGTACAGAAAGTGCATGACGAGGTGATCGACGATCTCGGGCGGTTCGACGTCACCGAGCGATCCGGCGACGACGTACTCCTGGATGATGCGCTCGACCATCCCCATCGTCATGTACGACAGCACCTTGAAGTTCGCGGGCTTGATCAGCCCGCGTTCGCACAGGATGCGGTTGAAGTCGGTGAGCATCGCGGCGAGCGTGTCGTAAAACTCGTGGATCATCGCGTCGAACTCCGGCGCGACGGCCAGTGCTTCGCGGAAGAAAATCGAGGCGAGGGCCTGATTATCCAGCGTGACCTGAGTGAGCATCACGCCGACGCGCGTGAGCTCGGCGTGGAACACTTCGCGACTGTCGAGATCGGCCGGCTCCCAGCCGGCGACCGTCTCCACGACCAGCGTCAGGAAGTCTTCCAGCAGCTCGCCGAAAATCTGCTGTTTGCTCTCGTAGTAGAGGTAAAACGTGCCCTGGGCGACCCCGACGCGCTCCACGATCTGGGAGACCTTCGCGGCGTGGTAGCCGAACTCCGCGAACACATCGGCGGCTGCTGCTTTCAGCGCATCGCGGCGGTCTTCGCGACGCTGTTCCCGTGTCATTCGCTTACGTTCGCTACCCATGGAGCCTCGACGGCATTCGGACCGCGGGACTGTATCGCGCCACAAACCGCGTGTCGATCAGTCATCCACCGTCCGCTCCAGACGCGGTCCGGGGCTGGGGATCCGCCGGCGCCAGTACGTTGCGAGCACCACGCCGGCGATCAGATGCCAGATCCCCCAGAACGCCGCGACGACGGCCATGCCGCCCATCCCGTCGAAGAACGAGAAGATCAGGACCAGACCGAGACCGGAGTTCTGAATCCCGACCTCGATCGTCAGCGTCCGCTTTTCCGGTTCGCCGAGTCGCGCAAGCTCGCCCATCAAGCGGCCGAGCACCA